>CAYPKI010000227.1:0-3735 GCA_964411265.1 uncultured Alcanivorax sp. | reverse complement strand
CTGGCCGAGCCGAGATAGCTGTCGTTGGTCTGGGTCTCGTCACTGACTTCCAGGGTGTCGCCCACGCGGGCCGGGTCCAGCAGTATTTCGGGCGGATCGGAAAGATCCGGGTTGTTCTGGGTTTCAAAGCTGAAACGCCGGGTTTCGGATTCGCGGTCCTGGCTATAGGTGGATACGCCCGTGTGCAAGGAGAACTTCCATTGCGGGCCATCCAGTAGCGGAAACTCCAGATCCCCGTCCAGGCCGGTGATATCGTCCGTGCTTTCATTGAAGCGACGATTCGCCTTGGCCTGATTGAAGAAAACGAATTCACCATTGCTCTGACGCTTGTAGATATAGTTTCTGCGATCCGGTGAGGAACGCCGCCCCTGCGCGAAGAGCCCGCGCCAGTCCGCCCTGACCCAACCGAAATCATGTTCGCCGATGAATTGCTGGGCCAAGAGTTCGCGCTCGTTCCATTCCAGCAGATAGTCGCGGATGAAGAGATCGTCACTGACCACGCGTGTGCCTTCCGTAATCTCGCTGCGCTTGACGGCCTTGCGGATGAAAAAGGTATTGCTGCGGAGCTTGTGCTTGTCCCATTCCGCTGCGAGCGTGAACATGCCACCCAGATCGACTTCTTCGTCTGTGCGTTTTTCCAGCTGATCGTTGCGCACCTGAAGATTGCCATCGCCATCCAGGGCGTAATCGCGTTCAATGGTTTCGCGGTAGTCAAAGGAACGGCTCCAGCTGAAATCAGCGCGTGCGCCCATTCGCGCACCCAGGGCATCCCCGCTCACGCCGCCGGAGACACCGAAGCCGGTATCCGGGCCCATGCTCTGCTCCTCCACGGCCCAGATATTGGTGAAATCCTTTGCGGCCTCGTCCAGATTATTGTCCACGCCGGCGGGCATGGCCCGGGTACCATCATCGGTGCCTAGGATATCCGAGCCGCCGCCTTCATAAGTGAACCCGTCCTTGCCCGTAGTCTGGGTGTTCATGCCACCGCTGAGCGAGAATTCCAGAAAATCCTCTTCCGGCACGCCGGCGGTCTTCAGGCCAATGAGGCCGCCGCCAAAGGACCCCGGTGCCTGGGGATCATAACTCTTCTGCACGTCGATACTGGAGATTACACCGGTGGGAAAGAGATCCAGCGGCACAATGCGACGAATCGGGTCCGGGCTGGGCAGGGGCGAGCCGTTCCACAATGTCTTGGTATAGCGCGCCGGCTGGCCGCGTACGACTACATACTTGCCATCCTCGATGGTCAGGCCGGTAACGCGCTTGAGTGCGTCGGCGGCGGTGGAGTCCCCGGAGCGTGCCATCTGCTCCGCGCCCAGCACCTCGCTCACGCCCGAGCCCTCGCGCTGTTGCGAGAACACCGAAGCGACACTGCCTTCCACATGGGGCGCGGTCACGGTGACATCCGCCAGCTGAAGCCCGGCCGGGGTAAGGTCAATGCTGATTTCCGCCTCCGCGTCCGCCTTGACCGCCACCGCGCCGCGGGTGCGCGTGGAATAATCCGGATGGACGACGGACAACTGGTATTCGCCCGCGGGCAGTTCCGCGCTGAAACGGCCCTGGTCGTCCGCGGTCACCTGTGTTTCCACGCCGGCGAAATAGATCTGTGCTCCACTCACCGGCGTCTGGTCCTGCGCCGAAATCACGCGGCCGTTCAGCGTACCTGTGGGCTGATCGGTCTGGTCCGCTTGCGCGCTTGCCACCCCTTCGGTCGCGCCCTCAATGTCGAAGGCGATTTCGCCGCCGTCGCCAGCGGGCAGATTGGCGATAACCTGGACAGGCCGGCCGGGCCGGCTGCGCAGCTTGAGCCGGCCCAGTTGTTCTCCGTCCCGGTACAACGCGAGGTCCTGATCCCCCGCATCCATGGATACCGACAGCGCCCCCTGTTCATCCGTCGCGCCCAGGCGCTCGCCATTGCGATGCAACGCAATCCCGCTCACGGGCGAACCGCCCCGGAAAACCACAAGATCAAGACGGTTTTGTTCCTGGCCCGTCACAATGCCGGGCAGACCGAGCAACAGGACGAGCCCCACCACCGCTACACGACGCATAAACCGTACTCCGGACTCGGTTACAGACATTGCCACTCGGCCTCACGGCATTGCTCCATGGCCTTGCGCAGTTCCGTGGCCTTGCGGAAGGTGTCGCTGTCCTGGATACCACTGAGCACCTGATCCGCACGGTCGTAGTCACCCGCCTTGAAGAGTGCATAGGCAAAGGCGTAGCGCAGATCATCGTTGTCCAGCAGGCCGTGACGCCGGAGGGCATCGCCCATGCCGGCGGCCTGATCCCAGTGCTCCATGGCCACGAGAATCGCCAGACGCTGGCGGTATTTCTTTTCCGGGTCGGGCACGGTGGTGTTGAGCATGAGCGCGCGGTAGAGCCGGCCGGCACGACGTTGCAGCTCGGCCGCTTCCAGCCGCATCGCCGGGTGATAGACCGATGCGCGGGCAAAAACCTCGGCGGCCGCGGCCACCTTGTCCATGCCCAGCCAGGTATGGGCGAGTTCCACGGCGATGTCGCGGTCCTGCGGCCAGATCAGCCGGGCGCGCTCAAGCAGGGTGAGCGCGGCCTGATGCTGGTCGCTCTGGCGCAGTGCGGTGCCGATCGCGACATAATCCCGGGGGCCGGCGTCGGCCTTTTGCAGGTACTCGCGCCCGGAGTCCGCGGCCTGGCGGTAAAAGCCCAGATTGATGAGGTAGAAGACCTTGCGCCGCAGAAACTGGTAATCATCCGGAAAACGCCGGGCGCCGCGATTGAGCGCGGCGAAGGCGGCGTCGTATTCCTCGCGCTGCCAGTGCGCCTGGGCGCGCAGGGCATGCACCATGGCAATGGCCGCGCCGGTCTCGCCCGAGCGATCAAGGGCACCCAGGGCCTGCTTGTATTGCTCCAGCCCCATGTGCGCCTGAGCGAGATAGAGATGGATGCGCTCGCGTTCGCTGCGGCGTTGCTGCTTTTGGTCCTTCTCGGCGTCAGGATTTTTGCGTGCCCGCTTTTCATGCGCGTCCAGGGCTTGCTGTAAATCCTGGATGGCGCCTTCATGGTCTTCGCGGCGCAGATCCACCAGGCCCAGCAGGGTGTGGTAACGCACCCGGTCAAGATCATCGGCTTCGGTTTTGACCTGACTCAGCGCGCGCTCGGCCCGGTCATAATTGCCGTCCGCCACCAGGCGCGCCGCCAGCTGCAGATAATCCACTTCCGCATCGCTTTGCGCGGCCACCGGTTGCGTCGCAAGCCCCAACAGCAACAAGGCCGGGATCAACAGTGCTCGTGCAGCCAGTGCTGAATCCATCAAATGCCTCGCCCTAGTCCAGTTCAAAACGAATCTTCTGACGGGCCCAGACCTTGACCGCCTCGCCCTGGTAGCGCGCAGGCTCAAAGGTCCAGTTGCGCGCCGCCCGGGTGGCCGCATCCTCGAATACACCCTCGGGCCGGGCTTCCAGCACGCGCACGCGCTGGACGCTGCCCTGGTCGTCAATCAGCATGCTGACGGTCACATGGCCCTCGACCCCGTCGCGCTTGGCACCGGCGGGATACTCCAGATCCAGTTGCGCCGCGGGTTGCGGTGCCTGATCGACGGTTTCGTCGGTCATGACCAGATCGCCGTCGCCTTCGCCCTCGCCCGCGGACGGATCGATCTCGTTCGCGTCCAGCCCCGGTACCGGGATATCCACGCCGCCAATGGCCGAATCCAGCTCCGCCATGGGCGGTGGCGGCGGCGCCTCGGTGGGCTCG
>CAYPKI010000226.1:2685-3739 GCA_964411265.1 uncultured Alcanivorax sp. | reverse complement strand
GAGGCCCAGATCCTCGCCCAGATGCAAGCCTTCCGCGAAGGACTGCATGGCCGTGCCCAGCAGATGATTCACCACCATCTTCATGGCCATGCCCTGGCCGTGATCCCCGACATGGACCACCTTGTTGCCCAGCTGATCCAGACAGGGCCGGGCCTGCGCCAGATCGTCCGGGTGGCCACCGATAAAGAAAACCAGCTCGCCCGATTCCGCATGCGGCCGTGTGCCGGCCACGGGCGCATCCAGAAAACGCAGCTGATGCTGCCGGGCCGTCTGCGCCATCTCCCGCGAGAACTCCGGCTTGCCGGTACTCATGTCCACCCAGAGGGCATTCGCCGGCATGGCCTGGAGAAAACCGTCCTCGCCCAGGGCCACGGCACGAACAGCGGGCGGATCGGCGAGCATGGTGAACACGATTTCGGCATCGTGGACGGCTTCGGCGGCGCTCGCTGGGCGCCGCGCGCCCCGGGCTTGCAGCGCTTCGGCTTGCTCCGGGGAACGATTGAAAACCGTCACCTCGTGTTCGGCGAGCAGCCGCGCCGCCATGCGCGAGCCCATGATGCCCAGACCGATCAAGGCAATCTTCATAAAGCAGGCCTCTTCTTCAGCCGGATTCGGGCCAAGGATAGCAGTTTGGCCTGGGCGGGCGCCGCCCGCGCCCGGCGGCTCAATCGCGCTCGGCCGGACCAGCGTCCCGACGGGTGCCTTGCAGCTCACCCGGGTCGGCGCTGCGGCGGCCCAGGTAATGGCGAATGGCGCCGGCAATATGCACCAGCAAAAGCACGGGCAGGCCGTAGACGCCCAGCCAGATGTGAATGGATTCGACGGGTTCGTGCAGCACGGCCAGACTTTCCAGCGGGATCGCCACCGTGAACCAGCCAAATACCTCCACACCCTCGTTTTCCGTAAAGAGATAGAGCGGACCGGTGAACACCATCAGCAGCAGCGCCAGCAGAATCAGCCCATGGGTGCCCCGCGCCAGCCACCGTTCCCTCTGGGACTCGCTTAGCGCGGGCGGAAATCCCTGGTAAAGACGGTAACCAATACGCCAGAGCAC
>CAYPKI010000226.1:0-2675 GCA_964411265.1 uncultured Alcanivorax sp. | reverse complement strand
CACAAAGAGGAAGGTAAAAAAGCCCAGACTGATGTGGACCCCGATGATGTAGTCTTCCATGTCTTCGGTGGGGGCGGCGCCGGCGGCCAGGCCCAGCGTGAGCATGGCGGTTACCAGAAGGGCGGTTATCCAGTGGTTGATAATGCCGACGCCGGAATAATCGCGGGGCTGTTTCATGGTTGCTCCCTGGGCTGAACTTGCGTGAGGCGGGCGTATCCGTGCCCGGTATCATCGTCCCGGGTGATCCCTGCTGATGCTCCCTGACATCGTACGTCGCCTCCGATAGCCGGGTCTTGATCGGAATCAAAAACCGGCGGCTTCCCGAATCCGTTGGCGCATGGCGTCGTCGGGCAAGGGCCCGCGGCCCGCCGCCGCATTGTCGGCCGCGTGTGCCGGATCGCCGGTGGCGGGTATGACCGCTGTCACCGCGGGATGGCCAATCAGGTATTTGAGAAACAACTGGGCCCAGCTGTCACAGCCAATCTCGGCGGCCCAGTCCGGCAGCGGCTGATCGCCCACACGCTGGAACAGCCTGCCCTTGTTATAGGGTTCATTGATGAGCGTGGCGACGCCTCGTTCGGCACAGGCGGGCAGCAGTTTCTTCTCCGCGTTGCGCTCGGCCAGGTTGTAATTGAACTGCAGGAAGTCCAGGGATTCGCGCTGGATCAGATCGAGCAGGTCATCGTGCTGGTCCTCGAGGTAATGCGTGGCGCCCAGATAACGGATCCGGCCCTCGTCCTTCCATGCGCGCAGGGTCTCGAGATGGGTGGACGTATCCTTGAGGTTGTGGACCTGGATCAGCTCCAGCCGGTCCCGGCCCAGACGCTCCATGGAGCGTTCCATTTGCTGAATGCCCTCGTCCCGGCCGCGGGTCCAGACCTTGGTGGCGATCCAGAAGTCATCGGTCAGGTTGAGCTCGCTCATGAGCTTGCCCAGCACGACTTCCGCGTTGCCGTACATGGGGGAGGTGTCCAGCACGCGGCCGCCAGCGTCATAAAAATTGCGCAGCACTTTTTTCAGACGCTCCAGCGCTTGCTGGTCGTTCGGATCCACATCGAAAGTGCGAGCGCTGCCCATGCCCGACACCGGAATCTGTTCATCGGTGCCGGGAATGGTGCGCTGGATCAGGCTGTGGTTTTCGGGCCCGGCCGCGCGCGCGATGGAGGCGGGCAACAGCGCCGTGGCGCCCAGCCCGGCCAGGCCGCGCAGTACCTGTCGGCGGGTCCAGTTATCAATCATGCTCATGGTCGTCCTCCTGTGGTGCCGCTTCGGCTTGCTCCTGTTGGCGCCGGCCCAGCCAGACGCCCAGCATCATCCAGACCAGGGACACCGCCGCAGCGATGAGCGCTGTGCCGGACAGGCCCAGTCCGGCCGTCTTGAGTCCGGAGAACAGCCAGCCGCTGGCGGCGTCTCCGCCCCGATACACCAGCGTATCGATCACGTTCTTGGTTTTGTACTTGTCTTCGCGCTGGAGCACCGTAAACAGCATCTCACGACCGGGGCGCGTCAGCGCATAATTGCCCGCCCGACGGATCACCTGGAAGGTCATGAGTACGGTAAAGGCGGGCATCCAGGCCAGGAGCACGAAACCCGCGGCGACCAGTAGCGGAATCAGCGCCAGGGCCCGGTCCAGACCCAGCTTGCGGACCAGATGATGGGTGGCGAAGAACTGCAGGCCCAGGGTGAGTGAGTTGGTCAGCAGATCGATCAGCGCAAAGGCGGAGGTGCGCGCGTCCTCCCCCGCAAAGGCGTCCTCGACAATATGCGCCTGCTGGAAGTAGAGGAAGGTGGCAATCAGGGTATAGAGCACGATAAAGGCGCCGATACCGGCCATGTAGCGCGACTGCAGCAGATGCCGCAGGCCGTCCAGGGGGCGGCCCCCCAGGGCCGCGCCCGATTCGTCGGGTTCGTGGTCTCGCGCCTGGTGGCGCAGCCGCGTAATCGCCAGCAGGGCCAGGGTCAGCATGGCCGCCGAGATCAGCAGCAGCCGATTGGTGCCCAGCGGAGCGGCCAGCAGGGTGGTAATTCCGGGCCCGGCAATGGCGCCGGTGCTGCCTCCGGCGGCGATAAAGCCGAACAGCCGCTGGGCCTGGGGGCGGCTGTAGATGTCGGCCATGAAGGTCCAGAACACCGAGACCACGAAGAGGTTGAACACGCTCACCCAGACGAACAGCACCCGGGCCAGCACCTCGGGCGCCACGCCCGAGGTGAACAGGGCGTAGAACACCGCCAGATTGACCAGGAAGAAGGCGTAGACCCCGGGCACCAGGCGCCGCCGCGGCCAGCGGGCGCTGGCCCAGCCGTAGGCGGGGATGGCCGCCAGCATGACGGCGAAGGTGGCGGTGAACAGCCAGGGCAGGTTGGCCAGCCCGCCCTCGATGCCCATCTCGTCGCGCAGCGGGCGCAGGACGTAGTAGCCGGCGAGCAGGCAGAAGAAGTACAGGAAGGCCCACACCAGGGCGCCCAGCTCCCCGGGACGGGCGCCCAGGGCCCGCTGCAGCCAGCCGCGGAGGCCCCCGCCCGCCAACGACCACCTACTCCGGCAGGCCGATCAGGCGGTGGCCCTGGCCGGCCTCCTCCAGCAACCACCCGGTGACGTTGGCCCCCCGCAGGTCCAGCCCCCCGGCGGCGGCCGCCGCCGGCAAAACGGCCATAAGCCCGACCAGCTTGGCCAG
>CAYPKI010000225.1:1859-3777 GCA_964411265.1 uncultured Alcanivorax sp. | reverse complement strand
TCAGGTTTTTCATGATGGTCCTTTTCTGACTGCGGTGCGAGCGCGCCAGTATAGCGAATGCGGCTATGCAGGTAAGGCCAATCGGCGCTCAGCAGTCCGGAGGTCAGCGGGCCGGCGCTTGCTGATCCGCTAGCGCCGCCCGCAGGCTCGAGACAATCCGTTGCCGGCGGGTACGGTGTGACTGCGGATACGGGGCGAGCAGGACAGCCACCAGCCCCGGGGAGGTTGGCGAGACCGGGGTGACCGGGATGGAAAAGAACCAGCCATCAAGGGAATAAAGCCCCTCTATTACAGCCGATTCACCTTGATGGGTTGGAGCTGGTTTCGTCCCGGGGTGCGGCGTCCCCGGGCCGACCTGGCCCCGACAACTCGAGGTAATCGAAATAGTGACCCTGGTATTCCGGTTTGTGCACCAGATGGCGCAGCCGCTCCAGTGTAAAAAAGGGCGCCTCCCGGAGAACCTTGTTGGCCAGCCAGGCCGGTATCTTTCCGCCCGGGTCCAGGGTGAGTTCATAGAAAAGCTCGATTTCGTCACCCGGCAATCGGCGGAACCCGGATACGCCGTGCAGCTCGGGTACCGTGAGATAGGGGCTGTCACGGGCCTGGCATTCATCGACATTACAGAATCGAGCCCGGACCACATCGTCGTGCTCATCTCGAAGCTGTTCCACATCCAGGCGCAGGACCACCTCGCGGTCGTGCAGGGGCCAGGGCAGATGGGTAATAAAACGTAACCAGCGCTGAAGCGGGCCGCGGCGCTCAAGTTCCTCCACATGCTGGATGAGGTGTACCCAGCGAGGCAGGCGCGAATAATCATTGGCGAGCGCCACCAGAGCGTATTCGTCTGCCAGCTCCATGCGCATGAAAGCCCGGAAAGCCTTCAAACGACGATGGGCCTGATTGCACACATAGACCTGGATGCCCCTGAGGTTGCTCGCCAGGCTCCAGTCGCTGCTGTCTTGTGGGCTGGCTGAGGTCATGGGCGCACGCTTTTCCGGCTGGATACCGTTTTCGGCGTTGCCGATTCCGCGACATGCAGCGGGAACGCGGAGGGCGGTATGCGAAGTTATCGGCTAACGAGTTGAGTATAAGAAGGGGCAATCGGTGCAGCAATGCGTGCCGTGCAAGGCGATGCTGGAATCGCGTTTCTGTACGACACGGGCAGCCAGCCAGTGCGCAGAGTCGGCTCGATCTTGGTAGCGCGGCTGCTGGTAGGCGTCTATTTCGCCGGCCTGCCGAAGCCGGCCGATGACACCAAGCCCTCGTTCGTCGTTCCGGAGCCGGCACCGGCCAGTCGGCAGCCGGACGACCCCTGGCGCCGTGGCTATACCTCCGATGGTCGAACCCGGTTGGTGCATGCGCCTTCTCTGGTGGAACTGACGGATGGTCGAATCCGCGCCTTCTGGTTTACCGGCAGCCCCGAAGGGGCATCTGATGTAGCAATGCATGCGGCCGTTTTCGATCCGGACACCGGACAATGGAGCGCGGAAAAGCCGGTTTTAACCCGCTCGCACGCCGAAATGAGACCGCCACGCCGGAACAAGGACAGAAAGACGAAGGCGGCGATCAGCACCGCCAGGGGCAGCGACAGGTTGGGCAGATAGCGCAGCCAGTTGCTTTTGCGGGCGAACCACAGCCCCATGGCTGGCAGCACGCCCAGATAGACCAGTAGCGTGACGGTATCTGCCGTCCGTAGTGTCATGACGCCCCCGGTCCCGGCGCTGGGCGGTCAGGTGTCACCTTCGATATAGACCTCGTCGGCCTGTTCACCGCGCTCGGTCTGCACTGTGGTGAAGGTTACGCTGGCGCCGTTGCGCAGACTGCGCCGACCGCCGTTGCGCACGGCCTTGAAGTGCACAAAGACCTCGCGCCCATCATCGGTAATAATGAACCCGAAGCCCTTGTTGGGGTTGAACCA
>CAYPKI010000225.1:1200-1849 GCA_964411265.1 uncultured Alcanivorax sp. | reverse complement strand
TTTCACCTTGCCCGCCTCGCGGTTGCCCCCGGCCAGGGACAACGGCATGCGCTTGAACACCGGGGCCAGCAGCGGCACCACCAGCGGCAGCAGATAGACGACCGGTATCAGCCAGAGCCAGGCGGCCGCTCCGAACGCGGCGTCGCCCTGGTTCGCAACCCAGCCCAGAAGATAGAGGCCCACGGCCAAGTGCAGCAGAATGCGCTTGGGCGTAAGAATACATACGAGTGAAACCAGTGCGGCGAGAATCAGGCCCAGGCCGGTCTGGCGGGCCAGCATTTCGGACGAGTCCGCTACGTCCGGTTGCGGATGCAGCTGTGTCAGCACGCCCAGTGGGTCAACAAGAAAAGCGCCGCCGGCCACGACCAGAAACAGGGCCGCCAGCACATAAAACACGATCAGCCATCGAGAAGCTTGCATCTTGACACTACCTTGTTGGAACACGGTTATTATGACAAAGCGCGCTTCGGGCCGTCTGAATGGAAGGGCCCCGAAACGAAGCGGCCATTGTAACGAAGCCTTGAGGGAAACACATGTCATCCTGCCCAGAATCCGGCGCTCGGTATCCCTTCCTGCTGCCAGCATTCCATCAGGCTCTGGAGGACAGTGGCGCTGTGGGCGGCGACACGGGGTGGACACCGCAGCATCT
>CAYPKI010000225.1:0-1190 GCA_964411265.1 uncultured Alcanivorax sp. | reverse complement strand
CTCGAAGACGAGGATTTCTGGATGCCCCTCTACCGCAAGGTGCACTCCCGGGGCGAATACGTCTTCGATTTCGCCTGGGCCGATGCCTACCGCCGCAGCGGCATGCTCTATTACCCCAAACTGGTTACGGCTGCGCCCTTCACCCCCGTCACCGGACCGCGCTGGCGCGGTTCTTCCCCTGACCCCGAGGCGCTATGGTCACGGATTGAACAGCGCCTCACTGAACAGGATGCGTCCGGGTGGCATTTGCTGTTCCCGGACGAAGCCACAAGGTCGGCGTTGGCGGAACTGGAGCTGATCCAGCGCGAAGCCTGTCATTTTCGCTGGTTCAATTATGGCTATGATAGTTTCGATGATTTTCTGGGCGCGCTGGTGTCGCGCAAGCGCAAGAGCCTGCGCCGCGAGCGCCGGCGCATTGACGAGCAGGGACTGTCGGTGGAGCGCCGTACCGGCGATGAGCTGGACGAACACTGGTGGCAGGCATTCCAGCGTTTTTACGCCGATACCTATTACAAGCACGGCCAAAGCCCTTATCTGCCGCCGTCTTTTTTTCGGCAGATCTCGCGGCATCTGGCCGACCAGCTCATGATGGTCATGGCGTTTGATCAGGGTGAGCCGGCGGCGGCCGCGCTCTATTTCTTTGATGACTCGAGGCTCTACGGCCGCTACTGGGGCTGTCTGCGCGAATACGACGCGCTGCATTTCGAGTTGTGTTATTACCAGGGTATCGAGTTCGGCATCGAGCGGGGCCTGACTGAATTCGACCCGGGGGTGCAGGGCGAACACAAGATTCTGCGCGGTTTCGAACCGGTTATCACCTATTCGCTGCACCACCTTCGCGATCCAGGTTTGCGTGAACCCGTCGCCGATTTCTGCCGACGCGAGGCCGATGCTGTCCGGGCGTACCAGCGTGAGGCCCTGGATTACTTGCCTTACCGTTCTGCTTGAGCAAGACGACTCATAAAAAAGCATGAGCCTGTTCTATGCGGTTTGATCTGCATCAAATTCCGGGTTGAAAAGCTCCGCAATCCCGAGAAACGGGCGTTTTTGGGGCAAAAAAACTGTTTTTTTATATTATGGTTCTTACAGGCTGTTGAAAAACGCCTTGCGCACTCAGCGTGGCCCGACGCCTAGAGCTGGTGTGCTTGGTTGCGACGGACAGGGTGGTTCCCTTTCCGAGCGGCAAGGTG
>CAYPKI010000224.1:0-3816 GCA_964411265.1 uncultured Alcanivorax sp. | reverse complement strand
GGTCCGTGTCCGGTCAAAAATGGAGCTTTATGATGGCACAGGCGGGCCGCCATGCCCACCGGCACAGCCCGGAGTTGACATTGTTTTACGGGCACCTTTACCGCAAAATGCGCCCGACTTGCGCAGGTGGCGGCGAAATGCATTTACTGGCGGCCGGTGTGAACCACAAGACGGCGGAGCTGGATTTTCGGGAACGAATCACCTTCGCCTCCGAGGATCTCGCCGCTGCGCTGCACTCCCTGGTGGCGGTGCCTGGTGTAGCCCAGGCGGTGCTGCTGTCCACCTGCAACCGCACCGAATGCTACTGTCTGGTGGACGACAATCCGGACCTGCCGGCCTGGCTGGCGTCCTGGCATCATCTTGCGCCCGATGACTTGCGTGATCACTGGTATAGCTATTACGACGAGGATGCGCTGCATCACATGATGCGTGTTGCCGGCGGGCTCGATTCCCTGGTGCTGGGCGAGCCCCAGGTGCTGGGCCAGATGCGCGATGCCTATGCCCGTGCGCAGGAAACCGGCACGCTGGGCCTTGAGCTGGTCGAGTACTTCGAGCAGGTCTTTGCCGTGGCCAAGCGCATCCGCACCGAAACCGACATTGGCGCCCATGCGGTGTCCGTGGCCTATGCGGCCGTTTCTTTCGGGCGCCATATTTTCGCCGATCTGAGCAAGAATCAGGCACTGTTGATTGGAGCGGGTGAAACCATTGACCTGGCGGCGCGGCATTTGCGGGATCTGGGTGTACGCGAACTGATTATTGCCAACCGCACACGCGAACGGGCCGAGGAACTGGCTACGGAAGTGGGCGGTCGGGCCATCACCCTGGATGAACTGCCGCCCTGGTTGCCCGGCGCCGATATTCTGATTTCGTCCACGGGTAGCGCCGAGGCTCTGCTGGACAGAACGATGGTCAAGCGGGCGCTCAAGCAGCGCCGTCACCGGCCCATGTTCATGGTGGATATTGCCGTGCCGCGGGATATCGCCCCGGAGGTGGGGGAATGGGACGACGTCTACCTCTATACCGTGGACGACCTCCAGGAGGCGATCGAGGCAAATATCCGGCAGCGGCGCCAGGCGGCGGCGGCCGCGGAACAGCTGATCGAGCATGCCCTGGAGGATATTCAGCGCGCCGAGCGTGAGCGTCAGGCCGTGGATACGCTGCGCAGTTATCGCGAACAGGTTATGGCTCTGGCAGACGCCGAACTCGAACGGGCAATGCGTCAAATCAACAAGGGCGACAACGCCGAAGATGTGCTCAGTCGGTTCCGCCATAGCCTGATCAACAAGATCCTGCACGAGCCCAGTGTTCAGCTGCGCCGGCTGGCGGCTGAGGACCGGCAGGAAGCGCTGGAGCTTGCCAGGGAACTCTTGCTGGGTGAAAACCGCCACGAGGACAACGACTGAACCCATGGATAAAAGCCTGGAAGACAAGCTGGAGCGTGTCGCCGAGCGCCGTGAAGAAGTGGAGCATCTGCTGTCGGACCCGGACGTCATGGGCGATCAGAAACGCTTTCGCGATCTCTCGCGCGAATTCGCTGAGCTCGGGGACGTGGTGAGCTGCTATGAGCGCTACCGCCGCATGCGTCAGGATCTGGAGTCCGCCCGTGCCATGGCCGAGGACAGTGACGCGAGCATGCGCGAGATGGGCCGCGAGGAAGTCGAGACCTGTGAACAGCGCCTGGCGGAGCTCGAAGACGAGCTTCAGCGGCTCATGCTGCCCCAGGACCCGCGCGACCGGGCCAGTGTCTATCTGGAAATTCGCGCCGGCACGGGGGGCGACGAAGCGGCGTTGTTCGCCGGCGATCTTTACCGCATGTACAGCCGCTACGCCGAGCAGCAGGGCTGGCGAGTGGAAGTGGTGCAGACCAGCGAGGGCGAGCAGGGCGGCTACAAGGAAATGATTATCCGCGTGGCTGGCGACGGCGTGTATTCGAAACTCAAGTTTGAATCCGGCGTGCATCGGGTGCAGCGTGTGCCTGCGACGGAATCCCAGGGCCGGATTCACACCTCCGCGTGCACCGTCGCGGTCATGCCCGAGGCCGAGGGCATTGAGGAGGAAACGCTGCGCAACGAGGACCTGCGCATCGACACTTACCGCGCTTCCGGCGCGGGCGGACAGCATGTAAACACCACTGATTCGGCCGTACGCGTCACCCACTTGCCCACGGGCGAGGTGGTGGAATGTCAGGACGGACGCAGCCAGCACAAGAACAAGGACAAGGCGCTGTCCCTTCTGCGGGCCCGGCTCATGGACATGCGGCGCCAGGAGCAGGAACGCGAGCAGGCGGCCGAACGCAAGTCCCAGATTGGTTCCGGGGATCGCTCCGAGCGCATCCGCACCTACAACTTCCCCCAGGGCCGGCTGACCGATCATCGCATCAACCTGACGCTGTACAAGCTCAACGACATCGTGGCGGGCAACCTGGAAGACGTCATCGAGGGGCTGACCGCGGAAGATCAGGCGCGCAAGCTGGCTGAGCTGGCGACATCGGAATGAAAGCCTGAGGGCATGCCATGGCACGAGTGGATGAGTTGCTGCGCCGGGCAGGCGACGAACTGACGCCGGTGTCCGATACGGCCAGGCTGGACGCGGAATTGCTGCTTGCCCGGGTGCTGACCTGCGATCGCGCCTGGCTCTACACCTGGCCCGAATACGAACCCGACGCTGCGGACGAACAACGCTTTCGGGAATGGGTGGCCGAGCGGGCCCGGGCCGTACCCGTGGCCTATTTGCTGGGCACGCGTGACTTCTTCGATCATCGTTTCCGGGTCACGTCGGACAGCCTGATCCCGCGCCCTGATACGGAATTGCTGGTGGAAGTGGCGCTGGAGATCCTGCCGCAGGACGAGGCCAAGGTGGCGGATCTGGGCACCGGCTGCGGCGCCGTGGGCATCAGCCTGGCACTGGCGCGGCCCGGCTGGCGAGTCATCATTACGGATAATGACGAGCCGGTGCTGAGCCTCGCCCGGGACAACGCCGGCCGGCTGGGGGCGGATAATGTCACCGCGCAGCACTCGGACTGGCTCCGGGCCCTGGCCGGGCCCCTGGATGCGGTGGTGAGCAATCCCCCCTATGTGCCCGAAACCGATCCCCATCTTGATGCGGGCGACGTACGCCATGAACCCCGCAAGGCTCTGGTGGCCGGCCCGGACGGACTGGACGCCATTCGCGCCATTATTGCCGCCGTGCCTGATCGGCTGGTGCCGGACGGATGGCTGGCACTGGAGCACGGCCATGATCAGGGCGAGGCCGTGCGTGCTTTAATGGCGTCGGGTGGTTTCACGGATATCGATACCCGGCTCGATCTGGCCGGACAGGAGCGCGTGACCCATGGCCGAATCCGGGTTCAGTGACAATCAGGTTCTGCGCTACAGCCGACAGTTGTTGGTGCCGGATTTTGATCTGGACAACCAGCAGGCCCTGGCCGAGGCCCGGGTCCTGATCGTGGGTGCCGGCGGCCTGGGTTGTCCCGCCGCGCTTTATCTCGCCGGCGCGGGAGTGGGGTCACTTACCCTGGTGGACCCGGACCGGGTGGAAGTACACAACCTCCACCGTCAGATTGCGTTTCGTCAGGGTGATCTGGGTCGGCCCAAGGCCGAGGCCCTGTCGGAACAGCTGAGTGAGCTCAATCGGGAAGTGGATTGCCGTGCGCGCGAGGAGGGCGCCGATGAAGCTGTACTCGACAGGCTCCTGCCGGAACTGGATCTGGTTCTGGATTGTACCGACAACTTCGCCGCCCGCCGTGCCATCAATCGGGCCTGTGTCCGCGCCGACACCCCCTTCGTATCGGGTGCAGCTATTCGCCGCGAAGGCCAA
>CAYPKI010000223.1:3565-3819 GCA_964411265.1 uncultured Alcanivorax sp. | reverse complement strand
ATGTAGCGGTGCGGCGTTACGAGATTCCGCATGAATGGCCCGAGGGCGTGGAGCAGGAAGCGGCCTGGGTGCCGGGAGAGGTTCCGGAAGCGGACAAGCAGGGCCGCTATGATCTGCGCGAACTGCCCCTGGTGACCGTGGACGACGAGAGCGCGCGGGACTTCGACGACGCCATCTATGTGGAAAAGCGCTGGCGCGGCGGCTGGCGCATGATCGTGGCCATTGCTGACGTTTCGCACTATGTCCACCCGGGC
>CAYPKI010000223.1:2624-3555 GCA_964411265.1 uncultured Alcanivorax sp. | reverse complement strand
GATGAGGAAGCGCAAAAACGCGGTAATTCGGTGTACTTTCCCAACCGCGTTATTCCCATGCTGCCGGAGGTGCTGTCCAACGGGCTGTGCTCGCTCAACCCGGGTGTGGACCGGCTCTGTCTTTGCTGTGACATGCAGATCTCGAAAAACGGCCGGATTACCAAACATACGTTTCGCGAGGGCGTCATGCGCTCGCGCCACCGCCTGACCTACACCAAGGTGGGTGCGCTGATCGGAGAGCCCGAGGGCGAGTTGGCTCAGCAACTCAACAGCGAGCTCGACCCCAGCGTACTCAAGATGATTGCCACCTGGTATGACCTTTACCAGGTCCAGCGTCAGCGCCGGCGCGAGCGCGGGGCGGCGGACTTCGATACCGTGGACACGCGCATTGTGCAGGACGAGAACCAGAAGATTCAGGATATTGTGCCGGTGGAGCACAATGTGGCACATACCATGATCGAGGAGGCCATGCTGGCGGCCAACATCTCCACGGCCCAGCTGATGGAAAAATCCGGCCTGCCCATTCTCTTCCGTAATCATGAGCCGCCTACCGAGGAAAAGCTGGAATCCCTGCAGGCCTTTCTCGGCGGTCTGGGGTTGAGCTTGCCCTGGTCCAGCGGAGACGAAGTGACACCGACCATGTTCCGCGAGCTGACCGAGAAAATCGAGGGGCGCACGGACCGCAATCTGATTCAAAGCGTAATGCTGCGCACCTTCACCCAGGCGCGCTATCAGGCAGAGAACAAGGGTCACTTCGGTTTGTCTTATCGGGCCTATACGCACTTCACTTCGCCTATCCGGCGCTATCCGGACCTGCTGGTGCACCGCACGCTGCGCTATCTGATCCGCAAGAAGGATTTCCGCGAGAGCGTCGATAACCCCGAACCCATCGGCCTAGGCACGGGGGATGGTTAGAAGGCGACCGGGGGAG
>CAYPKI010000223.1:2296-2614 GCA_964411265.1 uncultured Alcanivorax sp. | reverse complement strand
CAGATTGTCCCCTATGACCGGGACACCATGGCCCAACTGGGCGAGCACTGCTCTATGACCGAACGGCGCGCGGATGAAGCGACACGCGACGTGGAGCAGTGGCTCAAGTGCCAGTACATGCAGCAGCACCTGGGGGCCGAATTCGAGGGCGTCGTCTCCGGCGTGGCCGGTTTCGGGCTCTTCGTGACGCTATCCGAGCTTTATATCGACGGCATGGTTCACGTGTCCAGTCTGGAGAGCGACTACTACCACCATGATGATGTGCGCCATGCCCTGGTGGGTGAATCCTCCGGCCGGATGTTCCGCCTGGGTGATGAA
>CAYPKI010000223.1:1699-2246 GCA_964411265.1 uncultured Alcanivorax sp. | reverse complement strand
CGCGGATCATGACGCTGAGCGTGGCAGCAAGCGTCAGGGTCGACAGGGCAAGGGCTCCGGCGACGGCGCCAGCCGCAACAAATCGGCGGCGCGCAAACAATCCGCACCCGGCAAGAAATCAGCGGGCAAGAAAGCGGCCAACAAGAAAGCCGCTACCGGGAAAAAAACGGCCGCGAAAAAGGCGTCCGCCAGCAAGGAAACGACTGAAAAAGCAGCTTCCAAAAAGGCTGCCCGCAAATCCAGCCGTGGTGGACGGGGGCGACGCAAAAGCTCATGAAACCCGCGACGCCCATGTACTACTCCGGTGTTCATGCCGTGGGGGCCGTGCTGCGCCACCGACCGGAAGATGTGCTGGAACTCTGGCTCCTGGACGAGCGTGCCCAACGGGGAGAAGCCCGGCTCACGGCCCTGGCGGAGCAGGCCCGGGGTCACGGCTTGAGTGTACAGTACGCCGGCGAGCGGACACCGGTGGGAGTTCCCGAAGTGCTGGCTACCGATGCCGGTGCCGGTCCGCCGTACCTGCTGACCGCACCGCTGTCGGGGTCGC
>CAYPKI010000223.1:622-1689 GCA_964411265.1 uncultured Alcanivorax sp. | reverse complement strand
GCCGGGGGGCAGCATCAGGGCGTGGTAGCTCGCGCCCGCCCGCGGCGCCCTGGTAATGAGCAAGCACTCACTTCGCATCTTACAAGGTGTGGATCCGCGCCACTGGTACTGGCGCTGGATGGCATAACGGATCCCCATAATCTGGGAGCATGTCTGCGCTGTGCCGATGGCGCCGGCGCGGAAGCAGCGGTGGTGCCCGCTCGGCATTCCGCCGGATTGACCGCTGTTGCATGTCGTAGCGCGGCGGGTGCGGCGGAATCCATCCCCTTTTTTGAAGTCACCAATCTGGCGCGTGGTCTGGCGGCCTTACGCGAGCAGGGCCTGACGGCAATTGGCGCGGCCGGTGATTCCGGGGCGGTTGCGCTCCGGGATCTCGAGTCTGCTCCCGGTGGTCAGGTGGTCGTCATGGGCGCGGAGGGCAGTGGCCTGCGACCGGTGACGCGCAAGCAGTGTGACCGGGAAGTAGCCATTCCCATGCGGGGCGAAGTGGAAAGCCTGAATGTTTCTGTGGCGACGGCCCTGGTCCTGTATCAGCTGGCGTTGTCGGCATCGTGATCTTGGATCGGGGCTGAATCCCCGCGAGGATACCGGATTTATTGATAAGGTTCGTAACCGGGATGTCGGGTTGACCGAGGTGCGGCATAGCGCAACCCGTGGTTGCTCCTTGCTCCTTGCTCCTTTACCGCGTATTGACCTGCACTGTTTTTCTTCGGTTTTCAACAGGAGTGGGGAGGGTCTCTTGCCTCTCTTTTCCGCTAAAGTCTTCCGTGTCGCCGATTTTGTCCAGAATCATGTTCATTTCCGGGAGAGGCTCCAGAGAAGGTTGTTCCAGCTCCTCCTTGCGCAGACCGCCGGTAATGGCCTGACCGGACATTTGCTCGCCCTCCAGCCGAGGCAGGGGGAAACTCAAATGAGTCGTACGGTTAAAGCGGTACCTTGCGTCGTAGTCCGGCGGCGTGTACCCACGGGCTTTCCGCAAAGCTCCCTCCAGCGTCTCCGGGCCATTCACATCATGCCAGTCTTCACGCCCTGAAGAAGTTTGCTCCGACTCCGGGTCTTGCATGGCT
>CAYPKI010000223.1:0-612 GCA_964411265.1 uncultured Alcanivorax sp. | reverse complement strand
TCCAGGGTTTCCGGCCCGGTGACCTCGTGCCAGTCCCCTTGAGTTGTTTGGTGCTTCTGTTTCGTTTCGGCTGCCTTGTCTTCGCCGCGTCTTTTCTCCCGTTTCCAGGCAAGCAACTCGCGCACGAATTGCGCCGCATCACTGAAATCTTCCATTTGGGGTCGTTGGTTTGATTCGTTATGCGGTTGGGGAGCGCCAAACGCCGCCGACCCAGCAAGAAGAATAGTGACCAGAGCAAACGGAAGACCTTGCCGACGAACTCTCATGGGTCCGATACGCAGCTGCTCAAACAGGATTCGACGTGGCCCACGGCTCTGCCTCCGATCGCTTCCCCCTGCGCATTAATAAAAAGCGTGACGCTGCTCCTGGGGGTGGGCGCATTCACGGCTATGTAAGAAATCCGGCTCCCAAGGTCCTCGCTCTGCTCGGCATTTTGCGCCCGCCGTTCCTGTTCTGGAAGCCATTCCGTGAAGAAGAGCCGGTCGCGGTACTCAGACTCTTTACCACTAAATTGTTCCGGATTAAGGCTGGTATTGAAAATGCCAGGCAGCCATTCCGCACCGCTGCGAGGTCGGGCCGCGCCCAGCATCATGCGCAGGTTGGACTCCAGCA
>CAYPKI010000222.1:0-3833 GCA_964411265.1 uncultured Alcanivorax sp. | reverse complement strand
CGGGGCGTGAATGCCGAACCCGTGAGAGCATCAGATCGTCGCGATGATTGTAAATCCGGCTCGCTGATTCGGGGACGCCTTGCGCGCGGTCATGGATCCGGGTGACGGCGTACCGCGCGCGCTGACCCTGCCGGGGATGCTTCACGAACGCTTCAGGTTGGGCAAGACCTCTATGATCAGAATCAAACGGGGGCTGGATTTGCCCATCGCCGGAGAACCCCGTCAGGCAGTGGAGAGCGGTCCTGGTATGGCACCGTGTTCGCGCCTATCCTTGATCAGCTGCGCCACATTAAAACCCTCCGCAAGCTTACCTTCTGGTAGGGTGCGGGTTCGTGGCGGGAAACTTTCTATGTGTAGGACGTCAACAAAGTCGTCGAGGGAAATGACAATTTCGACTGCTATCTGGCGCGGTCCGACCCGCTGCCGGAGAACTGCAAGTGCTAGATCTGTCGGCGCCCCTGTTGAACGCCTCTGCCATCAAGAGCCTGCATGAACTGGGCGTGGAATCGGAAAACATCCTGTTCGATGACTCCGGTGGTTGAATGCCGGGCGCGCGGTCTTTGGGCCGCCTGGGTATGTGTCTTCCTGCTAAGCCTCGCCGGCTGCGACTCTTCGCGCGAGTTGTATACCCTGTCCGGTCCCATCATGGGGACCAGCTGGTCGGTGAAGGTCGTGGGTCTGCCCGCCGGGGTCTCGCGTCCCCAGCTGCAATCCGATATCCGGTTGCTTCTGGAATCCGTGAATAACCAGATGAGTACCTGGGACGAGTCATCCGCGATCAGCGGCTACAATCAGGCCGAGGCGGGCACGCGCTATGCCGTGCCGCCCGATCTGTTCCAGGTACTTGAGTTCGCGCTAGAGCTGGCCCGGGACACGGACGGCGCTTATGACCCGACCATAGGTCCGTTGGTGAGCCTCTGGGGCTTCGGCCCCGATGACAAGGCGTTCGAGCCCCCATCTGACCAGGCCCTCAGCAAAACCCGCCAACGCATCGGATGGGAAAAGCTCGAGCTGGATCGGGACAAACGCAGGGTCTTGCAGCCGGGTGGTGTTGGTCTTGATCTGTCCTCCGTGGCCAAGGGCTATGCCGTGGACAAGCTCGCCGAGTTTCTCCAGGCGCGAGGTGCGGAGGCTTTTCTGGTGGAGATTGGCGGCGAATTGCGCGCCCACGGCGAAAAACCTGGTGGGCGTGCCTGGCGGGTGGCGGTAGAAAAGCCGCAGAGCGGACCCTCACGCCAGGTACAGCAGGTCGTGTCGCTGCGTGAGCGGGCCATGGCGACATCGGGCGATTACCGGAATTTCCACCTGGTGGACGGTGAACGCGTGTCGCATACCCTGGATCCGCGCACTGGCCAGCCCGTGGAACACGAGCTCGCTTCGGTTACCGTGCTGGCGTCAGATTGCATGCGCGCGGATGCGCTGGCGACCGCCCTGAATGTCATGGGCCCGGATCAGGGCATGGCGTTTGCCCGACAGCGTAGTCTGGCCGTTCTGATGTTGATTCGCTCGGATGAGGGGGGGCTACGGGAAAAGGCTACGGAGCGTTTTCGTCAGCTTCGTGAGGATCGGGAATCATCATGACCACCTTTCTGGTTGCTTTTGTTGTCTTCGCGGCCCTGTTCGCGGCCATGGGTGTGGGCGTCATTTTTTCCAACAAGCCACTGAAAGGCTCTTGTGGCGGTCTGAATGCGCTGGGATGAACAACGATTGTGCCGTTTGCGATGGCAATGACGACCCATGTGATCGGCACAAGCGCGAAAGTCGGGGCGATCCGGTGCACCCGGGTCAGGATGTGACGGAAACGTGATTCGTTGACTCGCGGGGCGTTGACGTACAGCGTCAGTGATGTCTTTGTGAAGCCTGCGGTGCCTGCTAATCTGACTCCGGAGGTTGCCGAAACGGAGCAGTGCGCTTGGCGCAAGACGATCATCATACCGGGCTGATCCTTTCCGGTGGCGGCGCCCGGGCTGCCTATCAGGTGGGCGTGCTGCGCGCCATCGGCGATATGGTGCCGCCGCGCACGCGCAATCCCTTTCCCATTATTTCCGGCACTTCTGCCGGGGCGATCAATGCGGCCGGAGTGGCGGCCAACAGCCACAATTACCGTATGGCCGTTCGGGGCCTGGAACGGGTCTGGGCCAATCTGACCGTCGAGCAGGTCTACCGCACGGATCTGTTCTCCTTCGTGCGCTCTGTGATGCGCTGGTTGTTCTCCAGTCTCACCACCGGCATCACGCCCGTTCACAGTTCTCTGCTGGACAACACGCCGTTACGCCGTTTGCTGTCGCTGCTGATCAATTTTCAGCGCATTCAGCAGGCGCTGGAAATCGGGGATCTACGGGCTCTGACCGTATCGGCGTCGAGCTATTCCACGGGCGAGTCCATGGCCTTTTTTCAGGGGCATGATGATCTCGCGGAATGGGACCGGGTTCGGCGCAAAGGGCGGCGGGCCCATCTGGATGTGAATCATTTGCTGGCTTCCTCCGCCCTGCCGATTCTGTTTCCCGCGGAAAAGCTGGGCGAGCAGTATTTCGGTGATGGGGCCGTGCGTCAGCTGTCGCCGCTGAGTCCCGCTCTGCACCTGGGCGCGGATCGGGTGCTGGTGATTGGTGTCTCCGCGAACACCGAGGAGCACCGCGAGATTCCCAGCTATCCGTCCATGGCTCAGGTGCTGGGCCATGTACTGAATTCCGTTTTCGTGGACACCCTGGAAGCGGACGTGGAACGTCTGGAGCGGATCAACCAGACTGTGAGCGCAGTTCCGCCGGCACAGCGCCGCAAGAAGGATATTAATCTGCGCCAGGTGGACGCGCTCAAGATCTACCCCTCCCGGCCTCTGGACGCCATCGCCGCCGAACATATCGGTGAGCTGCCGCGCACGCTGCGCTTTTTCCTGCGCGCGTCGGGCGGTACGCAGTCGCCGGGTGCCAGCGCGGTCAGCTATCTGCTGTTCGAGCCCGGGTTTACGCGCAGCCTGATCTCCCTGGGTTACCGCGACGCTATGTCGCGTTCGTCCGAAATCCGCTCGTTTCTGGCGGTGGGCTGACTTGCCGGCGCGCTCCCAAAGAGTGTCAGCATCCGGCTGGGGTAATCCGTGATCAGGGAATCAACGCCCAGTTCCGCCATGCGCCGGGCCTGGCTGGCCTCATTGACCGTCCACACGCATATGCGCATGGCCCGTTTGTGCGCGGCCTGGCTTAGGCGCCGGGAAACCAGGTTCCGGTGCGCGATCAACCAGCTGCATCCCAGCGCCCGGGCCCGGCGCAAGGGTTGCTCGAAGCGGTACTGCGCAATCAGGCCCAGTGCAACATGGGGTTCGGTCAGCTTTACCTTGCGCAACAGGCGCTGATCGCTGGACGTGACCACGATGCGTTGATGCAGCTGGTAGTGATCGATCAGTTGCTTGAGGCTGTGCGCCAGGCTGGCCTGATGGACGCGGTCAAGCGTTTTGATTTCGAACTGGAAACGGGTGCCGCCGGGACAGCGCTCGATCACCTCGCTGAGCGCGGGAATGGCCAGGGGACTGTGCCAGCCGGGGGTATTGCGCCGCGCGTCCATGCCGCCCAGCTGCGCCCGGGAGTGATGCTGCACCGGACCCGCGTGCCAGGTGGTGCGGTCCACCTCGGCGTCGTGGACCACAATGAGGTGGCCGTCGGATGACAGGCGCACGTCCAGCTCGATGTCCCGGACGCCGGCCCGGAGCGCGTGCTCGAAACCCGCGAGGGTATTCTCGGGCGCTTCGCCCCGGGCACCACGATGACCGACAATCTCCAAGAAATAATCTCCTGCTAGCTTGCCCACGAGTATGAGATCAACGCCACAAGGCGTCTAGC
>CAYPKI010000221.1:1199-3958 GCA_964411265.1 uncultured Alcanivorax sp. | reverse complement strand
GTCTTGCCCGGCGGGGCTTTCAGGCTGGCCCGCTGTCATCGTTGCCATTTTTCGACGTGGAGACATCCGCCTTCAAAATGGCGCCTCGATTGCGAACCAGTCTGAAAGCCTGAGTAGGCAACGGGTTTTCAACAACCTGCTAAGCGGCGCCCCTATGACCGTTGCTCCGGAAGAATCGGATCCGTCGGCGCCGGCTCGGGGGCCGGTTGCGGCGCGCGAAACAATTCGGCCACATTGGCCAGCTCATCCTCGAGCTCCCAGTTGAGTTCGCGCGTCAGCATCTCCAGCAATAGCACGGCATTGACGGGCGCATCCGAGCCGCCGTGGCGCAAGCGTTTGAGAAAGTCTCGGTTGAGCTGGTTCAGGTTGCGATAGGCTTCGTCCAGGCCCGCCAGATCCACGGGAATGTCGGTATCCTCGCGGTGTTCGAGGTAGCGCTCCAGCAGGCGAAAGGCCAGTACGCGCACGACCGCCTCGCGGTCCATGCTCACAGGCAGGTGGAACAAGGCCATGGGACGCAGGAAACGCGTGTGCGGACAATCGCTGAGCGCCGATACCAGCCCGAAGAGTGAACTGAGCGCGCGTTGCAGGCTGGTTTCCGCGCTATAGCTGCGTTCGCGAGTCTCCACTTCCAGTTTGAGGGGCTGGTGGGACTCGGCCAGATCGGTATCGGGCATAAGGTAGGCGAGCTTGAGCGCCAGGGGACAATAACGGTATTCCGCCGGGTCCAGCGGACAATGACCACACTGGTGATAGTCCAGACGTGTCCATTCGGGAGGATCGAAGTCCGGATCAACCCGTATGCGCTGTTCGTCGTCGAGGTGGATATCAATTACGCGCATGCCCGTGGTTCCCTCGGGCTCGTTCCCGGGGATCAGCCGATAGCGGTAGTCAGGCCGCCTGGTTTGCATCTTCATTCACGAAAGGGAGGCGAATCTCGAAGCAGGTCCCGGCGTCTGGTGCGCTGCGAACATCCAGTTCGCCGCCGTGGCGACGGATGATGTCCTGGGAAATCGATAGCCCCAGACCAGTGCCCTCGCCGGCGGGTTTGGTAGTAAAGAAGGGTTCAAAGATATGCTCGAGTTGCTCTGGACTCATGCCCGGCCCATCGTCCAGCACCGAGACCACGCACATGCCCTGATCGTCACGCCGGGCGCCGATCTCGACATTGCCCCGCTCGCTCTCCATGGCCTGAGCGGCATTGACCACCAGATTCATGAATACCTGGGATAGCTGGCTCTCGGAGCCGTTGATGGCCGGCAGGTCCTCGGCAATATCGCGGTTGATGGCCACCTGGTTTTTCAGCGTATAGCGGGCCAGATTCAGCGAAACGTCCACACAGTGTTCCACACTGACCGCTTCGTGGTTCTCTTCCTTGTTGCGCGAGAAGTGCTTGAGATCGTCAATGATGTTCTTGATCCGGTCTACGCCCTCATCGGTTTCCGCGACCAGCTCCTGATAGTCATCCAGGATATGGTCGAGTTTGCTCGAGGTCAGGCCCGAGGTGGCCTGCAACAACTTCTCGAACTGATCGGTGTTGACCCGCTTTCGCATCTCGCGGACCACGGTGGCGAGGCTTTCAAGGTATTCCTCACTGCGGCGCAGGTTGCCGGAAACAAAAGCCATGGGCGTGTTGATTTCGTGGGCAATACCGGCGGAGATGGTCCCGATCGATGCCATCTTGTCCGAATGCATGAGCATGGATTCGACTTCGTTGATCTTTTCGTCGCGTGCCCGTATTGCCTGGATGAGCTCGTTGTTCTTGCTTTTGATCTCCGTAATGTCATTGCCGAAGTAAATATAACCTTCATCTGCGTCGGTTATATAAGATAGCGGGAAGATGAACATGTTGACCCAGTAGAGCTCACCGTTCTTCCCGCGGTTGCAGATCTCGCCACTCCAGGCGCCGTGCAGGGCTCGCTCACATTGCATGAAGTGGTCATGGGTCTCGATGGTGTTTTCAGGATGATTGATGCTCTCGTGCTGCCCGATGACATCCTTGTAGCCGAAGCCGCTCAGCGAGAGGAACTGGTCATTGGCAAAGGTGATATTGCCCGCTGTGTCGGTCGTCATGACGCAGTATTCTTCGATAATGCGCGCGAGCGGCCCGAGCACGCTCTTGTTAAGCTGGTATTCGTCCGCGTTGGCTTCGATGAGGTGCATCTTGCGGCCGAAGTGGCTTGAGCTCAGGGAAGAGAACTCGGCCAGACGGGCCTCTACGTTCCTGGAGGCCAGGTAAGTTTTGTACAGGACAAAGATCACCACCAGCAGGATTACCATGGAGGCGATTAAGAAAAGAATCTGAAGAGTGCTGAATTCGGCCATGACCAGTTCCCCTTGCTTTCCGATGCCGCGTCAGCTGACCGCGCCGATACTACGCAACTGTTCCTGCTGCTCACGCACTTTTTGCGCGAGCATCTTGTTCTCCACCAGGACGTCGCGGAAGCGCAGGCCCTCGCCAATGCTTTCCAGCAACTGGTCGTCGTCCCAGGGTTTGGGCACGAAGCGGAAAGCGCCGGCCTCGTTGATGGCGGACATCAGGGTTTCGATCTCGACGAAGCCCGTGAGCAGGATGCGGATAGTGTCCGGCTGCAGTTCACGGAACTGCTTCAGTAGTTCGATGCCATCCACCTCCGGCATGCTGTAATCGGTAATGACGGCGTCGAATACCTGGGCTTCGCTGTGAGCGAGCGCCTGCGCGGGGTCGTTGTAAAGTTCCACGTCCCAGTCCCGCTGGTACGCCAGTACGCGTTTTAAAG
>CAYPKI010000221.1:0-1189 GCA_964411265.1 uncultured Alcanivorax sp. | reverse complement strand
TGATCCGATACATCTTGCCTCTCCTTTCCTTCGCTCGGTCGCCGCTAGTGACCGCCGCTCCGTTGATAGCCCGCGCAGCCCAGGGGTTTGGCCGGGTAACGAGCCGGGGTCACTACCCGACGTAACTAAATTTACAGTAAATAAGAAGGCGGCGGCACGAACAGAGGCGCGGAGCCGGTTGCCGATGAACGGGGGGAGCAGGGCTGTGAATGGCGCGCGAAGCGACAGGCGTTACTCCATGACGCGCAGCTGGCCCTGATACATCTGCATCTGGCACGTGAAGCGATAGGTTCCCACGCGCTCGGGCTGAAGCCGTATGTCCCGGGGTTGGTCCAC
Source organism: uncultured Alcanivorax sp. (assembly GCA_964411265.1). Classification (GTDB taxonomy): domain Bacteria; phylum Pseudomonadota; class Gammaproteobacteria; order Pseudomonadales; family Alcanivoracaceae; genus SLJS01. Next base: position 853 of record CAYPKI010000221.1, on the reverse strand, counting down.
CGGCAGCTCCTCGCTGACGCCCAGGTCCTCGAAGATCACCTGCTGGGCACAGGGGCTGGGGTCATGGCGTACAAACCGCAGCGTGATGGCCTCGCCCCGGCGCGCCTCGATCCACGCCGGGTCATAGACGCCGTCATCCACCGTGATGGTAACGACGCCCTGCTCGGCCCGCGCCGCCTTTCGTGGGGTCCAGAGCCAGAACCACCAGACGATAAACGCCATCAGGGCCAGCCCGGCCACGTTCACGATCAGGGTCGTCATGAGCTTGTCTCCCGCCGGCCGCCGGGCCGGAAAAAGCGCAACCGCCCGGCGTTGGTGACCACCGTCACCGAAGACAAGGACATGGCCGCGCCCGCGATCACCGGGTTCAGCAACATCCCCGTGAGCGGATAGAGCGCGCCCGCCGCCACGGGTACGCCCAGGCTGTTGTAAGCGAAGGCGCCGACAAGATTCTGCTTGATATTGCGCAGGGTCATGGTCGCTATCTCGATGGCGTCCGCCACGCCCTGCAGCGAACCCCGCATGAGCGTAATGCCGGCGCTTTCGATGGCCACGTCTGTGCCCGTACCAATGGCGAAGCCCACGTCCGCTTCCGCCAGCGCGGGGGCGTCGTTGATGCCGTCGCCCACCATGGCGACGCGCCGGTCTTCATCACGCAGGGCGCGGATCCGGTCCGCCTTGTGCTCGGGCAGTACCTCGGCAAAGACCCGATCGATGCCCACCTGGCGCGCGATGGCATCGGCACTGGCGTGAATGTCGCCGGTAATCATGACCACAGCCAGGCCGCGCTCGTGCAGTCGCTCAATGGCGGTGGCGGAATCCGCTTTGATCGGGTCGGCCACACCCAGTACCC
>CAYPKI010000220.1:0-3964 GCA_964411265.1 uncultured Alcanivorax sp. | reverse complement strand
AAACAAGAGCTGCTGGTTTTCATTACGCCCAAGCTGGTAGATGATGCCGTTGCCAGTCGCTAGTGGCCGGTGAAGTTAACCAACGACTCTTCCTGGTGGGGCCCATGGGTGCGGGCAAAAGCACGCTGGGGCGCCATCTGGCCCGGGTTCTGGACTGGCCCTTCCGCGATGTGGACAGCGAGATCGAGCACCGGACGGGCGCTGACATCCCGTGGATCTTCGATGTTGAAGGGGAATCTGGCTTTCGCGAACGCGAAGCCGCCATGGTGGAGGAGCTAACGCGTCTGTCGCCGCTGGTGCTCGCTACGGGCGGCGGCGTAGTCGAGACGCCGTCCAATTGCGGTTGGCTGCGCGACCGGGGCAGCGTTGTCTATCTCTATACCCCTGTTGAGCTGCAAATGGCGCGCACCCGCAGAGACCGAAACCGGCCGCTATTGCAAACCGGCAACCCGCAAGCGCGCCTGGGGGAAATCCTGGACCGTCGTGATCCCCTCTACCGTGACGTGGCCCACCATGTAGTATCGACTGAATCGGACGATATGCGCCGTGTCACCGATGCGATCCTGGCTTGTACCGGTTTCCCGGCCCGCCGATAATGGGGGGCCGAACAAGGAGCCCGGAATGCGGACGCTGAATGTGGAGCTGGGCGAGCGCGCCTACCCGATTTACATTGGTCAGGAACTGCTGGAGCAGGATCTGCATGCCCAGCATCTCGACAGTGCTCAGGCATTGGTGGTAACCAATACGACCCTCGCGGAGCTTTACCTCGATACGGTACGGCAGAGACTGGCTCATCTACAGTGTGATGTCGTTGAATTGCCGGATGGCGAGGCCTACAAGAATCTCCGGGAACTGGAAAAGGTTTTTGACGCTCTGGTGGATGGTCGCCACGATCGGTACTCGACCATTATTGCGCTGGGCGGCGGTGTGATTGGTGACATGGCCGGTTTCGCGGCCGCATGCTATCAGCGCGGCATTCAGTTTATACAGCTGCCCACGACTCTGCTTGCCCAGGTGGATTCGTCCGTGGGCGGCAAGACTGCGGTCAATCACCCGCGCGCGAAGAACATGATCGGCGCCTTCCATCAGCCTGTAGCGGTGGTAATCGACACCCGGGTGCTTGACACCCTGCCGGCACGCGAATATCGAGCCGGGCTGGCGGAAGTCGTCAAGTATGGCCTGATCCGTGACAGCGAGTTCTTCGCGTGGCTGGAAGCCAGGGCCGAGGCACTCAATGAACGTGACCCGGAAGTGCTGCGCGAAACCATTTACCAAAGCTGCCGGAACAAGGCGGAGATCGTCGCCACAGACGAACACGAGCGCGGCAATCGGGCCCTGCTGAATCTGGGGCACACCTTCGGCCATGCCATCGAAACGGCGACCGGCTACAGTAGCTGGTTGCATGGTGAGGCGGTCGCCGCGGGCATGGTGATGGCCGCGAATATGTCCGTGCGCGAAGGCCGCATGATGGCACAAAGCAGAGATCGTATCCTGGCCTTGTTTCGGCGGTTGTCCTTACCCATGGTTCCGCCGGCACTGTCCCCGGACGAATTCCGTTCGCTCATGGGCCAGGACAAGAAAGTTGAACGCGGGCAGATGCGGCTGGTTCTCCTGAATGACATTGGCGATGCCTGTGTTACCCCGAATTTCGATTCTGAAGCCCTGGACGCCACACTGGACGCGGTCGGGACCGCACCATGAGTACGGGCCACGACGACGAACGCCTGGACCGCGAGTTGCTGCAGGAACAACTGCAGGCTGCGGTCCTGCGTGGCCAGTTGGGGCTTGTCACCGGTGAAGATGAAGACGTGTCCGTCTGGCTGGGTGAACTGGCTGTACATCTGTCCGATGACACCGAAGTCATTCGCATCGATGCGAGTCAGGGCTATAGTGCGCCCGGCCTGGTGCAGGATCTGGTGAATGCGCTCGACGTGGCCCCGGACGATCTGCTGGCCAGCCTTCAAAACCGTGCGGCCACACTGCCTGTGGTGCTGGTTGTAGATAATGGCGAGTGTCTGGGCTCGCGGGCCCTGGACGCCCTGCGCAACCTCTTGGCCAAGGGCGGTGGCGGCCTCGGGGTTTTGATGGGGGGTGAGCCCGAGTTGTCTGGACTCCTGGCCGAGGCTCGCCTGGAGCCCGGATACCGGGCCACGGCCGATGACACCGCGGCGTTTGCGGGAGCGTCGGAATCCGGGGAGGCCGTCCCCGGGCCCTGGCGCGAATGGATCCCCTGGAAGCACCTTTCCGCCGTGGTCGGTCTGTTGTTATTGGTCTGGTTGTTCTGGCCGGCTGAGCAATCCGACGGCCAGGAGTCGCGGACGGCGCTGGATTTGCCGCCTCCGGCGAGCCGCAGTGGCGGTTCCGGCGCTGGGCCATCGGACGACGCCGGGGATGTGACGAAAAAGCCGGGGCAGGAGGATAGGAGTACGGACACCGCACCTCCGGCCGACTCGCCCCCGGGCGAGCCGGTTGCTCCCGAGCAGCCGATGCCCCCGGCCGCGACGGGGGAGGAGTCCGCGTCTATCGCAGGCGATGCCAACACTGAAAAAAAAACCGCCAAGCCGGACGCGAAGCCGTCAAGCCTGGACGCGGAACTGGCCTATCGTGGCGAGGACTGGTTGCTTACGCGCCCGCCAGAGCAATGGATGTTGCAGCTGGCGCTGGCTGCTGACGAAGAACGTGCACGCAAGCTGATGGATCGATTGGGATCCGAGCGTGGCGCTTATTATCGCGCTCGCCGGGATGGTGAGGTGGTCTACATCGTGCTGGCCGGTCCCTATGGTTCCCGGAATCAGGCGCTGGGCGCGCGGTCCGATTTGCCTGGTGCGTTTGCTGAGCGCGGGCCTTTCCCGCGCCCGGTGGACACCATCGCAGCGGAGATTCAGGACGGCTGAGGAGCACTGTGAAGACGGCGGCAACAAAGAATAGCTTAAAACTATCAAAATAGAATACCTTATCGGTAATGTTTTCCCTTTATCCGTTTGTTCGGCTACCAGCCACGGTGTAAAATAAATTTCTCGTGCGTAGTCACGACTTGCCAGACGCTCTTCACCCTTTGTAAGCCCCTGAATCTGTAGAGGAATTTTCTGATGCAGCAGAACGAAACGCTGGTGCAGGGTCTCTATGAGCCCGGCGATGCCCGGGACAACTGTGGCTTCGGGCTGATCGCTCATATGGAAGGGGAAGCCAGTCATGATCTGCTCAAGACCGCCATCGAGTCCCTGACGTGCATGACCCACCGTGGCGGCATCGCCGCGGACGGCAAGACCGGCGACGGCTGTGGCCTGCTGCTGAAAATGCCGGACGCCTTTTTCCGCGAGATAGCCGCCGGCATGAACGCCGAGCTGCCGGCTGTCTATGGCGTAGGCATGCTCTTTGTTCACCCGGATGCGGACCAGGCCCGGGCTCAGCAAGAGGCGCTGGAAGAAGAACTCGCCGGGCAGCAGCTGCGCGTGCTGGGCTGGCGCGACGTGCCCACCGACAGCAGCTGCCTGGGGGACCTGGCGTTGGAGAGTCTGCCCGGTTTTCGGCAGGTTCTGGTTGTGCCGGAAGACGGCGAGCTGTCGGAGGCGGATCTCAATCGGCGACTGTTCTCGGCTCGTCGCCTGGCGGAAAAGCGTCTTCCCGAGGACGGCTATTTCTATATCGCCAGCCTGTCCGCTTCGGTGTTGGCCTACAAGGGCCTGATGATGCCCGTGGACCTGCCGCGCTTTTACCCGGATCTGAGCGATGAGGCCATGGCGACCGCCATCGTGGTCTTTCATCAGCGCTTTTCCACCAACACGCTGCCCCAGTGGCCCCTGGCCCAGCCGTTCCGTTTTCTGGCGCACAACGGCGAGATCAACACCATTCAGGGCAACCGGAACTGGTCGCTGGCACGTGAAGCCCGGTTCGAATCCGAGCTGCTGCCGGGACTGGACAAACTTACGCCTCTGGTGAACCGGGAAGGCTCGGACTCGTCCGC
>CAYPKI010000219.1:3330-3979 GCA_964411265.1 uncultured Alcanivorax sp. | reverse complement strand
TAGTGTTGATGTTCTGGGCCATTTTTCTGCTTTGAGCTGTACCGCAAGATTGAGCTCATGCAGGCAGGGTTTAGCCTAATAAATGAACTGGTTGTGTTAGAGCTAAGAGGGTCAGACCTCCCACCCCACATATAGGGCCCGGGAGATTTTAGATCTCACCCCGGGATCTTCGGGCGCCGGCCGGACATGCGGACAAAAGCCGCCAAAATCTGGATAATGGTGTCCACGGTCCCCTGGCCCGCCTAATGTCCCGAATCCGGTAGTCCCCCATGGAAATCCTCTGCAATTTTCTCGAGAACCTGAAGGTCGAAGGCCGGTTTGGTGACTTCTCGGTCGTCAGTGATCAGCCCATTCGCTACAAGGGCGATGGTTCCGCCCCCGGACCTTTCGACTACTTCCTGGCCTCTTCGGCCATGTGTGCCGCCTATTTCGTCCGGGTTTATTGTGAGGCGCGGGATATTCCTACGGAGAATATTCGCGTGTCGCAGAACAACATTGTGGATCCGGAGAATCGCTACAACCAAGTGTTCCGGATTCAGGTGGAGCTGCCGGAAGATATCTCGGACAAGGACCGCCAGGGCATCGTGCGGTCCAGTGAGCGCTGCACCGTCAAGAAGGTGGTGCAGACCCAGCCGACCTTCGAAATCGA
>CAYPKI010000219.1:2126-3320 GCA_964411265.1 uncultured Alcanivorax sp. | reverse complement strand
AGGCCCTGCTGATGAGGACTCCGGGCGACAGCGAGACCTATATCGAGGGCAAGGATCTGCCCCTGGAGCAGACTATCGCGAACATGACCGGCGTCCTCGAGCAGCTGGGCATGAAGATCGAGATCGCCTCCTGGCGCAATATCGTGCCCCACGTCTGGTCGCTGCACATTCGGGACGCGGCCTCGCCCATGTGTTTTACCAATGGCAAGGGCGCCACGCGGGACAGCGCGCTGTGTTCCGCGCTGGGCGAGTTCATCGAACGACTGAGCTGCAATTTTTTCTACAATGACCAGTATTTCGGTGAGGATATTGCCCACCGGGAATTTGTCCATTACCCGCACGAAAAATGGTTTCAGCCCGGGCCCGACGATGCGTTGCCGGCGGGCATCCTCGATGATCACTGCCGCGCCATCTATGACCCCATCGGCGAGCTGCGCGGCTCCCATCTGATCGACACCAATTCCGGGCGCAGGGATCGCGGTATCTGTTCACTGCCGCTCGTGCGCCAGTCCGACGGTGAGATCGTGTACTTCCCCTCCAACCTCATCGAGAACCTCTTCCTCAGCAATGGCATGAGTGCCGGCAATACCTTTGCCGAGGCCCGCGTGCAGTGCCTGTCGGAGATCTTCGAGCGTGCGGTGAAGAAACAGATCATTGAAGAGGAAATCACGCTGCCGGATGTATCCTGGTCGGTCCTGGAGGAAAGAAATAAATGAAGCTGAAGGAAATCATGGAGCAGTATCCGGACATTGTGGAAGCTGTGCAGGCGCTGGAGAAACAGGGCTTCCCGATACTGGTGAAGGATGCGTCCCTCGGCGGCCGCTTCCCGGTGGCCTGTGTAACGCTAATGAATCCCAAAACCGGCGGCGTCTTTGCCTCCTTTGGCGCCCATCCGAGCCTGCATGTGGCGCTGGAACGCAGCCTGACCGAGCTGATGCAGGGCCGGAGTTTCGAGGGGCTCAACGATGTGCCGCCGCCGACCTTCAACAGTCAGGCGGTGGCCGAGCCGAGCAACTATGAGGAACACTTTATCGATTCGTCGGGCGTGGTGTCCTGGCGGTTCTTCAGTGCTCGCGCGGACTACGAATTCCACGAATGGGATTTCTCCGGTAGTACCGAGGAGGAAGCCGCGCGGTTGTTCGGCATGCTCGACGACATGGGCAAGGAGGCCTACAGCATGGTGCACGAGGATCT
>CAYPKI010000219.1:0-2116 GCA_964411265.1 uncultured Alcanivorax sp. | reverse complement strand
CCCGTGTGCCGCATTCTGGTGCCCGGCTACTCCGAGGTCTATCCGGTGGAGGACCTGGTCTGGGACAACACCAATATGGCGCTGAACTATCGCCAGGATATTCTCAACCTGCACGCGCTGGATGATGATCGGCTCGCCGCTCTGCTGGAGCGTCTGGAAGACAGCGAGCTGGACGAGTACATGAAAATCATCAACCTGATCGGTGTGGAGTTCGACGAGAACACCGTCTGGGGGCAGCTCACCATCCTGGAGCTGAAGCTGCTGATGAGGATGCGCTGGATGCCGTGGGCGCCTTTCTGCAGTTCAACGACAATACCGTGCAGCGCAATTTATTCTATCAGGCCGTGAATGCCGTGCTCGAAATCGTGCTGGATGACGAGCTGGAGCTGGACGATTTTCTCGGCAACCTGCGCCGCATGTTTGGCGAGGAAACCCTGGAGACCGTGGTGGGCGCGGTGAAGGGTAGCGTGCGTTTCCCGGGCCTGACGCCGACCAATATGCAGCTGGAAGGCCTGGACAGGCATCTGCGCCTGATCGACAGCTACAAGAAGCTCCATGCGTGGCGGGCCGAAACGGCAGCTTCCGCTCCGCGCTCATCATCGGCAGGGTAGGTGCTCTGTCTCGTTCGCGCGTATTCCGTCCTTCAAGGGCCGCCGAAAACGCCACCTGTGGCCGGCGCTTTTGTGCCCCAATGCTCGATAAAAAACCACAGAGAACACAGAGAGCACAGAGGCCGGCCTTGTAATCTCTGTGTCTTCTGTGATCTCTGTGGTGGAAAATCCGGCCTGGCAGTACCCTTGGCTCGCTTTCGCCAATCGGTTTAACCCAACGGGCTTCGCACGCCCGCGAACCCGGTTCCCAGTACATGCGTGTAGATTTGCGTCGTCTCGACGCTTTTGTGGCCCATCAGCTCCTGTACGGTGCGGATATCGGTGCCGTGTTGGAGCAATTGCGTGGCGAAACTGTGCCTGAAGGTATGGCAGGAGCCCCGATGCACGGTGTCACACTCGCGAATCGCCGCGCGCACCTGCTTTTGCACCGCGGACGTATGCAGATGGTGCCAGCGCGCCTCGCCGTCGTCGTTCGCGCAAATTTTCGTGGAGGGGAAAAGCCACTGCCAGCCGAGCGAGATTCCGGCATTGGGATATTTACGTTCCAGCGCATGAGGCAGCGTGACCGGTATGCGGTGCTCCGCCGGCCGTGCTGCGAGATAATCCTCCACTGCCCGAATCTGGCGCCCCAGCGCCGGTACCAGTTTCTCCGGGAGCAGTGTGGTGCGGTCCTTGTCGCCCTTGCCGCCGCGAACCGTAATCACCCGCCGGTCCAGTTCGACGTCCCGCACCCGGAGGCGGCATGCCTCCACGACCCGAAGGCCACTGCCGTACATCAGCCCGGCAATGAGGCGAACCGGTGGCTCCAGCCGGTCGATAACGGCCATGGCCTGTTCATGCGAGAACACAACCGGCAAATGCCGGGATGTTTTCGCACGTGTGACCTCGCCGATATCGCCCAGCTCGGTTTCCAGGACCCGCCGGTAGAGGAATACAACCGCATTCAAAGCCTGGTTCTGAGTTGCCGCCGCCACATTGCGCTCGACGGCGAGGTGCTCGAGGAAGGCGCGCACCTCGGCCGCGCCCATGCTCGCGGGATGGCGGGTCCCGTGGTACTTGATGAAGTACCGGATCCAGTACCGGTAGGCCTTTTCCGTTCTGCGGCTGTAGTGCTTCATGCGCATCGTGTTGCGCATCTGGTCCATAAGCCTGGGCTTTGCCCTGCCGACCTCCATAACGGCCTCCATGCTCCTTGCAATGGTGCTGTCTATATGTACAGTATTGTTGAAATCCTGTCAAACAGTCGGCAGGATATTTCCAGAGGTGATCGGTGTCGCGCTGGAAATGCGCGGCGAATCAACAAGTTGGGAAGGGAGGCCTGTGCCGGAATGCGCCAATATCCTGCCGGCACGAATATCCAATATCCCTGCCTTCCAGATAAGACCTGTTAACCATGCAGAACGAAAGGGTGGGTATGCATTCCGAGGCAGAGGCACATAAGAAAACTAACAATGATCGAGTTCTTGTCCGCGAGCCTAATCCCAATAGCTTGCGGATTATTGGAA
>CAYPKI010000218.1:1309-4079 GCA_964411265.1 uncultured Alcanivorax sp. | reverse complement strand
ACGGGGGCAGCCCCCCGCCTTCAAAGTAAACCTCGATGGCTGCAAAGCCTGCTAGGGCCGGCGCGCGATGACCGTGGCCCGAATGGGGGCTGGATAGCCTTCACGTGTACGCGTAGCGTCTTCCGGGTCAAGAAACTGAGGCAGGGAATGGGAGGTGATCCAGTCCGTAGGTCTTTGTTCGTCGGTGGTGGTGGGGGTCCGGTCGACACACCGAATCGCCTCCAGTCCGCACCGCTGCAGCCAGATTTCCAGCTGCGCCACACTGGGCAAGAAGAAAACGTTGCGCATGGCGGCATAACGGTCCCGCGGCATAAGCACCGTGTGCTCGTCACCGTCCACGACCAGGGTCTCGATGACTACTTCCCCGCCGGGCCGAACAGCGGCCTTGAGCTGCTGTATATGGTCCAGCGGGGAACGCTGGTGATAGAGCACACCCAGGGACAGCGCTGTATCAAAATTCGCGGGCGCACCCGCGAGTTCCTCCAGCCGCGCCGAGGCCAGCCAGGCCCGCGCCTGCGGCGCATAACGACGGACCGCAAGGAACTGCATGAGAAACAGCGGGGACGGGTCCAGCCCCAGCGCCGCTTCGGCGCCGGCGCCCAGCATGCGCCAGAGGTGGTAGCCATTGCCGCAGCCGACATCCAGCACACGACGACCCTCAAGTGGACTCAGGTGGGGCTGAATACGCTGCCACTTCCAGTCCGAGCGCCACTCGGTGTCAATGAATTGGCTGAAAAACCGGAAAGGCCCATTGCGCCAGGGCATCAGCCCCCGGAGCCCTGTGCGCAGTTCGCTTTCCTGCTGCTCGGTCAGGTCAGTTGCGGCACCAATGGTCACGGTATCCCGCGCGACCTCAAGCTCGGCCGGACCATGGGGCAAGCAGGACAGGGCACGTTGCCAGTCCGATAAATCACCATGGGGGTGCTCGAGCAAACGCTCGCGCGTGCGCGCCATCAGCACCGCGCGCCAGGCATCCAGCCCGGGATGAGTCAGGGCACGATCAAGTTCATCACACCAGGCTTTCATCCCTACGCCTTCGGATCGGGGGAGCGGACAACAAAAAAGCCGCGTTGAGCGGCTTTTCCTGGGAATGCCCGCCAGCATTCCCGAATTTGGTCGGGACGGGAGGATTCGAACCTCCGACCCCCACAACCCCATTGTGGTGCGCTACCAGACTGCGCCACGCCCCGAATCGCTAGCGGCCCGGACCGGGACCGCCAAAGCGGCCAAAATCATAACGGATTCAACGCCATTATGAAAGAATGGAGCCGAGGGGAAAGCTTGAGAAAGACACCGGCATCGAGCGGCCCGCCACCCGGCAGGCTGTTGAAAAGCCCCTTGCGTACTCGGCGTGGCCTGAAACGTACAGCTGCTGTGCTTTGTTGCGACGAACAGGGGGTTGCCTTGCCGAGCGACAAGGTGCAGCAAATGCGCGCTTGAGGTCGCGCCCCGCGGGGCTTTCCGGCTGGCCCAAAGGCGGCGTTGCCCTTTCTATATCGGGCATACGGCGCCATTCAAAATGGCGCCTCGTTGCGAACCAGCCGGAAAGCTTGAGCACGCTACGGGTTTTCCCAGCCTGCTAGTGTTTGAGGACGTCCAGTACGTCTTCGAGTTCCACCACCATCTGTTTGATCAGCTGCTGATAGTGCGTGGCCTGCTCGGCATTGGCACCGCCGGACAATTGCTGACGCGCGCCACCAATGGTGAAACCCTGATCATAGAGCAGGCTGCGGATCTGGCGGATCATCAGCACGTCCTGGCGCTGGTAATAGCGCCGGTTACCGCGGCGTTTGACGGGCTTGAGCTGCGGAAACTCTTGCTCCCAGTAACGCAGCACATGCGGCTTCACATCGCAGAGATCACTTACCTCGCCAATGGTGAAATAGCGCTTCCCGGGGATCGCGGGCAGTTCGTCGTTATGACTTGGTTCCAGCATAAGCCTCGACCCGCTGTTTGAGTTTTTGTCCGGGACGGAAGGTCACCACCCGCCGTGCGCTGATGGGAATTTCTTCGCCGGTCTTGGGGTTTCGCCCGGGGCGCTCACTCTTGTCGCGCAAGTCGAAGTTGCCAAAACCGGAAAGCTTTACCGGGGTATCGTCTTCCAGCGAACAGCGGACTTCCTCAAAGAACATTTCCACCATTTCCTTGGCTTCGCGCTTGTTAAGTCCGAGCTCTTCAAACAAACGCTCCGCCATGTCCGCTTTCGTCAGCGCCATGAAAACCTCGTTACGAACTACCTGATCTTATGCCGAAACGTCGCGTAGGACGGCGTTAAATTCTTGTTTTAGCTGGGATACTACGCCCTCGACACGCGCCTTCACCTCAGCTTCACCAAGGGTGCTGGAACGGTCTTGAAAGGTCAAGCCCAACGCCAGGCTCTTGCAGTCCTGCTCAATCCGGTCGCCGTGATAGACATCGAAAATCCGCACGTCGCGCAACGTCGAGTCACAGGCCCGGCGCACGCTATCCACAAGGTCTCCGGCAGGCACAGTCTCGGCCACGATAAAGGCCAGATCCCGGCGCAAGACCGGCTGATCGGACAGTTCCCGGAAGCTGGGCACCCGTGCCGGCACGATCGCCTTCATTTCCAGCTCAAAGAGGTAGAGATTAGCCGGCACTTCCAGCTTGCGCGCGAGCGCCGGATGCAAACGTCCGAGCCAGCCGCACGGGCGACCGTCGCAAAGCAACTCGGCGCTCTGGCCGGGATGCAGGGCCGGATGCTCGGCGGCGGAGAAAACGACTTCGCCCCGGGTGGAAGCCAGCAGAGCTT
>CAYPKI010000218.1:897-1299 GCA_964411265.1 uncultured Alcanivorax sp. | reverse complement strand
ATTCCAGTGCGCAGGGTCAGCGCTGCCCAGCACCAGGCCGGACATTACCGACTCCTGAGCGAGGCCCTGATCGCGCATGACAAAACGCTGCCCCACCTCGAAGAGCCGCAGGCGCGACGCCTGGCGATTGAGGTTGTAACGCGCCGTGGTGAGCAGACCCGGCCAGATGCTGGTGCGCATATCCGTTTGTTCAGAGGACAGCGGATTGGCCAGCTTCAGGGTCTCACTGTCCGGGTCCACCAGCGCCTGCACCGAGGGATCCACGAAACTATAGGTGATGACCTCCCGGTAGCCGCGATCCACGAGCTCGTCCGCCAGCCGTCGCTGCGAGACGCGTCCCTCCGGTTGCAGGGGGGCGGATACGGTGGCGGCAGGCAAGCGTGAAGGCAGCCGGTCATAGCC
>CAYPKI010000218.1:0-887 GCA_964411265.1 uncultured Alcanivorax sp. | reverse complement strand
GGCCACCTCCTCGATGAGATCTTCCGCGCCTTCCAGATCGAAGCGCCAGCTGGGCGTCAACACCATCCAGCCCTGGCCATCCGCCCGGGTCGTCACTTCCAGCCCCAGACGAGCCAGCATGTCCTCGATGCGTGTAGCCTCAATGTCCTCGCCCAGCAGTTGGTTCACCCGGGCCGCGCGCAACTCGATTTCGGGCTGGCCGGGCAGGCGCTTCGGGTCCACCGCCTCGGTAATGGGACCGGCCTCGCCGCCGCAGACGTCGACAATGAGCGCCGTCGCCCGTTCCAGAGCGGTGTTCTGCAGATCTGGATCCCCGCCCCGTTCGAAGCGGTGGGGGGAATCCGTGTGCAGACCGTGTGCCCGCGCTCTTCCGGCAATGGCCGTGGGCGCGAAAAAGGCGCATTCCAGGAAGATATCCCGGGTATCGCTGTGTACCGCGGAGGCCTCGCCCCCCATGACGCCCGCCAGCGCCAGGAGTTGCTCATCGTCCGCGATCACCAAGGCTTCCGGATCCGGCTCGATCGTCTGGCCATCCAGCAGAGTCAAAGCGTCCCCCGGGTTGGCACGCCGCACCCGGATGCTGCCGCTGAGCCCGGCGGCATCAAAGGCGTGCAGGGGCTGGCCCAGCTCCAGCAACACATAGTTGGTTACATCCACTACCGCATCAATCGGACGCAGCCCGGCCCGACGGAGGCGCTCCACCAGCCAGAGCGGGCTTTGCGCCTCAAGGTTTACACCCTTGAGAAGCCGGCCCAGATAGCGCGGACAGGCGTCGGGATCGTCCAGCTGGACATCCAGTCGCTCGGCATGCACCGGCGCCACGGCATGGAGTTCCGGCCCTGTCACCGTCATGTGGTTCAACGCGGCCACTTCCCGGGCGACACCGC
>CAYPKI010000217.1:0-4108 GCA_964411265.1 uncultured Alcanivorax sp. | reverse complement strand
TGGTCGAGTCCATCTCCAGCCGGGCCGATGCGGGAAGTCCGCGCGCATTCTGGTTGCGGATATCCTCCTCGAAAAAGGCGGTGTAATGCATGCCCAGCCCTACCCAGGGATGGAAGCCCGCCGCGGACGGGATAAAGACGTCGAGCGTGACATTGGGCGAGATGGTACCGAACTCGCCCACCAGCCCGCTGCCCGGCCCGGAGCCGTCGTCCATGAACAGGTTGTGCTCCATTGGCAGGGATGTGGCCAGCCCCACCCCGCACGGATTGGCCTTCCAGCTCGGGCTGACTGGTCAGCAACCCCAGCCGGGCCATGATGTCGCCGGCTTCGCGGGCGGTGGCGGGTGAGGCACAGAGACCAGCCAGAGTAACGGTTAGAATGATCCTACGGATTGCCATGATTCGGTCCTCATTTCTTGTTGTTTTCGAGGGCTTCCAGGGGGGAAGCCACCCCATCGCTTTTACCTTCTAAAGGAACGTTTCCGCGTACTCGGCCAGCACGGAACGGGGCACGCCCTTGAGCTGTACCGAGCCGCCGAACCGGAACCCCTTGAAGCGCTCGGTCATGTACGCCAACCCGGAACTGGTGGCGTTGAGATAGGGCGTATCGATCTGGGTCAGGTTACCCAGACAGACCACCTTGCTACCCTCGCCCGCGCGCGTAATGATGGTTTTCATTTGATGGGGACTCAGATTCTGGCTTTCATCGATCAGGATCAGAGAGCGTTGAAAACTGCGTCCCCGAATATAGTTCATGGCCTTGAACTGGATATTCGCTTTTTCCTTGACATACTGAATGCTGCCGTTCGGGTTCTGATCCTCCATGTGCAACGCTTCAATATTGTCATTGATCGCGCCCAGCCAGGGATCCATTTTTTCCTCTTCCGTGCCCGGCAGAAAGCCGTGCTCCTCGGCCAGCGGCGGCGTGGAACGCGTGGCGATAATCCGGGAAAAGCGCTGCTGTTCAATAGTCATTTCAATGGCGGCGGCCAGCGCCAGAATGGTCTTGCCCGAACCCGCGGCGCCCGTAAGGTTGACCAGATGAACATCCGGGTCCAGTAGCAGATCCAGCGCAATACCCTGCTGCAGATTCATGGGCAACAGGCCCCAGGCCTGCTGATACATGAGGTCATCTCCCTGAAAATGACGCAGAGTGACCTGCTCGCTGTCGACGGCAATAATCCGGCCGGCAAAACCTGTTTGATCAACGATGTATTGATTGGGATAGACTTCGGCACCCAGTACATCGTTGACCAAAAGGCTTCGGTCCAGATAGTGGAGGGTTTGCGGCCCCTTTTGCTCCGTATCCACATGCGGAATCCGGTCCCAGAACGATCCGCTGAGCTCGAAGTAACCGCGCGTGAGCTCAGTAATATCCGAAACCAGTTGATCGGTTTGGTAGTCCTCGGCTTCCACGCCACAGGCACGAGCCTTGAGGCGCATATTGATATCCTTGCTCACCAGCACATGCCGCCGCGCTGAGCCGCGCGCCTTGAGCGAGGCAATATCATTGATGATGCGATTGTCGTTGAGGTTATCCGGCAGCAGGCCATCGCCGTCGTCCATGGGCCTCGGCATCATGACCGCCAGGCTGCCTTCGGGCGCCACAGCGCCGCCGCGATGAATGGGCACGCCGTTTTCCACCTCTTGAGGGCTGGCCTCACCCAGCACCTGATCGATAAGCCGAATAGCTGCACGGCAATCAGCGGCCGTGTGCGCTTTACCGCCCTTGAGCCGGTCCAGCTCCTCCAGCACCGTCATGGGAATGACCACCTCATGCTCCTCAAAATTGAGCAGCGACTTGGGATCATGGATCAGGACATTGGTATCCAGGACATAGGTTTTCGCTGCCGCCTGGCCCTGACCGGAATCAATCGAGGTGGAGGAAACGGTATTCATTACGGTGGCGCGATCTTCCATCGGCATACCCCTGCTGTGTTGTGACCACTCAGGGCGGCGGGTAGCATTTGACGCTGCATCGCCTCCGCCCACCGTACCGGCATTCGATACCGGCGGACATTGCTATTGTGGTGATCGCGACCACGCCCGCGGAAGCGGGACTTGTAGGTACCATAACCCGGTTTTTTTGAACAAGGCAAACAACCGCACACCGGAGAGCTGTGATGACACTGGCACACCCACAGGTTCGCATGCCGCCGCCTTTGATCCACCTGGGCGGCCTTCTCGTGGGCTATGGTCTGGATCAGGTCAGTGGCTGGCGCTTCGCGCCGGTGCCGTGGCTGGACGGACTCGCGCTGGGCCTGGCGCTGGTGGGGCTGATCCTGAGTGCCTGGACACTGGGCACGCTGCATCGGCACCGAACCACGGTCCTGCCCCACAGAGCGGCGCGCACGCTGGTCACTACGGGCCCCTTCGGCTGGAGCCGCAACCCCATCTATCTTGCCTTTACGCTACTGCATCTCGCCTGTGGTCTGGCCCTGGGCAGTCCGGGCATGCTGCTCATGCTGGTGCCGGTTTTCCTGGTCATGGACCGGCATGTCATTGCCGCCGAAGAAGCCTTTCATGCGCAAGCGTTCGCAGAGCAATGGCCAGCCTACCGCCAGCGGGTGCGGCGCTGGCTTTGAGCCTTTCCCGGCAAGCCGCTGCAGCGGTCTGATCTTGAACGCGATTTCACGGTTGGGCGGGATACCGGCGAGATCGTCTAGGGCCCGGGCGTCTGCTAGGGTTCGCTTTGCCAGCCGGTGATGCCCGAGTCGTGCCATCTTGCTGTACCAGCCACGGGCCGGGCCCGGCACCCCGGACGCGACGCGTTACCCCGGTGGCAACACCCTTCCATGCAAGCAGGAGACCTTATGAAACAAGCCGGCGCACTCTTGTTGGCTGTATTGCTGCTGGGCGGGTGCAACCGGGCGCACTACTGGCAGGCACCGGACCATTCGGATACGGCCACCGTGATTTTTACCAGTCACTACATAGCGGCCCAGCCCCTGATCTGCAGTTCCGGCCGTGGTTTCGTCCCCACGCGCCGGGCGCTGGAGGCGAGCCCGATTGACCCGGAACTCTTTGCGGACAACGCGGCCGGCGAGGAACCGGGCGAGGTGCGCGTGTCTGTGCCCGCCGGGTCACCCATCACGCTGGGAGTCCGTTTCGAGCCCCGGAACCCCGAAGCCGGGCCCGAGGCCTGCACCGCGCGGGCCCATTTCCAGCCCGCACCCGGGCAACGCTACCAGGCCCAGTTCGTCATGCCCGGCACCCAGTGCGGCCTCTCGGTTACCGATGCGGACCACCAGGCCGCAGCCGAGGCGAACCCGGACCAACCCGCCTGCCCCTGAGCGAGCCGGTACCGGCGCGCCCCCGCCTCGCGCCCCTGATTGGTGCGCGCCGCACCATTATCGCTCAAAGATTCGGCGGCAGTCCCGCGAACGGGCGCTGAAATGAACGCCAACTTACTGTTTTTAAAGGCTTTAATGGAATTGGCATGCAACCTGCTTCTGTCAGGGGCGAACGCCGCGGCTAGGCCGACGGCGACGACAGGAACCAGTTGATCAACAGAGGGTTGTATCCGATGAAAAAACTCAACATTGTCAAAGCGACGGCACTCGCCGCCGGCCTGGCGCCGGCCATGGGTCTGGCCGAGCTGACCGGTAACGTGGGCGTAACCAACAACTACGTATGGCGTGGTGTTACGCAGACGCAGGATGGACCCGCCACCTCGGGCGGAATCGATTATTCTCATGAATCCGGCTTCTACGCCGGTACCTGGATTTCCAATGTCGATTTTTCTGCCAGCGACGGCGCTCAGCAGTACGAACAGGACTATTATGCCGGTTTCTCCGGAAGTTCGGGGGCAATGTCCTATGATGTGGGCTACATCTATTGGGATTATCCGGTCGTCAATGGCGGGGACTTCGGCGAAATCTATGGGTCCGTGGGCTACGACATCCTCACCGTGCAAGTGAATTACACCACTAACAGCCAGACTGAGGCGGACACCGGTAGCATATTCGTTGAAGGGGACGTCTATGCCAACGCCACACTGGACTTCCCGCTCACCGAGGACGGTCTGGGGATGTCACTCACAGCGGGTCATTACGCGTACAACGATGATGGCCTTGCCGACGGTGACGGTAGCACTGTGGAAAACTACA
>CAYPKI010000216.1:0-4143 GCA_964411265.1 uncultured Alcanivorax sp. | reverse complement strand
GCGTCCGTGGCCGCCTGGTGGTCCGCCTCCCCGTGGCGCACGATATAGAGCCGCATCAGCCGGTGACTCGCTCAAAGGTAAACTCGACATCGTGATTGTGCTCGCCCTGCATCAGCCCACTGATAACCGATTCCAGCGCATGGCCCTGAAAGAGTATGGCCTCCAGTCCGGTCACAATGGGCATGTAAATGTCCAGCTCCCGCGCCCAGCGGGCGACCAGGGTCACGGTGTTGATCCCTTCAGCGGTTTGGCCCAGCGCCTCCAGCGCCTCGGCCATCGACTGTCCCTGCCCCACGGCCTGGCCAATGCGGTAATTACGGGACAACGGCGACGAACAAGTGACCACCAGATCCCCTACCCCGGCGAGCCCGAGGAAGGTCATGGGGTCAGCGCCCAGATGACTGGCAAAACGACTCATTTCGGCCAGGCTTCGCGTGATCAGTAGCGCACGCGTGTTTTCACCCACCCCGAGGGACGAAGCCATACCCGTGGCAATGGCATAGATGTTCTTGAGTGCACCCCCGAGTTCCACGCCGAACATATCCGGGCTGTCATAGACCCGAAAATACGAACAAGACAACAGGTCCTGGACCATGGTGCGCAGTTCCGGATCCTCGCTGGCGATCACGGTACCGGTAAACTTGTGCTCGACGATTTCCCGAGCGAGATTGGGCCCACTCAAAACGCCGGACCGCACATGCGGCCACTCCCGCCGCAGCAGCTGGCTCATGAGGAGAAAACCGTCCTCGTGGATCCCTTTGGTGCAGCTGACCACGCCGGTATCCGGTGCCACAGTATGCCGAGCCCGTTGTAGCATCTCGGGAAAAGCTTTGCTGGGCAGCGCCAGGAACACGAGGGATGCGCCGACCAGCGCGTCCTCCAGCGACTCCAGCGCGGTCACGGAATCCGGTAGCTCGGCACCGGGCAGATAGCGAACATTTTCCCGGTCCGCATTGATCGCGTCGGCCGTTTCCGCATCGCGTGCCCACAAGCGCGTGTCGTGGCCGTTGTTCGCCAGAATGGTAGCCAGGGCCGTACCAAAACTGCCTCCCCCCAGAATGGCCACAGTGTGTCGCTGCTGCTTCATGAATGCCCCGCTAGGAACGCTCGGGGTCGGCTCAAGGGGCCGACACCGCTTCAAATTGATTGATCTCCGACGGTTCGTAGTAGTAATCCACCGAACCACCCCCCATGGATACGGTCAGCGTAAGGGTGTCACTTTCCACGGAGCTGAGTTTGCCCACTCGGGTTTTGCCGTCGTCATCCGTAATCCGGACGCGACGACCCGCCATTGAGCGCAGTTCCTCCATCGGGTTTTTGCTGCCGTTTTCCGGGGAGGTACTGTCCGCTTCATCGCGGCGAGCCGTCGAAGCACGATCCGATGGGCTGCTCTGTGCTTCAGGCCGGTTATCCGGTTTACCTTTACCCTCGACGGCGCCCACGACCAAAACCGTGCCATCAGCCAATCGCACCCGCCTGAGTTCATCCTTTTTAACATGATAGCGAACCGTACCACCACTCAGACTGGTTTCCAGCTCGACGCGGTTATCCTGCACTTTTTTCAGTGTGCCCTTCTGAAGTTTGCTGTCATGACGCTCTGTCCGGACCGTCTGGCCCCTGTATTCAGTCAAATCGGCAAACGCAACCCGACGCGGCTGCTCCGGCGCCGTGCCTGCCGCGGACTCGCCCTCAAGGTTGGCATCCGATCCATTATCCTCGGACGAATCCGCCGCACTTTCATCGCCCTTGACCACCTCCGTGGTGACGGCCTCGCGCCGTACCACCCATTCACCACGGGAGAACTGTAACGCTACTTTTTTGCGCTCCACACGCCCGTCCTCAAGCTGTACCCGGACCACCGTTGACCCCTCGGTCCGACTTCCCCGGATCCGCGTACGATCAAAGCGGACGCTGGCTACCGCGCCCGAGGGATACTGCCCCATGACATAGATACGGGCGACGTATTCCAGCGTGTCCGGGTGAGTATACCCCCGATCCACGTCGCCATTACCCTTGTAGTGGAGATGGTTGGTATAAGCGACAAATTCGCCGGAAAGAAAGCTGCGCGTGACATCGGGGAAAATCAATTGCAGAAAGCCCTTGAGCTGTTTCTGGTCCAGCTGAGCCAGCTGCAACTCCATGCGATAGCCGCGCCGAATGATTTCGGTTTGCAGCCTGCCCTCGTCATCCCGCCAGGAGATATGGACCGGCGGCGCTGTTGGATTCCCGGGATGCACGGAAATCGTTTTTCGTTCCTCCAGTTTCGCTCCGTCAATGTCCGTGTCCAGAAAAACCCGCACCTCCAGCTCCGGCAAAAAGCCGCTGCCCTGACGGACGCTCAAGACGCCATCGATCAACTCCACACGATCATAGCGGAACGATTCACCATGAATCCGACCGGAGAGTTCCTCGGCGGTGTCGTGACGGATCGCCGTCAGGATGGCGTCAGAGGCATTAACGAACCGGTTCATCTGTACGCGCTGGCTGCCCGCGATCACGGGACGACTCTGGACCCCCCAAATCCGTTCCGGGTTTTCCAGAACCAGCGGATCCCGGGCTATGGCCATGCCCACACCGGCGCCGACCAGTGCCAGGCCCAGCAGTCGGGCGAACACGAAATAGCGCGTGTCGGTCCAGCACTCGCGGGCGGGCACAACACTGGCCAGGGGCAGACACACGGAAAGGCTCGCCTTGCCGCGTTCACGGAATCGGACGATCAGGCCCAGCGAGCCCACCAGAAAAAGTGTTACTCCGATGATCAGCAGCGTTACTGCCATGGGATCTTACCCCCCTGCTCCATTCCGGGCGTCGAGCCGACCCGGTGCTGTATAATGCCCCCTGTTCGTCGGGGACGGAACCACGCCCACGGAATGCTTCGATGAAATTGACAATCAAGCCGTCTGCAGCCCGGTGTTACGCGACAATCCAGCCGGGCCGAACACGAAGGCGGTACTCGGGACGCCGGCACCCTTTGCTCACTGTACAAAGGCCGGCGAGGAGTTTCCAGCTACAGCCATGGGAGCCCATTCAGTCTTGCCGGGTTATAATCGCCACCACATTTCTTTGGGGCTTTTTTACGGCCTGGCTACGCCCCTGGTGGCGAGCACCGCTACGGCTGCGGCCAAGTCCTTGTCCGCGGATTTCTCGCCCTGGTTCATCGTCTGGGTGCAGTATGGCCTTTGTGCCCTGATCACGGTGCCCTGGATTCTGCGTCAGGGGACCAGAGTGCTGGCCAGTCACCGGGCGCCACTGTTGGTCGTGCGTTCCCTGGCGGGCTGGCTCGGATTTACCACCTATTTCCTGGCACTACCGCATATTCCCCTGGTCGATGCCACCCTGTTGCGCGCGGCGGCTCCGCTTTGGGTACCGCTGATCGTCTGGCTCTGGGTTCGCGAGGCCATTCCCGGGAGTCGCTGGCTCGGGCTGATCGGCGGCTTTGCGGGCATACTGCTGGTCCTGCAACCATCCGTGGACGGCGTCAACGCCGGTCATCTGCTGGGCGCCATGGCGGGCCTGGCACTGGCTACTTCCATGGCCACCACGCGCGGACTATCCACCAGTGAGCCCGCCGCGCGCGTACTCTGTTATTACTTCCTGATCTCTTTTGTCGCCAGCACCCCTATGGGCCTGGTGCACCTGGAGCCGGTGGCTGCGGAACAACTACCCGGGTTGCTTTATGTGGGACTGTCGATTTTTCTCACCATGGTGTTGTACACCCGGGCCTACAGCCATGCGCCCACCACGGTAGTAGCGCCGCTCAGCTACATTGCAGTGCCGTTATCGGGTCTGCTGGATTGGTGGTTCTGGCAGACTTTACCCAATGCTCTGGCCATCGCCGGTTCAGTCGTCGTGATCGCCAGCGGTGTTGTTACCGTTGCGCTGAATGCCCGAACGCGCAGCGAGCACTGATCGCTGCGGGCTCGCGGAACCAGCGCCTGATCCGACAAACCAGCACGTTTATCGGCGAGAAGAACCGCTAATCGGTAGAAACGCAAAACCCTTGTCCCGTCCCGGCTTGAACGTTATATAAATACCAAGTCCCGAGAACTGCGCGGGCGCTCGGGGCCACCGAATGTGGCACCGCCCAGGGGAGGACCGGACATGAGCGTGCAACATACCCGCAAGGACGATGAGTCAAAAGAC
>CAYPKI010000215.1:0-4165 GCA_964411265.1 uncultured Alcanivorax sp. | reverse complement strand
AAACATCAACACCAAACAGCGCCCACACGTTTGTCTGCCTGAATTGTTAAAGAGCACCGGAACCGCTTGGTTCGCTTTGTCCCGGTTGGAGAGCGCACATTCTAATCACGCACCCAGAGCTGTCAATCACTTTCTGAAGAGATGCCGGCATTTTTTGGGGTCACTCCAGCAGGATCCGGGCGATCTTCTTCTTGCCCGCCTGAATGACGCGCTGCTCGCCGCGCTCGAGCTTGCGGTCGGCGGCCTGAACCCCGTCGATGTAGACGGCGCCATTGCCCAGCATGTCCCGGGCCGCGGACGCGTTCTGGGCCAGTCCCGCCAGGCGCAGTACCGCCGGCAGGGGCAGATTGTCACCCTCCGGAATGGTCACGGTCACCTCGGGCAGGTCCTCGGGGATCTGGCCAAGGGCAAGCTGGTTTCCAGCCGAGCGCGGCGCCGCCTCGGCCGCGGACGCTCCGTGGAAACGGGTAACGAGCTCCGCGGCGAGCACGCGCTTGGCCTGCTGCACATCACCGACCTGATCCAGAACAAGGCGGCACTGCTCGGGCGAGGATCCCAGCGTGCCCTCCGTTGCGCCCACGCGCGCACAGACATCAGACCAGTCAAAGCCGCCGGCCGGGGCCGCCCCGCCGGCATCCAGCCGTTGCCGGAGCTGCTTAACGGGCTCCAGGGGCCAGCCGCTGAGGAGTTCGAAGTAACGCCACAGTAGCTCGTCAGGCACAGACAGCAACTTGCGGTACATCTCCCCGGGACTGTCTTCAAGGGCTACATAGTTGCCCTTGGACTTGGACATCTTGTCCACGCCGTCCAGCCCCTCCAGCAGGGGCAGCATTATGCAAGCCTGCGACGCGTGTCCGTAGGACTTCTGGATAGTCCGGCCCATCAGCAGGTTGAATTTCTGGTCGATGCCCCCTACCTCCACGTCCGCTTCCATGGCCACGGAGTCGTATCCCTGGACCAGCGGGTACAGAAATTCGTGAATGGCGATGGACTGATTGTTCTCGTAGCGGGTGCCGAAGTCCTCGCGTTCAAGCATGCGCGCCACGGTCTGCTGCGCAGCCAGGCGGATCATGTCCGCCGCGCTCATGTCGTTCATCCAGTCCGAATTGAACATGACTTCAGTGCGGTCCGGATCCAGCACCCTGAACACCTGTTCCTGATAGGTCCGGGCATTGGCGGCTACTTCCTCGGCGGTGAGCGGCGGCCGCGTGGCGCTTTTGCCGGTGGGGTCACCAATCATGCCGGTGAAGTCACCGACGAGAAAGAGTACCTGATGACCCAGATCCTGAAACTGGCGCAACTTGTTCAATAGCACCATGTGGCCCAGATGCAGATCCGGCGCGGTGGGGTCAAAGCCGGCCTTGATCCGCAGGGGGCGCTGCTGACCGAGCTTCTCGCCCAGGTCCTCCTCGAGAATGATTTCATCCGCCCCGCGACGAACGACTGCCAATACATCCTCCAAGCCGGACATCTTACCCCCGTCACAAAAATGGCACTGCTGATTACGGTGACGCATTGTAGCACTTGATACCCGGTCTAGAAGGCAGGTATTTTCTAAGAGGATGGACAGCGGGATGGCTTACCCGTACTCTGGCCTTATTATTAACCCGACGCCTGGAAATATGCGCCCAAATCCTTCTCAAATTGCCGGAGCTCTGCGCCGCTTCCCGCGCGGACATCTGGCCGTAACGCTGGTCCTGGCATCCGCCACGGGCCTGTTTATGGCGTTGCCTCAGCCAGGCTCGTCATTGACCAACGCATCCGGCTCACGCTCGCTGGCCCTGCCGGAGCCAGCCGAAGCGGAGGACAAGGCACCCGGAAACGGGAGTGCGCGCTCGGAAGAACCCGAGCGAGACTGGACCCAACTCGAGGTAGAATCCGGCGATACCCTGGTGCGCCTGCTCGATAACCAGGGGGTATCCACAAAGGCTGTTCATGAGCTGGTATCCTCACAGGAGCGCCTGACGCGTCTCGCCAATCTGCGCCCGGGCGATAGCCTGCGGGTGGACGTAGCCGACGGCGGGCGTCTGGAAGCGTTGCAATATCAGGCCAGTGACCTGAAGACGCTAAGCGCGGAGCGCGGCCCGCAGGGCTGGCAAGTCGAAATACAAAAACGCTCCTATGAGCGCGAGCTGCAGTATGCCGAGGCCACCATCAGGTCCTCACTCTTCCGGGCAGGCCAGCGCGCGGGCATGACAGACCAGCTCACCATGCAACTGGCCAACATTTTTGGCTGGGACATTGATTTCATTCTGGATATCCGCCGCGATGACCGTTTCCGCGTACTTTATGAAGAGTTGTATCTGGACGGAGAAAAGGTGCGTAATGGCGACATCCTCATGGCCGAGTTCTACAATGGCGACCGTCATTTCCAGGCTTTCCGGCATGAAATGGAAGACGGCCGGGTAGACTATCTGGACGCCAGCGGCCAATCCGTTCGCAAGGAATTCATTCGCACTCCGGTGGAGTTCAGCCGGATCAGCTCGGGTTTCAGCAGGGGCCGGGAGCACCCGGTGCTCAACCGCACCCGCGCCCACAAGGGTGTGGATTACGCTGCGCCGTCGGGTACGCCGGTGAAGGCCTCGGGCTCGGGCAAGGTTATTTTTGCCGGGCGCAAGGGCGGCTATGGCAATGTGCTTATCATCAAACATGGTGAAAAGTATTCCACTCTATATGCCCACCTGAACCGTTTCGCGCGGGGTATACGGGTGGGCAAGCGCGTGGACCAGAAGGATACCGTCGCGTACGTCGGCGCCAGCGGCCTGGCTACGGGCCCGCACCTGCATTACGAATTCCGCGTCAACGGCGTACACCGCAACCCGCTGAGCGTGGATCTCCCTGAGGCCGGCCATGTGCCCGAGTCCGAGCGCCGGGATTTTCTGGTCGAGGCCAACCAGCTGAAGAATCAGATGGCGCTGCGTGCCGAGGCCTTCCAGCTTGCCCGAAACAGCCGCTGACGACGGTCTCTATATCGGCCTGATGTCCGGCACCAGCCTGGATGCCCTGGATGCCGCCCTGGTCGAGATCGCGGGGGGCCAACTTAAGCTGCGGGCAACGCATTCCCATGGGCTTACCGAAAACCTCCGGGATCGCATCCACGAGCTTTGCGCCTCGGGCCCCGACGAAATCGACCGCGCCGGCCCGGTGCACCGGCAATTGGGCGAGGCCTTCGCCGAGGCCGTTTGGGCCTTGCTGGCGTCAGAGGGTGTGGGTAGTTCGGATATCCGCGCCATTGGCTGTCATGGTCAGACTGTACGTCACCGCCCGGGCCAGGACGGTTTTTCCCTGCAGCTGGGTAGCGCGGACATGCTGGCCGCGCGCACCGGCGTGGCTGTCGTGGCCGATTTCCGTAACCGGGACATGGTCCTGGGCGGCCAGGGCGCGCCCCTCGCTCCGCGTTTTCACCAGAAGCTGCTGGCTCAAGCGGACACCCGTGTCGCCGTGGTCAACATCGGCGGCATGGCTAATCTCAGCCTTCTCGACGGCCACCGACTGGTCGGCGGCTTCGACACCGGGCCCGGCAATGTGCTGCTCAATCTCTGGTGCCAGCAACACAAAGGGGAACCCCTGGACCGCGACGGCGCCTGGGCCCGTCAGGGCCGCTGTTTGAGCGAGCTGCTGGAAGCCCTGCTCGCCGACTCCTATTTTCAGACACCGCCGCCCAAGAGCACGGGGCGGGAATATTTCCACGAGGATTGGCTATACCAATTCGCCGGCGTGGCTTCGGCCCGCCCGGAGGATGTTCAGACCACCCTGGTGGAGCTGACAGTGCGTTCCATTACCGACGCGCTGGGCGATTTCGCACCGGACGAACTGCACGTGTGCGGTGGCGGCGCGCGCAATGGATTCCTCATGGAGCGCCTCGCTGCTCACATGGACCCGGCGCAGGTGATGGACACCGCCAGCTCCGGCATTGCCCCTGAATGGATCGAGGCGGCGGCTTTTGCCTGGCTGGCCCATGCCCGGCTGGCCGGCATCGCCGGCAATGCGCCCGCAGTGACCGGCGCGGAACAGCCGGCCGTACTGGGCGCGCTCTACCCGGCCTGAGCCCGTTTGCGCCAGGCCGCGGGCGTCATCTCCGCCCAGCGGCGAAAGGCGTGAATGAAGGCGGCCGATTCGGCATAACCCAGCTGCCGGGCCAGTTCATCCACGGGCTTATCCGTTT
>CAYPKI010000214.1:0-4266 GCA_964411265.1 uncultured Alcanivorax sp. | reverse complement strand
CCACAGCTATCGCGCATGGGTGCCTCACGGAGCTAGTATGTGAAATGTGAGGCCTGACCCTGATCACGAAACTTCAATGAGCAAGGTTATGACGGGAACTGGAATTGTGGTTACTCGGAATATGTTCGCTGCACTCCAGCCCGTCCAGCGCGTATGACGGTCTGGCCCTATTTCCGCCCGATTCGCCGATCAGTGAACAACACCACACCCAGATTCGCAATGCCGGTCACTGAGACGCCGGGCCACGCCAAGGTTGTACTGGTTACCAGAACGCCTGCCGTGGCCTCCCGGGCGCCCACGACCGCATAAGTTACGGCGAAAAACTGGAGCGGTGTAAGCAGACTCAGCAGACAGGCACCAAACGCAAGCCGGAAGCCGATAGAATCACTGTGTAAAGTCCGGGCGATCATATAGAGCGTCCCCACAACCCCGATGATGAATGCCACCAAAGGGACGGCTCCGGTAGCCATGGCCCATGCCTTTGCCCGGGCTTCAGCGCTTTGGTCAAGATTGCCCAGTAGTAGCGCGCCGACACCCAGCACCAGCCACACGGCCACGAACAGAATGGACTCGCGCCGATAACGTTGCCAGCGTTCTGGCGAGATCATCCTATATCCCACTCACGGGAACCGAACGCATCTTCCCGAACGCAAATAGTTTCTACAGACGACACCAATCAGCCGCCAGCATCGCCGGTCGGCTGAATTGATTGGTTATGTATGTCCATCACAATTCTCGGAAAGCCGTGATCTATGCTATCAATCACTTTTGTTACAAGTCCCGATGCCATGATCATTGAATTATACGAAAACTGATAGCCTTCGCTGTTCTCATTGTATTGCGGGAATCGATCAGGCAAACAAATATCTCGTGCCCATACACCGTTGTCAAATTTTGTTTCTATCGATCCCACGGCTGCAGACAACATCCCACCCAAAGGCTCTGTATATTCGCTGTAATTACTAAAACCGACCAAATAGCGTCCCCAGTCCCATAACAACTCGTCAATGACACAATACGTATCGCTGGACTTGAATGGGCCACTGTGCGAGCGCAGCCTGTTGAAGGCTTTTAGAATCTAGTTTCGGTTCTTGATTTCGGTGTCGTCCGGCAGGTCTGGGTGATACCGCGAAACGACCCTCGACAGGTGATCGAGACAAGACTTAGCCCCTTTTTGCAAAGGGCCCCGATTCAAACCAAGAACCATACTGCTGTACGTATGATTCAGTTGGCCCGGTCTTACACCGACCCCCGGAGAAAACTCCGCGGGCGCCTCGATATTGTTGGAGCACAGATGTACGATCCGGTCCCCTCGATACCGTAATTGCTCGATACATAGCAGCTAGTTTATTAGAACGTTCTTTCTAACTTTTTCGTTGTGCACGGCAAGCCGCCTTGTGGATATCTCAGAAAATCGTTTCAAATTAGTGACCTGACTGACTATCGCAAATTCCCTACAACCGCAAAAACCAGATCGATGCGTTGAATTCTGCACAGGTGGTGGACGTGCAGGCCGCCATGATTGAGAAAAATCCCTTATCTTTAGATAGTTTTGGCTGAACAACCTTTCGTGGCGTTTTCCAAACGAGCGTTTTCCGTTGAAAAATGATGTGCGCCGGGCCAGGCCGAAGGCGACCCCGTAATCCCGGGCCCCGCTTCACCGTCCGTCAGGGCGCCAATCAGGGCGGAGCCCTCAGCTAATATCGACCAATCACAAACCGCTCCCCATCACTATCCACCACCAGCGAGGTCCGACCGCCCTCCTCCACGGATTCGCCCATCTCCACCAGCCGGTAGAACACGGCGCGGTCGATCAGCGCCCAAAGGTTGGTGCGGACATGGATGTAGGGGGCGGGTTCGCCGGTTTCGGCGTCTGTAATGACTTCCAGCGGATGGTCCGGGCCGGCCACCACGGCATCGCCCACATTGGTGGTAAAAATGAGCTTGCGGCGACCTTCGTGGTCCGCGCGTTCGAGCGAGGTGGCGACAAAGGGGGCGTCGTCGACCTGAATGCCCAGCTTTTCCCCGGGTGTCACGAGGAAATAACTATCGCCGTCGCGGCGGATGATAGTGGAAAACAGCCGCACCATTTTCTCGCGCCGGATGGGGCTGTCCTGGTAGTACCAGGTGCCATCCCGCGCGATGCGCATGTCGATATCCTGCTGGTTGTCCGGCTCCCACTTGTGGACCGGAGGCAGGCCCTGATCGCTTTGCTGGGCCTGTTCCACCAGCTTGAGCAGGGACTCGGGGGTGGTGTCGCTCATTCGTTATTGCCCTTGTTGCCGCGCTGACCCTTGTTGCCCATGCGGATGCCGATGTTGATGAGAAAGTCGAGGAAGTCTTCCTTGTCGTCGATCTTGCCCTGGTAGAAGGGTGATTCCATCAGGCCCACGGCGCCGTGGGCAAGTGCCCAGGCGGCACAGATGTGATACATGGGCGGAACATCCTCCAGGGTGCCGTCATCGATGCGCTCCTGGATGATGCGCCCGAGCAGCTCGAAGTTGGACTCGCGGATACGGTGGAGTTTGTCCACCATCTCGGGTACAGCCTGATCCTTGATGACCTTGTGCTCCAGACGGTCAAACAGCTGGTAGCGCTGGGGGTCGGCGATACGGAAATGAAAGTACTCGCGCGTAAGCCTTTCTTTGTCCTCAGAGTCCGCGATCTGCTCGAAAACCCGGGCGAGTTCCTCCTCGTACTGGATCATCAGCAGGAGATAGATCTCGTTCTTGGTCTGGAAGTGCTTGTAGATAGTGCCCTTGCCAATACCCACCCGGTCGGCAATCATTTCCACCGTCACCCGGTCCTCGCCGTATTCCAGAAAAAGCGCCAGGGCCGCGTCCACGATCTCACGCTCGCGCTGATGAAATTCTCGCGCGCGCTGGGTGGCCTTTTCCAGATCCCCCATCTACTTCTCTCCGCCGAAAACCTGTGATGCCGGCTCGGTCCGACGAGCCCTGCTACCATCCGCCCTGTGAGGGCTTCCATGACCGGGCAGTCTAGCACTTTCAGCTGTCATGCCCAGCCTTGCAGGGGCTCTTTGCTCTGTGCTCGATGATTCAACCAAGGACACGGGCACCGTTTTGGCCGAAAATCGACCACAGCGTTCACGGAAAGTACAGAGCCGGAATTCGCACTCCCTGTGTCGTCTGTGGTCCCATCAAACCGACCGGATCCAGCCCAAAGAACCCAGAACTAACCACAGAGGCCAGGAGGAGCCCGGGCGCGGGACATCCGCCCTCTCCTCCCGTTCGTGAGCCTTGACGGTAACCCTTTTCGGCTCTGGTACGCTAACGCTTCAACCTTTCCGAGGAGGCAGTGTGACGGACTTCAGCAACGAATTTCCCCTGGAAGACGGTCTTTGCTATCTCAACCATGCCGCGGTCGCGCCCTGGCCCGCCCGCACCGGCGCCGCCGTGCGCGCTTTCGCCGAGCAGCCCGTGTACCGGGGTGCCCGGGATTACCTGGACTGGCTGGCCACGGAGCAGCACCTGCGCGGCCAGCTCCGGGAGCTGCTTAACGCCGGCAGCGAAGACGACATTGCCCTGCTGAAGAACACCTCCGAGGGATTGTCCGTTATTGCTCAGGGCCTGCACTGGCAGCCCGGCGACCGGGTCGTGATCACGGATCAGGAGTTTCCGTCCAATCGCATGCCCTGGCAGGCGCTTGAGCCCGCGGGCGTGGAGGTGGCGAAGGCGCCGCTCGATGTCGAGGACCCGGAGGGGGCGATTATCGCCGCGCTGACCGGACGGACCCGGCTGCTTTCGGTGAGTTCAGTGCAGTACGGCACCGGGCTGAAGCTGGATCTGGAGCGCCTGGGCCGCGCCTGCCACGAGCGCAATATCCTGTTCTGCGTCGACGCCATCCAGAGCCTGGGCGCACACCCGGTGGATGTCGAGGCGATTCAGGCGGATTTCGCTGTGGCAGACGGGCACAAGTGGATGCTGGGCCCTGAAGGGCTGGCCGTGTTTTACAGCCGGCCCGGGGTGCGGGATCAGCTCACCCTGCGTCAGCACGGCTGGCACATGACCGACCGGCCGGGCGATTTCGACCGCAAGGAGTGGCAGCCGGCGGAATCGGCAAAGCGCTTCGAGTGCGGCAGCCCCAACCTGCTCTGCGCTCATGCCCTGTCCGCGAGTCTGTCCCTGTTACTCGAGGTGGGCCCGGAACGGATTGCAGAGCGTATTGATGAGCGCGTCCGGCACATCGAGGCGCGTCTGGGTGAGACCGGCGGTTTCGAGTTTATAACGCCGCCGGAGCCGGCGC
>CAYPKI010000213.1:0-4326 GCA_964411265.1 uncultured Alcanivorax sp. | reverse complement strand
CCAAGGCCAAAGGCATTGAACACGCCCAGCCCAGGTTTGCGACTTGCGCGGCCTGTCATGGTCAGAACGGCAAGGGCAAACAGGCTATGGGGGCCCCTAATCTGACCGACAACAACTGGCTTTATGGTAGCGACCTGGACACGATTCAGGAGACGCTCATGAACGGCCGTTCCGGCAAGATGCCATCTTTCGGCAAGCGGCTGTCGGACGAACAAATCCACGTTGTTGCTGCCTATGTGTATAACCTTTCGCAATCCGGAAATTGAATGAGTGAGACCGAGCGCATCCGGGTCAAGGATGAAACGCCGGCGAACAATGGTGAGAAAAACGATGGGTCCGTGAGCCTCTACGAGGCGCGCGAGCACATTCACCCCAAGAGCATTCACGGGCGCTTCCAACGCCTCCGGGATCTCACCGTCTGGATTACCATGGGCGTCTACCTGGTCGGCCCGTGGCTGCGCTGGGAGGGTGGCCAGGCGATTCTGTTCGACCTGCCCCAACGCCAGTTTCATATTTTCGGTTTCACCTTTATGCCCCAGGATTTCATTCTGCTGGCCTTTGCGCTGGTGGTAGCCGCCTTCGCTCTGTTTTTCGTCACCGTTTTTGCGGGCCGGGTCTGGTGCGGCTATGTCTGCCCCCAGACCACCTGGACGCGTTTTTTTACCTGGATCGAGAGCAAGCTGGAAGGGGATCGCAACGCCCGGTTGAAACTGGACAAGGCGCCCTGGACGCCGCGCAAGATCACGCGCCGGGGCGGCAAGCACGGGCTCTGGCTCGCTCTGGCGCTGCTCACCGGGCTTACCTTCGTGGGCTATTTCTCGCCGATGCCGGATCTCTCTCTTCGCCTGTTTCAGTTCCAGCTGGGCGGCTGGGAAGCCTTCTGGATCGGTTTCTTCACCCTGGCGACCTATGGCAACGCCGGCTGGATGCGCGAACAGGTCTGCATCTATATGTGCCCCTATGCGCGTTTCCAGAGCGTGATGTTTGATCGGGACACCCTCATCGTTTCCTATGACGAACAACGCGGCGAGCCGCGTCACCGCGGCGCCAAGCGTGACCGTTCCGAGGCGGTGTTCGGTGACTGCATTGATTGCGGCCTCTGCGTGCAGGTCTGTCCCACCGGGATCGATATCCGCGACGGCCTGCAGTACGAGTGTATTCACTGCGCCGCCTGCATCGACGCCTGTGACAGTGTCATGGATCAAATCGGTAAACCACGTGGTCTCATCCGCTACACGACGGAGAACGCGCTTGAAGGCGGCAAAACCCGATTGTTGCGTCCGCGTCTGGTCGGTTATGGCGTGGCGCTGGTGGTAATCATGGGGGCTCTGGGTGGCGCGCTCTGGCTGCGCGTACCCATCGAACTGGATGTCATGCGCGACCGCAACCAGCTATACCGCACGGCCAGCGATGGCGCCATCGAGAACACCTACACGCTGCGCGTAGGGAACAAAAGTCAGGATGCCCAGGTCTATGATCTGTCGTACCGGGGCCCCGAGGGACTGAACTGGAACGGACCGAAAAAAGTAGCCGTTGCCCCGGGGGAACAGGCCTCGGTGGCGGTGACTCTGGGCTATGACCCTTTTTACGATGATCTCGACACGGGCACGATCTGGTTCCGGGCGCGCGCCCGCGGCAACGCGGAGGTGAGAACCGAGCATGAATCAAGATTCCTCACACCCGGACAATAGCAGGCTGATGAAAAACGCCTCGCATACTCAGCCTGCTAAGCCCTGGTATCGCCACTTCTGGGTCTGGTTTGTCATTCTGTTGCCGGCCAGTTCCGTGGTTGCGGGCATCACTACGGTCATCATTGCTTTTAACAATGCCGACGAACGCGTAGCGGATAACTGGTACAAGGACGGTCGGGGCATCAACAAAACGCGGCAAGAGGAAAAGCGAGCCGATAAGATGGATCTGAGCGCGACGCTCAACACGCGGGATGGCCGGGCTGTTGTGCTTTTCGACCAGGCCAAGTCCGTGTCCGCGCCGTCGCTCCAACTGGCCCTGCGTCACCCCACGCTCGCTGAACGCGATCAGGTGCTACGCCTGGTGCGCGAAGCCCCCGGGCGCTACAGCGCCCCAGTGGGCCTGCCCGACGGACGCTGGGTGGCCACGCTGGAGCCCGAGCCCGGTGACTGGCGCATTCGCCAGCGCCTGGACCTGCACCCCGACGACGCCACGACCCTCAAGGCCGCTCCCTGGTGAGCACCGGATGCTGGCATTGCGGCTTGCCCGTGAGCGCCAACCCGCCGCAGGCGCGCACGCCGGAGGGGCCCCGCGATGCCTGCTGCCCGGGCTGTGCTGCCGCCATTGAAACCATTCATGATCTGGGCCTGGGCGAATACTACCAGTGGCGTACCGGCGAAAATCCGCTAACCCCGCCGGAGAATGCGGACGAGCGCTCGGCTGAGCTGTCGGTATTTGAAATTCCCGAGCTCATCGCGCCCTGGCTTGAGGACCACGGCGATGACTATGCGCTGACGCTGCTGGTCGAGGGCATTCACTGCGCCGCCTGTGCCTGGCTGATCGAGAAAGCTCTGCTGGAACTGCCGGGGGTGGAACGCGCCGCCCTGAATCTGACCAATCACCGCCTGCGCGTGCGCTGGCGCCGGGACTACGACACCACGGGCCGGGTTATTGCCGCGCGTCTGCTGGATCTGGGCTATCGGCCTCGTCTACCGGCGCGGGACGCTCGGCTGGCCAGCGAACAACGCCAGCAGCGGATGCTTCTGATCCGGATCCTGGTAGCCGCTCTGGGTACCATGCAGGCGATGATGCTGGCCGTGGCCCTGTATTCCGGCGCTTTTTATGACATGGAGCCGCTGTACCGGGACCTGTTCCGCTGGTTCTCCCTGATCGTCGCCACGCCCGTGGTCTTCTTTGCCGGCTGGCCCTTCCTCGCCGGCGCCTGGCGGGGGCTACGCGCTCGGGCGCCGGGCATGGATCTGCCCGTGAGTCTGGCGTTGCTCCTCGGCTTTGGCGGTAGTGCCGCGAGCACCCTGGCCGGCGGTGAGCACGTGTATTACGAATCCGTTTCCATGTTCGTCTTCTTCTTGCTGGGCAGCCGCTGGCTGGAACAACGGGCCCGGCACCGCGTGACCCTGGCGCTGAGCCATCTGCGAGACACCCTCCCGCTGTCCGTCCGGCGGCGCGAACCGGACGGCGAATACCACCACATTCCGGCCACCACGGTACGCACTGACGATGAACTGGTATTCAACCAGGGCGAGGTCATTGCTGTGGACGGCCACGTCACCGAGGGCCGGGCCCGAGTGGATGAAGCCGTCGTTACTGGGGAGTTCCGCCCCCGCCAGTGCGGCCCGGGTGACCAACTGGTGGCGGGCAGCAAGGTGGTGGAAGGCGACCTTTGCCTTCGGGCTGCCGGCGGCGTCGATCAGAACCGTGTAGCCCGAATCGGGCGGCTGGTCGATCAAGCCCGGGAGCAGCACCACACCGGCACGGATCTGGTGCGCCAGATTGTGCCCGGCTTTGTGGCCGGCATTGTTTTGCTCGCCGGACTTACCTTTGTCTTGCACGGCGGCGGCTCTAGCGCCTTTGAACCAGCGCTGGCCGTACTCGTCGTGGCCTGCCCCTGCGCGCTGGCACTGGCCGCGCCCCTGTCATTGTCCGCGGCCTTGGACCGAGCCCTGCGCGAGGGCATTCTGGTAGCCGATCCCGATCAGCTTTTCCGGGTGCCCGAGCTCACGGATGCCCTGCTGGACAAGACCGGCACCCTCACCCGGGGCGATTTCTCGGTGGTGCGCACACAGCTGCTGGACACCAGCCTGAACGAAGACCACCTTCGCGCTCTGGTGGCAGGCATGGAACAGCACGCTCGGCACCCCGCAGGCCGCGCGCTCGCAACCCTGGCAAAGCCGGCGCCCGTAACGGCGGTGCAGTCGCGGTCCGGCATGGAGGCCGAGGCAGAAGGCTATCACTGGCACCTGTCGGCTGCGCCCGCCGAATACGCGGAGCACCCGGGCGAGACCTCGGTGGCTCTGTTCCGCGATCAAAGCCCGGTCATGCTTTTTGTCCTGGCGGACGCGGTCCGGGCGGAGGCGCCGGAGCTCTGTAGCCAGCTGACCCAATCAGGGCTGCGGCTTCATCTTGCCTCCGGCGATCGGCGGCAGGCGGTGGCGCCAGTGGCCGAGCGCTGCGGCATTGCCGACTGGCGTCCGGGCCTGACGCCCGAGGCCAAACTCGACTGGCTACACGAACTTCAGGCACAAGAGCGCACAGTCATGATGACCGGTGACGGCATCAATGACGCGCCCGCCCTGGCGGCCGCGGATCTGTCCGTGGCCATGGCGGGCGGGCCTGCGC
>CAYPKI010000212.1:2369-4338 GCA_964411265.1 uncultured Alcanivorax sp. | reverse complement strand
CGGGTCGCCCGGGCCCTGTCCGTGCTCTTTCAGGATCGTCAGGACGGCTTTCCCGCCACCGTGCTGGAAAATGTGCTGATCGGCCGCCACCCCTGGCTCGCCCCCTGGGATCTGGAGACGGCCGAGGACGTGGCCCTGGCCCGGCGGGCGCTGGCGCGGCTCGAGCTGGACGAGCTGGAGGCACGGTTGGTTAGCACCCTGTCCGGCGGCGAGCGCCAGCGCGTGGCCATTGCCACGGCCCTGGCCCAGACGCCGGAGCTCTGGCTCGCCGATGAGCCCACCAACCATCTGGATCTGCGCCATCAGGTGGAAGTGATGGAACTGCTGCATGGCGAGGCCCGGTCCGGCAATGCGGTTTTCCTATGCCTTCATGATCTCAACCTGGCCGCGCGCTGGTGCGACCATCTTCTGCTGCTCTATCCCGACGGTCAGGCCTGCTGGGGACCGGCGGCGCAGATGCTGGTCCCGGATGCCCTGGAACAGCTCTATAACCAGCCGCTGGCCCGGGCGGAGGTGGACGGCGCACCCGTCTTCGTTCCCGCCGGCGCCGGTCCGGTACCCCAATCTGATTCCCATGCCTACGGGGGCAAAACATGAACACAGCGCAAGAAATTCGGGGCCACGCCCATGCCGCGCTCATCAGCGCTCCGGGGTCCGGCTCCGGCAAGTCCCTTATCACCGCCGCCCTGGCCCGGCTGCACCGGAATGAAGGCCGCAGCGTGCGGGTCTTCAAGTTCGGACCGGATTACCTCGACCCCATGGTGCTGGAGGCCGCCTCGGGCGCGCCCGTCTATCAACTGCATCCCTGGATGACGGGCATGGCGGAGTGCCGCCGGCGTCTGGCAGAGGCCGCCGCCGAGGCCGATCTGGTGCTGGTAGAGGGTTCCATGGGCCTGTTCGATGGCGACCCGGCCAGCGCCGATCTGGCCGCGGAGACAGGCATCCCCGTGGTGCCGATTATCGACGCCTCCGGTATGGGCCAGACCTTTGCCGCCGTGGCCCTGGGCCTGGTGCACTACCGCGACGATGTGCATCTGTCCGGCGTCATCGCCAACCGGGTGGGCAGTGCCGGCCACGGACGCATGCTGGCCGCCGCGCTGCTCGAGGATCTGCCCCTGCTGGGCGCGGTGCCGCGCCACGACAGCCTGGCCATGCCGGACCGGCATCTGGGGCTGGTTCAAGCGGACGAAGTCAGCGATCTGGACGAACGCCTGGACGCCGCTGCCGAAGTCCTGCGCGAGGCCGGGCTGGAGCAGCTGCCCGCGGCCGTGGAGCTGACCGCGGAACCGGAGCCGGAGGTGCCGCGCCGGCTGGACGGTGTCCGCATCGCCGTGGCCCGGGATGCCGCCTTTGCCTTTATCTACCGCGCCAATGAGGAAGTGCTTCAGACCATGGGAGCGGAACTGGTTTCCTTTTCGCCCCTGACGGATAGGGAACTGCCCGACTGTGACGCCCTCTGGCTGCCCGGCGGTTATCCCGAACTGCATGCGGCGGCGTTGAGCGCCAATACCGACATGCACGAGGCGCTGCGCGCTCATCACGACGCTGGTCGGCCCATACTCGCCGAATGCGGCGGGCTGATGTACTGCACGGAAGCACTGGTGGACGACCACGGCGACAGCCACACCATGCCCGGCCTGTTGCCCGGCCATGCCGCCATGGCGGGTAAGCTAACAGGCCTTGGGTTGCAATCCCTGGAGCTGCCCGGCGGCGAGCTGCGCGGGCACACCTTTCATCATTCCCGCTTCGAAACGGAACTGGCACCGCGGGCCCGGACGCGGCGCAACCGCACCGGTACCGAGGGCGAAGCGGTCTACCGCAGCGACCATCTTGTGGCCAGCTATTATCATGCCTATTTTCCGTCGGCGCCCGAGGTGGTAGCCCGGCTTTTCCTTGGGAACGCACAGGAGCTTGATGATGCGTGAAGATGCCAAGAATCCCGAACGCCATGCCCGGCGCATGGAACGCA
>CAYPKI010000212.1:0-2359 GCA_964411265.1 uncultured Alcanivorax sp. | reverse complement strand
AAGTCATGCAGGAACGCATGGCCAATTCCCAAAAGGATCAGGGCGTGCTGCTGGTCATGACGGGGGACGCCAAGGGCAAGAGCAGTTCCGGCTTTGGCATGGTGGGCCGGGCGCTGGGCCACGACATGAAAGTGGGCGTCATCCAGTTCATCAAGGGCGCGTTCAGCACCGGCGAAGACAGGTTCTTCCGCGAGCATCCCAATGTCACCTATCACACCATGGGCGAAGGCTATACCTGGGATACCCAGGACCGGGAACGGGATGTGGAAGCGGCTACCGCTGCCTGGGACAAGGCCGCGGCAATGCTCAAGGATTCCAGCTTTGAGCTCATCCTGCTGGATGAACTCAATATCGCGCTGCGCTATGAATACCTGGATCTGGACCAGGTGCTGGACGATCTCATGAACCGCCCGGAAATGCAGCATGTCGTGGCCACCGGGCGTAACGCCAAACAGGAGCTCATTGATATCGCCGACACCGTGACGGAAATGCAGGTGGTCAAGCACGCTTTCCGCGACAGCGGTGTACGCGCGCAGAAAGGCGTGGAGCTGTGAGTCGCGCATGACCGCCACCTTGATGATTCAGGGCACCACCTCGGACGCCGGCAAGAGCACGGTGGTGGCCGCGCTCTGTCGCTGGTTCGTGCGCCAGGGTTATTCGGTGGCACCGTTCAAGCCCCAGAACATGGCGTTGAACAGCGCCGTCACCGAAGACGGCGGCGAGATCGGACGCTCCACTGCCCTGCAGGCACTGGCCTGCGACATCGAGCCGCACAGCGACATGAATCCGGTGTTGCTGAAACCCCAGAGCGATCAGGGGGCCCAGGTGATACTGCGCGGCCATGTTCACGGCAACATGAACGCCCTGGATTATCACAACTTCAAGGGCGAAGCCCGCGAGTCCGTGTTGAAAGCCTGGAAGGCGCTGGGCGAGCGTTACGACATTATCATTGCCGAAGGCGCGGGCAGCCCCGCCGAGATCAACCTCCGGGCAAACGATATCGCCAACATGGGCTTTGCCGAAGCTGTGGATTGCCCCGTGCTGCTGGTGGGCGATATTGACCGGGGCGGTGTGTTTGCGCAACTGGTAGGGACGCTGGAACTGGTAGAGGCTTCAGAGCGGGAACGCATTGCAGGTTTTGTCATTAATCGCTTTCGCGGTGACCCGGATCTGCTCACCGATGGCCTGGACTGGCTGGAAGAACACACCGACAAGACGGTTTTCGGGGTTCTGCCCCATCTGCACGGTCTCATGCTGGATGCCGAAGACGCTGTTGCGGACGCGGGCGACAACGATGACGACGCGCTCCGAATTGTCGTGCCGCTATTGCCGCGCATCAGCAATCACAATGATCTGGACCCGCTGCGGCTACATCCGAAAGTGGAACTTGTGCTGGTGGGACCGGATGAGCATCCGCCGCCGGCGGACGTGGCATTGCTGCCCGGCAGCAAGAGCACGCGGCGTGATCTGGCGCATCTGCGCGCTCAGGGCTGGCCCGACTATCTGCAACGGCACCTGCGCTATGGCGGTCGCATCCTGGGCATCTGCGGTGGTTTTCAGATGCTGGGCCGGGTTATTCATGACCCCGAAGGCGTAGAAGGTGAAGCGGGCAGCACCGATGGACTGGGTCTGCTGGATATGGACACGACCCTGGTGGAAGGCAAACAGCTGCGCCGGGTCGCGGCTCAACTTCTGCCGGAAGGCGCCCAACTGCACGCCTATGAAATCCATAACGGTGTTACTACCGGACCGGCTCTGGAAAATCCGCTTTATGGTATCGGCGGCCGCCTGGATGGCGCCGTCAGCGCGGACGGACAAATCCTGGGCGGCTACCTGCACGGCCTGTTCGATACCGCCGAGGCCTGTACCGCCCTGCTGCAACGCCTCGGCGGCGTAGCGGAAGCAAGCGTGGACTATCAGCAACATCGTCTGCAGATGCTGGATCGTCTGGCCGATACGGTGGATGTTTGGCTGAACACGGAGAGTTTGCTCGCTACGCTCAAGCTATCCCGACGGCAGTTGTCGTAGTCAGGGACTGCTGATCACCAGTTTTAGCGCCAATGCCGCTAGGACTACACCGACCATCCGGTTGAGATACAACTGCGCTCGGGCCGAACGCGTCAAAGCTTTGGCCAACCTAGCCGCCAGAATCGCGATACCGCCGAAGACCATCAGGGTCACACCGATAAAGACAGCGCCGAGCATCAGGGTCTGAAGGGCCGCCCCGCCCTCTTCCGCGTCAACGAACTGCGGCAGAAAAGCGAGAAAGAAGAGCGCTACCTTGGGGTTGGACAGGTTCATGAGAATGCCGCGTCGGTACAAACGCGCACCGGTGAGCGTGGACGCCACACGGGCATCC
>CAYPKI010000211.1:1885-4343 GCA_964411265.1 uncultured Alcanivorax sp. | reverse complement strand
CGGCTTCACGGTTGATCAGCACGGTGTGCTTGCCCTGCCAGCCCAGCCCGGCCTTCTCGGCTAGTGGTTTTTCCATCACCGGAGCGGAATCCACCAGCGCGCGCGCCAGCCCCGCCTCGGCCGCCTCGGCGCGGATGCGCTCGGCCAGTTGCGCCAGCCGCTTGCGCAACAGCTTGTGATAATCCCGGCCCAGCGCATAGCGTGAAATATAGGCCTTGTGGCCTTCTTCCAGTCGTTGCCAGGGCGCCGTGTCCGGCGGCAGATAATCCATGCGCGCGCTGATCACGCTGAGCGTGCCCGGCTCCAGCTCGGCCGGACGGCTGCGCTTGTACCCGTGATGCGTCATCCAGTCCATGCCGGCGTGGTAGCGGCGCTCGAGCCACTCGTGCAGATCCTGCTCGGCCTGGTCGAGATCGATATCGGTGAAACCGATCTGCTGAAAGCCCAGCTCCCGGCCCCAGTGACGAATCTTGTCGGCGAGTTGCCGGGTATCCATAAGCGTTATGATAATCGGCGTGACATTTCGCGGCCCAACCAGCAGGACATCATTCTATGCCTACGGCCACATTGCCCCGCCTATTCTACACCGCCGCACAAGTGCGCGAATTGGATCGCCAGGCCATCGAGGACGAGGGCATACCTGGTGATCAGCTCATGGAGCGCGCCGGCCGTGCCGCCTGGCGCTGCCTGCAGCGCCACTGGCCCCAGGCGGCCCGGCTGGCGGTGTTCTGCGGCGGCGGCAACAACGGCGGCGACGGCTATGTCATCGCCCGGCTGGCGGCCGAGGCGGGGCTGATGGTCACCATCTATCAGCAAGCCCCCATGGAAAAACTCAAGGGCTCGGCGCTAACCATGGCGCAACGGGCGGGCGATACCCGCGGCGTAACGGTGGTGGCCCTGGATGGCCCGCCGCAGTCGCTGGACGCGGACGTCATCGTGGACGCGCTTCTGGGTACCGGCCTGGGCGGCGAGGTACGCGCGGACTATGCGGCCATCATTGATGCGATTAATGCCAGCGACTGCCCGGTATTCAGCGTGGACATTGCCTCCGGGGTTTGCGCTGACAGCGGCCGAGTGCTGGGCGTCGCGGTGCGTGCGGACATGACCGTCACCTTCATTGGTCTCAAATCGGGCCTGCTGACCGCATCCGGGCCGGGGCAGTGCGGCGAGCTGGCATTCGACGACCTGCGCGTACCGGCCGGCATTTATGAACGCGTGGGCCCTGCCGGCGAGCGCCTGGTGCCGGACGATATCCGCCGAGCGCTGCCACCGCGTAGCCGGGATGCGCATAAGGGGCATTTCGGGCATGTCCTGGTGGTGGGCGGCGATCACGGCTTCAGCGGCGCGGCGGCCATGGCTGCCCAGGCCGCCGGACGTGCCGGCGCCGGGCTGGTGTCCGTCGCCACCCGGGTTGAGCATGTGCCCGTGCTGGTAACGCGCCAACCGGACTCCTTGCTGGACAAGTCCTCGGTTGTGGTCCTGGGCCCGGGTCTGGGGCAGAACGACTGGGGGCGAGCGCTCATGGACCGGGTGCTGGCCTCGGGCCTGCCGCGCGTGCTCGACGCCGATGCGCTCAATCTTCTGGCGGCGCAGGACAGCCCTGCTGCTTTCCGACACCAGGTGCTCACGCCCCATCCGGGCGAGGCGGCGCGCATGCTCGACACGGACACCGCGGGCATCCAGTCGGCGCGATTCGAGGCGGTGCAGAAGCTGCAGCAGTGCTATGGCGGCGCGGCGGTTCTCAAGGGCGCCGGTTCCCTGGTCTGCGGAGGGCCGGATGAGCCCCTGGGGTTGTGCACCGCTGGTAATCCGGGTATGGCCAGTGGCGGCATGGGCGATGTGCTCTCGGGCGTGCTGGGCGGTCTACTGGCCCAGGGCCTGGACGTTTCCACCGCCGCCCGCGTGGGCACCCTGGTGCATGCGCTCGCCGCTGACAGGTCCGCCGAAGCCGAGGGCCAGCGCGGTTTGCTGGCGACGGATCTGCTCCCGGAGATTCGCGCCCAGGTCAACGGAGGCGCCGATGCGGACTGAGTCGCGTTATCTCGAAGATGAGGCCGCCACCGAGGCCCTGGGCGAGGAACTGGCGAACCAGGTGCTGTCTGGTGTTGTCTGGCTGGAAGGCGAGCTGGGCGCGGGCAAGACCTGCCTCGCCCGGGGCTGGCTGCAGGCGCTGGGTCATGAAGGGGCGGTCAAAAGCCCCACTTATACCCTGGTCGAACCTTATGACATTTCTGGAAAAAACCTCTATCATTTTGATTTATATCGGATCAGTGATCCGGAAGAACTGGAAATGATCGGCGTGCGTGATTATTTTAATAACAACAGCCTCTGCCTGGTGGAATGGCCCCGACGGGCCACGGAGGTTCTACCCCAACCGGATCTGAGCATCCGGTTGACCCTGGCTGAAAAGGGGCGCAACGCGGAACTGCTATGGCGCGAATAATTGCGTGCATTCCGG
>CAYPKI010000211.1:224-1875 GCA_964411265.1 uncultured Alcanivorax sp. | reverse complement strand
GGCCGGTCGAAGGAGCTCCATGCTGGCGCTCCCCGCGCTGCTGCTGGCGCTGTTCGCGGCCCCCGCGCACGCGGTCAAGGAAATCGACTCGCTCCGTCTCCACCGCGCGCCCGATCACACCCGCGTGGTTTTTGATCTGCCCAAACGCGTGGGCCACACCCTGGAAAAGCTCTCCGACCCGCACCGCATCGTCGTTGATCTGGAACAGGCGCGTCTGGATTTCGATCCGGACCAGCTGGATATCAAAGATACCCCGATCAGTCGCATCCGCGTGGGCCGGCACGAGAACCAGACCACCCGCGTCGTGTTTGATCTCACCAAGGCCGTGCGCCCGCGCACCAATATCCTCAAGCCCGTGGAGCCACACGGCTGGCGCCTGGTGGTGGACCTGCACGACGAGGAGAAGAAAACGGTCAAGAGCATGGCCGGCGCCGAGACCGACAAGGGCCATCGCGCCATGGTGGTAGCCATTGATCCCGGCCACGGCGGCGAGGATCCGGGCGCCATTGGCCAGTCCGGAACGCACGAGAAAAACGTGGTCCTGCAGCTTGGCCAGCGCCTGCACAAGCTCATGGAGGACGAGCCCGGCATCGAACCGGTGCTGATCCGCGACGGCGACTATTATGTGCCCCTGGCCAGGCGCCGGCAGATTGCACAGCAGCGCCACAAGGCCGATGTCTTCATCTCCATCCACGCGGATGCCTTCGGCAATCCCCAGGCCCACGGCGCCTCGGTGTTCGCGTTGTCCAACAGCGGCGCCACCAGTGCCCGTGCCAAATACCTGGCGCGCATGGCCAACGAATCCGACCGCGTCGCCGGCGTGGCCCAGTCCGAACAGAACAACAACGGCCTGCTGGGCGTGATCGCCGACATGACCATGAGCGGGTCCAAGACCCATTCGATTTATCTGGGCAAGCGCATCCTGCGGCAGATGGACGAGATCACTGAGCTTCACGGCGACCGGGATGAAGTGGAGCAGGCCGGCTTCGCCGTGCTCAAGGAGCCCAGCATGGTGTCCGTGCTGGTGGAAGCCGGGTTTATCTCCAACCGCGAGGAAGAACGCAAGCTTACCTCGGCCAATTATCAGTACCGGCTGGCGCGCGCCATCATGGCGGGCACCAAGTCCTACTTCGAGCGCCACCCCAAACCGGGCACGCTCTTCGCCGCCCGGCGCAATAACGACACCAACCAATACGAAATCCAGCGCGGCGACACCCTGAGCTCCATCGCCCGGCAATACAGCGTCAGCCCCCGGAAACTGCGCGCCGTGAACGACATCGACGGCGATGTGATCCGGCCCGGCGAAACCCTCAGAATCCCGTAAGCGCGTGGGAGCGGCGTCCCCGCCGCGACGTATTCCAGAGGCTCTGCAAAGCGCCGCCCTGCCGGGCGGCAAGCCGGGACGAGCCCCGGCGGTTTGACCCTGTTCGCCTGCGCTCCATTGGTAGCCCTCAGGGGAAATCAACACACTTCGCCTTCGCCTCGGCGTGTAATGGGCCGGGCGAGGCCGAAGGCGAGCCCGTAATTTCGGGGCCCCGCTGAGCCGCCGAGGGCGGCGGGCGGAGCGTAAAACAGCTTCGCCAGGGAACGGCGAAGCTAGCCGAGCCAAATCGTGGACGATCTGTCTCGGCGCGTTTTGCGTGGAGCCCGC
>CAYPKI010000211.1:0-214 GCA_964411265.1 uncultured Alcanivorax sp. | reverse complement strand
AAGCAAAAAAGAGTAAGGCGCCCGCCGGGGCGTGTCCCGGCTGTCGCCCGAAGGGCGACCCTTCACCCGGTAAAATGCGGCAGGTGGTCGTGGTCCTTGAATACGGCCTCTCGACTTGCTGAGAGATTAGGCCCGTCAGGGGGTTCCTCGCCCCCGCCTCCCCGCCTACCATGGAACCTTTCCCGCGACCGGAACCGCAGGCGCTCATGCCGAT
>CAYPKI010000210.1:1408-4347 GCA_964411265.1 uncultured Alcanivorax sp. | reverse complement strand
GGAAGCATTTCGAAAACGGCCCCTGGATGCGGATGTTTGCCAATGCCCGGGCGTGGCTGGGGTAAGAACCGAGGCCGCCCATGGCGTGGACGACGAAAAGGGCTCCACCGTTAATCCCGTCTCCGGGACCGGTCATCGAATTTCGGCAAGATCCGTCCACATTTTGCGCCGGAACCGGTTGGTCCCGGCCTGGTCTGTTGGTAATTTTAGGCTAGAGCGGGCCTCCGATATAAGTATTGTACCGGCGTGCCAATTCAGCACAGGAACAAGTGGAGAAAAGACATGGATACAGCCCGGCACTGCGTACATTGCGGCAGCGATCTCGAGGATCTGCATGCCGTGGACACCCAGGGACTGGACGGCATTGAATACGCCCAGGCGGCGACATGCGGCGATTGTGGTGGCATCACCATCGTCCGCCTCGAGGGCGCTGAGGCGGCCGTGGCGCTGGCCCGGGCCGTGCTGGAAACTCCCCCGCAGCGTCGCGGCGCGCGCGCAGCCACCTCCTGAAAGCGCAATCCGGCTGATCTCGTCCCGGGCATAGGCGGAACGTGTTGGCTCTGAGGGGCGCGGGTTTCCCTGATACGGCTACCGGCGAGCCGGTGAAGTGAGCAGGCTCTGAATCCGTCCCCGAAGGACGCAGCCGATGCATTCCGCCCTCGGTCGCTGGAGCATGACGCATGAAGGTCACCCTGGATCTGGACAAGCTTCTCGATGAGGGCCGAATCGATCAGGAGGACTATGACCGGCTCAGCCGCCTCGGGGCGCGCGCTACGGGCTCGCTGGCCTTCAATGTGCTGGTGGGTTTCGGTGTAATCGCGGTCAGCGGCGCCACCCTGGCTTTGCTGGCCAGTTACCTCACCGCCATTGTTCTCGGCATTGGAGTGACCAGCGCGGGTGTGGCTCTGCTGCGAAGCGGCCGGGACAGTTGGCATGTGCTCGCCGGCATCTGCGTGGTGGTGGGGGCATTCCTGTTCGCGGGCGGTGTCATAGCCGCCTGGGAAGGAGCGGCCAGCGGATTTGTTTTGGTGGCGGCCATATTGAGTGTCGCCGGCCTCTATGTGCGCAGTGCACTTCTGACGGTGCTGGCCGTGCTGGCCCTGTCCTCCGCTCTGGGGGCGGACACCGGTTATACTCATGCACGCTACTACCTTGGTATCGAGGAGCCCACACTTACCATTGTGCTTTTCTCGCTGCTCACGGCGCTCATCCACGGGATTGCGGGAAAGCTGCCGAGCGCCTGGCACGGCGTGCTGAATGCCGCCGCCGCCACGGCGCTATTCCTGGTCAATCTGGGCTTCTGGATTGGTTCGCTCTGGGGCGATCGGCTCGGGCAGGGTGAATTCGCTATTGGCGAAGGGGCGTTTGTGCTTGGCTGGGCGCTGGCTCTTATGGTCGTCGGCATCGGCGCATGGGCTTCCAACCGCCGCTGGTTGTTCAACCTGGTGGCGGTGTTCGCGGGTATTCATTTCTATACCCAGTGGTTTGAACGCCTCGGTGCCACGCCCGGTACCGTACTTATCGCCGGTTTGCTGGTGCTGGGCTTCGCCCTGGCCCTGCGCATGCTCAATCATGCCCTGCGCGATCCGGAAGCGGACGGGGCGTAACCGTAGCCAGCTGCTGCCGGATGCCGCATCCCAGTCGTAGTGTACTTCCCGGGCTCGACGGCACGACGACAGTCTTTTTACCGCCCCTGGAACACGGCCTTGCGCCTTTCCACAAATGACTGCACCCCTTCCTTGGCGTCTTCACTCTGCATGATCGGGACCATGCCATCGAACATCTGGCGCACGGCTGTCTCGTGGTCCGCGGACTGGCCGAACCGCTCCGACTGCAGCAGGGCCTGAACGGCCAGGGGCGCGTTGTCGGCAATGGTCCGGGCATACTCCATGGCCTTGTCCAGTTGCTTTCCGGGTTCCACGACATCCTGAATCATGCCCCATTGCAGCGCCTGGTCGGCGCTCCAGCGCTCGCCCGTGAGTAGCACTTTCTGGGCATTGCCCCAGCCCACAGCCTCGGGCAGGCGCAGGGTGGCGCCGCCGCAGGGATAAATGCCGCGCTGCACTTCCAGCATCTGGAACTGCGTGTCGCTGGCGGCCACGCGGATTTCGGTATTGAGCATGAGTTCTACCCCCCAGGTAAAACAGTAGCCCTGGGCAGCCATGACAATGGGCTTGATGTGACGCTCGCCGGTCAGCCCCATGGGATCGATCTCGCCTTCCTGGACCGGGAAAGCATCGCCGCTGCCGAAAACAGGCGCCCACTGGTCCAGTTCCACCCCCGCGGTAAAGTGCTTGCCTTCGGCATGAAGCACGGCCACGCGCAACGCCGGATCCGTATTCAGGCGGTGCAGCGCCTGGCCCATGGTGTGGTACATGTCCAGCGAAAGCGCATTGTATTTTTCCGGCCGGTTCACCTTGATAACAAGAATCGAACCTTCCTGCGTTACTTCGATATGTTCCA
The DNA here is from genome assembly GCA_964411265.1 of uncultured Alcanivorax sp. Classification (GTDB taxonomy): domain Bacteria; phylum Pseudomonadota; class Gammaproteobacteria; order Pseudomonadales; family Alcanivoracaceae; genus SLJS01. The sequence continues at coordinate 1,884 of CAYPKI010000210.1, read as the reverse complement.
TGGTCGCTCCTGTAATAGACGGTATTTTTAGCAGCCTTTCAATTTTCTTCGCGTCGCTTACGGTAGAACCTGTACTGGCGGCCATGGAAGATGGCCAGGTCCGGTTGATAAAAGCCGGGGTCGTCGCGCATCCAGTTGAAGTCATGTCGAGTACCCGGGGGCCATTCGGCCCAGTACTGCGGCAGATTCTGACCGGACAGATCAAGCTACGGCAAGGAATTATTGACCGGCTTGAATCGGCCCGGCGCAATGGCTTGATAAGCCACGCGTTGTGTTTCGCCAGTGACGGCATTGAAGCGAAGCAGGCCGGGGTAGACCGCAGCGACCACGCTCACGACTACCAGAGCGCCCACGCCCAGACGTTCCGGGCGGGGGGGTACCGCGACCCAATGGGCCGGCGATTGCGGCGCCGATCAGCCCCGCCAGTACGAATGGGCCGGGCGGCAGTGTTTCGAGCGGGAGGTAGCTGCTGATAA
>CAYPKI010000210.1:0-1398 GCA_964411265.1 uncultured Alcanivorax sp. | reverse complement strand
AGCGCGTATCCGCCCGCAAGGGCAAACCCGGATCCGGGAATCGTGGGGAATCGTGGACACCCAGAATTTTAGTCCTGTTCGCACGGTAGGTTGCGCGATTTCCTACATGCGGTGATCTTCACCGCCGCTATGCTCTCTGGAAATGGGTGAGTCAGGGAGGAAGCGACGATGCCGCGCGCCCGCCGAGAGCAGATCTCGCTGGCCGAAACCCCGTACTACCACTGCATCAGCCGCTGCGTGCGCCGCGCCTTTCTCTGCGGCTATGACCGGGCGAGCGACCGGGACTATGAACACCGCCGCGCCTGGATCCGGGGCAAGCTCGGCGAACTGGTAGAGGTCTTCGCCATCGATCTCTGCGCCTACGCCATCATGTCCAACCACTACCATGTGGTGCTGCGCGCCGATGTGGACCGGGCTGAATCCTGGAGCGACGATGAGGTGCTCGAGCGCTGGCGCCGCCTGTTCAAGGGTCCCGAGCTGGTCCGGATGTACATGGACGGAGAGTTCCTGAGTGAAGGGGAACATCGGTATGTTGCCGGGCTGGCTGCCACCTGGCGGGAGCGCCTGACCGACATCAGCTGGTTCATGCGTACCCTGAACGAGGCCATCGCCCGCTGGGCTAATGAGGAAGACGACTGCAAAGGTCGCTTCTGGGAAGGCCGGTTCAAGAGCCAGGCCCTGCTCGATGAAACCGCCGTACTCACCTGCATGGCCTATGTGGATCTCAACCCCGTGCGCGCAGGCATGGCCGAGACCCCGGAGACCTCGGACTACACCTCGGTCCAGCAGCGCGCCGAGGCGCTACAGGATAGCGAGCGCGATGAAGGGCATACCGAGGCTGCCTTCACCTTGCCCCGCCTCGCTCCGCTGGTGGATGCCACCAATATCGATGAAAAAGACAGCGGCGCCATCTGCGATCTGCGTCTGCTTGACTACCTCGAACTGGTGGACCAAACCGGCCGCGCCCTGCGTGCGGACAAACGCGGAGCGGTCGCCACCACCGCGTCCCCCGTACTGCAACGCCTGGGCATCGACGCCGACGCCTGGCTGCGCCACATGCGCCCCCGACCCAACTACCACCTCAAGGCCATGGGCCCGGCGCACGCCCTGCGCGGCTTCGCCGAAGCGGTGGGGCAGCGGTGGTTATGGGGTATTGAGGCCTGCAAGGGGCTTTATCCAGCCGGCTGATACGCACACCCCACTGGCCCCGTCTGTTTGTAAGCCCTGGATTACGCTAGCGGCCACCGATCACTGACCGCAAATGGAGAAAACGCGTGCCGAGCCTGTGCCGATGAATTGGTGGAGGACGCCGGTGGGTGACACGGTTTTAGTGGTTTCCTAAATTGGGGAATCGTGGACACCCAGAATTTTAGTCCTGTTCGCACGGTAGGTTGCGCG
>CAYPKI010000209.1:3843-4349 GCA_964411265.1 uncultured Alcanivorax sp. | reverse complement strand
ATAGGGATGCCCGGGCATGGCTCTCATGGAGCATTGCAACAGGCGCATCAGCGGGCACAATAGTCGCTTTTGCACGGAGCCCGCACATGGCCGAACTGAATCCGGACTATATCCGGCAGGTCATTGAACGCACCAACAACGCCCCCTTCCCGAGTCATCTGCCCTTTACGCTCGAGAGCATGGACTATGACACCGCTCGGGTAAGCGTGGATATCCAGCCGCAGCACATGCAGCCCTACGGCATTGTCCACGGCGGCGTCATCGCCACCCTGATCGACACCGCCACCTTCTGGGCCGCCTTTGCCCGCCTGCCCGAAGAGTCCGGTCTGGTGAACGTGGATCTCAAGCTCAATTACCTCAAGGCCTTAAGCGAAGGTGTGCTGTTCGCCGAGGGACGCTGTTTGCGGCCCGGCCGAAGCATCAGCTATTCGGAAGCGCATATTCATTCCGACCAGGGGGATCTCATCGCCCACGGCACCTCGACCCTGATGGCCCTGCCCGGACAG
>CAYPKI010000209.1:3270-3801 GCA_964411265.1 uncultured Alcanivorax sp. | reverse complement strand
ACTCGGTATCCCGAAATTCCTGGAAAACAGCGCTGGCCCGCAGACATGATCCATGCGCGCGCGTATGGGAATGAGCCCGGCTGGCTCCGAATCGTCGTGGCGATTACCATGAAACTCGCCCGGCGACTCACCATAGGCCATGGACTTCAAACGCGTTATTGACCAGACCTTTGCCCGTCTGGACGAAAACGGCATTCAGTATGCGCTGATCGGCGGTTTCGCCATGGCCATGCGCGGTGTTCAGCGGGCCACGGCGGATCTTGATCTGATCCTTCTGCGCCAGGACCTGGAGCGGGCGGACGAAATCATGCTGGAGGAAGGCTATACACGCGCTTTCCGCTCCGAAAATGTCTCCCATTACCGGGCTGACCAGGACGAACTTGGCCGCATCGACGTTCTGCATGCCTTTCGTGGACCGTCTCTGTCCATGCTTGAGCGTGCCGAACGGCTGGACCTGTGGCCCGGAACCACCCTGCCCGTCGCAAAGACAGAAGACATCATTGGGCTAAAAATTCAGGCGGCTTACAATGA
>CAYPKI010000209.1:1057-3260 GCA_964411265.1 uncultured Alcanivorax sp. | reverse complement strand
ATGATCCTGAGCGCAGTGATCAGGACTGGCTGGATATTCGATTACTGGTTCAAGCGGCCCACGCGGCCGGACACGCACTGGACTGGGAGCTGATCAACGACTACCTGGGGATCTTCGACCAGCAAGACCAACTGGCAACAATCCAGGCCTGGTATGACGCGACTTAGCGACGAAGAACGCCAGATGCTGCACAACCTGAGCCGCGACGGCGTGGCCCAGCCGGAGCCAAGGGTGGATGAGCGCTTCGTCGCCCCCACGCCCGAGGCCCGTACCCGTTATATCGAATTCGCCACCCAGGCATCGAAATTCTATAAGGGCGAGCGCCCCATGGGCTTCAAGGGCGATCACTGGAAATTGTAAGGAACACGGCAGAATTCGTACCTACGTGGGAGCACCCGGAGGGCATAAACGCCGTCTCGCCGCGACTTGGCAGAAGCTCTGGAATCAGATCGTGGCGGGGACGCCACTCCCACAGCGACTTTCAAGGGTCCGGGGCATAGCACTCGGCCGCCTCGTTGACGCTCTCCGGCCGTGCATGAGCGCGCAGCCAGTCGGCCATTTCCGTTTCGCTCCATTCGCCGGCTGCCAGACCCAGAAACACCGGATAGCGATCCGCCAGAGCCCCGGTCATATCCCAGTCGTTGAGGACCAGAAAGGTTCGGCAGGTCACATAGGCGGTGCGCTTGTTGCCATCCAGAAAGGGATTATTCCGGGCAATGCCATAAGCAAGCGAGGCCGCCAGTGCCGGCATGTCGACTTCCGGGCCGCCATAGGCGAAAAGGTGCTGTGGACGTGCCAGCGCCGATGCCAGCAGACCCTCGTCGCGAATCCCGGGTGTACCGCCATGCTCCTGAAGCTGGCGATCATGCACGGCGTTGAGCAGGTCCTCGTGCAGCCAGACCGGTTCTTCCATGACGCTTCACTCCGCCAGTTTTCTCAGCAGACCGCGGTCCTCGCGCATGATCCGCTCCGCCTTGTCCATCTGCTCGGCAAAGTCCGGATCATAGGGCGTGAGCGTGATCCCATTCGCCGTCTCCAGCACCATGAGTTCATCGCCACGGTCCACCCGAAGCCGATCCAGCAGCTCCCGGGGCAGAACAACGCCAGTGGAATTGCCGATGGCGGTGAGCTTGAGCTTGCGGGTCATGATGGCCTCCGGACGGAACCTTGCCTTGTATAACAATTGTTATAACAGACTGCACCGGTTTCGACCAACGCCGGCCATCGTTTTCGCACCGGTTCGAGGCGCCGGGGTAACACCCGGAGCGCTGTCGCCATAAAAAAGCCCGCATCCCCTCGCGGGCATGCGGGCTTCCCGGGCTACGGGAGGCCTGGCGGGCTAGTAGTAGGCGTTGTCCCGCACGGAGTGGTCCGTTACGTCGGATACGCCGGCCAGCTCCGGAATACGCTCCTGAAGCGTGGTCTCCACATTCTGCTTAACGGTGACATCGACAATGGCACAACCCTGACAACCGCCGCCGAATTCCAGCACGGCCACGTAATCATCAGTGAGCCGCTGAAGACTACAGTTGCCGCCGTGGTTGGCGAGCATGGGATTGATTTCGGCGTCCAGGATGTACTGGATGCGCTGTTCCAGGGGCGCGTCCTCGCTAATGTCCGGAACACGGGAATTGGGCGCGCGGAAAGTGAGCTGGCCGCCCATGGAGTCTTTCTTGAAGTCGATCTTGGCGTCCTCGAGGAAGCGCACGCTGTCGCCTTCCACCCAAGTATGAAAGCCCTCATAGTCATAGCGGACGTCGCCCTCTTCCTCCTCGCCGGCCGGGCAGTAGGCCATGCAGCACTCGGCCTGCGGGGTGCCCGGACGCTCGACGAAAATGCGCACGCCCATGCCCTCCTTGTTCTGCTTCGCGAGCAGCTCCCGGAGGTACTCCTGGGCGTCGGGCGTGATTTCAATCAGCTGATCTTGGGCTTGTTCAACCACTTCTTCGGTCATGGCACTGCCTCGGCTATCGCAATTTCCCGACCATTTTACTCAGGTATTACCCTTTTGACCAGCACCTCTCCCCTCAAAGCGGGCTAACTCTAACCCGCCCCCGGCACAGGGTGCGGCAAGAGCCTGTCCATCTGCGCGAGCCTTGCGAAGAGGGGAAAGGAACCTTGTCGCGGTTGTCTCTACAGAGAGCACCGAGGACCACAGAGACCGCACCCCCTCTGAGCGCGTCGATGTCTGTGTCATTGGTTC
>CAYPKI010000209.1:0-1047 GCA_964411265.1 uncultured Alcanivorax sp. | reverse complement strand
CGCACCCCCTCTGTACTCTCTTTGTCCGTTGTGATCATTTCGGGCTTCATGCCATTTTTTCAGTACATTTCGTACCCGTTACGGGCATAAAGCTTCCGGGGCCAGGCGCTTGTAGAGACCGACCAGGCTTGGTCCAAACCTTAGGGTGCAAGGTAAAGGCGCCGGCTCGTGCTACGATACGAGGTTTTCCCGAGCCGGAGCCGCTTTTGCTGGACTGGGCCCGCACGAAGCGCATTCTGGCCCTGGCGCTGCCGATCATGGGAGCGATGGTCAGCCAGAGCCTGCTGAACCTGGTAGATACCGCCATGGTGGGCTTTCTGGGCGGCGACGCCCTCGCGGGCGTAGGGCTGGGCGGCTATGCCACCTTCATGGCCATCAGCATCGTCATCGGCCTGGGCGCGGGCGTGCAGGCCATGGTGGCCCGGCGCAAGGGGGAAGGCGAGCGTGAGCACTATGCCGTGCCGCTGAACGGCGGGCTGTTGCTGGGCGTAGCCTTCGCCGTGCCCCTGACCCTGCTGTTTTTCTTCGGCGCGGACGGGCTCATGACGGTTGTGGCCCGTCAGGAAGGGGTGCGGGCGGTGGCCACGCCCTATTTCCAGGCCCGGGTGCTCTGTGTCGGCGCGGTGGCCATGAATTTCGCTTTCCGGGGCTATTGGAACGGCATTAATCGATCCTCGGTCTATATGCGCACCCTGGTGGCCACACACCTGCTCAATATCGCCATCAGTTATGTGCTCATCTTCGGCGCGCCGGGCTTTCCGGAAATGGGCGCCGTCGGTGCCGGCATCGGTACCACGGTGGCGCTGTTTATCGGCAGTGCCCTCTATTTCGTGCAGACCGGCCTGTACGCCCGCAAGAACGGCTTTCTGCGCGAGCTGCCCGGGCGCCGGGTATTGCGCAACATCCTGAGCGTGGGCCTGCCCAATTCCATGCAGCAGCTGCTCTTCGCTTCCAGCCTCATGGTGCTGTTCTTCATCGTGGGGCTGGTGGGCAGTGCCGAAGTGGCGGTGGCGCATGTCCTGATCACCCTCGTGCTCTTTCTGATCC
>CAYPKI010000208.1:2878-4386 GCA_964411265.1 uncultured Alcanivorax sp. | reverse complement strand
AGACACGGCATCGGCGAGCGCGCGGGTCAGTTCCAGATCGAAACCATCCCGGGTGCCGTCGCGGTCCATGCTGGTGAGTAAAATTTCGCCCGCGCCGAGTTCCACCATATACCGGGCCCAGTCGACCGCGTCCAGGCCCGTGGGCTTGCGACCGCCATGGGTGTAAATCTCCCAGGAGCCGTCGCCGGTACCACGCGCATCAATGGCCACCACAATGCACTGAGCCCCGAAACGCTCGGCCGCCTGGCGCACAAAGTCCGGGGCTTTCACCGCGGCGGAATTGATGGCTACTTTGTCCGCCCCGGCATTCAGCAGATTGCGGATGTCATCCAGCGTGCGTACGCCCCCACCCACGGTCAGCGGGATGAAAACCTGTCCCGCCATCTGCTCGACCGTATCCAGGGTCGTCTGGCGTTCCTCATGACTGGCCGTGATATCAAGAAAGGTGATCTCGTCAGCGCCGGCTTCGTTATAGCGCCGCGCAATCTCCACCGGATCGCCGGCATCGCGGATATCCACAAATTGCACGCCTTTCACGACCCGGCCCTGATCCACGTCCAGACAGGGAATTATGCGCTTGGCCAGCCCCATAGATACGTCACCAATGCTGTGAAAGCCGTGTCATGCTACCAGAGCTCCACGTGCGAATGTGTGGGCTCGCTGAAGCGTCCAACTTGAAAACCGGACCGGCCGATGGAACCTCTGGTGTATGAAAAGACGCCTTGTTCTGCTCACCCACGTCGCTGTGTTGTTACCCACGATGGCTCACGCCGACAGCTTGCGCTGCGACGGCGAACTGCTGTCTACCGGCGACCGGATGTTCCAGGTACGTGAGCATTGCGGGGAGCCCGATGTTCGCGTGGTCAAAAGCGCGCTTCATGCCGGCTACCCCGGTCCGATTGCCTATGAGGAGGAATGGCAGTACAACTTCGGTCCGCATCGTCAGCTGCGCTTTGTCGACTTCGTGAACAAGGAACTCCGCCGCGTTAGCAGTGGCCCACCGGGTTTCACCACCGCGAATCGTGATTGTGACGCCAACGCACTCGCCAAGGGCATATCGCGGCTCGAATTACGGGGCCAATGTGGCCCACCGGATCGAACGGCACAACGGGTTACACCACGCCCTTTCCGTATCCAGCCGGGGGGTTTGCTCTACCCGAGAGGAGTACCGTCCACGGACTGGATCTACAGGTTCGACGGCAACCAATTCACGCGCGTGGTCACACTGATCGATGGCTGGGTGGTTCGCGTGCAAGCGCTAGAGAAACGGGACTGAACCACAGGTGTAGCCAGCAGTTCTCAGCGCCCGGTGTTTCCCGCCCTGTGCTTGCCCGCGGTCAGTTCGTCCGCCAGCACCTGCCCCTGCCGAAAATCGAGGCTGCCTTCATAGATGGCGCGGCCGGTAATTGCGCCGTCAATGCCGACGTCGGCGTTGTGGCCGAGTGTTCGTATGTCCTCGATCCCGGTAACGCCACCCGAGGCGATAACAGGGATGGTGATGGCGCAGG
>CAYPKI010000208.1:0-2868 GCA_964411265.1 uncultured Alcanivorax sp. | reverse complement strand
ATCTTCGGGTGGCGTCAATATTGACCCCCTCGAGCATGCCGTCGCGGCTGATATCCGTGTAGACAAGGGCGGAGACACCATCGTTTTCGAAGCGGTGTGCTAGATCCACCACATCAAGGTCGGTCACTTCCGCCCAGCCGTCGGTGGCGACATACCCGTCACGCGCGTCCAGGCCCACAATGATATGACCCGGGAATCGCCGGCACATCTCACTCACGAAATCCGGTTCCTTGACCGCCCGGGTGCCCAGGATCACCCACTGCACGCCCGCGTCCAGATAGGCCTGAATGGTTTCGGATGGGCAGGTCCGGAAAGCGCGCCGCAATCTGCCGCACCACCTCGCCATTGACGGGCTCGCCGGCGAAGGCGCCGTTCAGATCCACCAGATGCAGGCGGCGCGCGCCCAGCTCCACCCAGCGCTCAGCCACGGCAACGGGATTATCGGAAAAGACAGTGTCGTCTTCCATCCGTCCCTGTTTCAGGCGTACGCATTGGCCGTCTTTCAAATCAATGGCAGGGATGAGCAACATCAATCGAACCTCGTGGTCAGGGCATCCAGCGCAGGAAATTATCCAGCAACGTCAGCCCGTGGGGCGCGCTTTTCTCCGGATGAAACTGCACGGCAAAAACATTGGCGCGCTGTGCAGCGGCGGCAAAGGGCACCCCATAGTGGCAATGTCCGGCCATTTCTCCATCAGGCAGGCCGGTGACATAATAGCCGTGCACGAAATAAAAGCGGGCGCCGTCCGGGATCCCCTCCCACAGAGCATGATCGCTGCGGCGTACCTGGTTCCAGCCCATATGCGGCACCTTGAGCCGTTCGCCATTTTCCGCCATGCCCTCGGGAAAGCGCAGCACCTCGCCATCAAACAACCCCAGGCAGGCGATACCCTGGTTTTCCTCGCTGCGCGCCATGAGCGCCTGCATGCCAACACAGATACCCAGCAGCGGGCGGCTCGCATGGGCTGCCTCCAGCACGGCCTTGCCCAGCCCCCACACCCGGAAACACAACCCGGTCCGCATGGACAACTTCCTCCGGCTCACGCGTGATATGAATGCGCTGACCCGTGGCCACCTTCTCCAGCGCCTTTTTCGCGGAATGGAGATTGCCCATTCCGTAATCGACAACGACAACGGTTTCGTTCATGACTCTCCGCGGCGGTGCTTGTCAGTCACTCAGAGTGCCCTTGGTGGACGGCGACACATTCGGCGTACGCGGGTCGTGCTCGACGGCCATGCGCAGTGCCCGGCCAAAAGCCTTGAACACTGTCTCCACCTGATGGTGGGCATTGCGCCCGCGCAAGTTGTCGATGTGTACGGTGATCATGGCGTGGTTCACCAGCCCCTGGAAAAACTCATAGGCGAGATCCAGATCGAAATCGCCCACCCGCGCGCGGGTGAATTCGACGAACATCTCCAGCCCGGGCCGGCCCGAGAGATCCATGACCACACGCGACAGCGCCTCGTCCAGCGGCACATAGCTGTGCCCGTAGCGAAGCAAGCCCTTCTTGTCACCCCAGGCCCGGGCAAGCGCCTGGCCCAGGGTGATACCGATATCCTCCACGGTGTGGTGCGGATCCACCTCCAGATCGCCCCGGGCATGGATTTCGAGGTCCACCAGGCCGTGACGGGCGATCTGTTCCAGCATGTGCTCGAGAAAGGGAATGCCCGTGTCCAGCTTCGCCTCGCCGGAGCCGTCCAGATTCACGTCCGCACTGATCCGGGTCTCCAGGGTATCGCGCTCGACGCGGGCGCTGCGCTCGCTCATGGCTGACCTCCGTTGCAGGAGGCCCTATTATACGGGCTTGGGCGCCGGACGCGCGAATGCCCGGTACGACCCGAACCCTGGCAGGCTGTTGCCTGTGGAAATCAACCCGAGCCCGCTTACGCCCCATACCCTGAACCAGCTTGAACAGGTGCTGCGCGACAGTCGGATGGACCTCAGCGGCTGGTATCGGCTCCGGATGGGGAACGGAACCGGTTTTGGGTTGCCGTTTCCACCGGACGCAATGTGGCGTGCTGCTGATCCGCCGCACCAACGAGGGGTCCATGGTGTATATCCTGGTCGCCCACCCGGGGCCGCGGCATCGGCCGGGCATTGCTGGCATACGCCGGCAGCGCCCTGGGCGCTGAACCCCGGATGCCGGAGCGCTGTCGACAGACCTGACTGCGCAAGTTCCGGGACACCGGAAATGCTATGCTCGCGAAGCCTTTATTCGACAGGAGAACGTCATGCCGCGTGCGCTCCGCATTACGCTGATCACCCTGGGCATTATTCTGTTGGTGCTGGTTGCCGCTATTTTCGGGGCCACGCAACTGATCGATCCCAATGACTTCAAACCCCGCATCAGTGAACTCACGCGCAAGCATGCCGGACTGGAACTGGATATCCAGGGCGAGCTGAGTTGGACCTTCTGGCCCTCGCTGGGCGTGAGCGTGGGCCGCACGGAAACACGACTGCCCGGGGAGGACGAACTTTTCGCCGCTCTGGATGAAGCCCACCTGGGGGTAGCCGTCTGGCCCCTGCTCCTGGGCGAAGTGCGCGCGGACGCCATTCGCCTGGACGGTGTTGAAGCCAATCTGACGCGCACGGAGGACGGCGGCAACTGGCAACAGTTGGGCCCGCGGGTAATCCCCCCAAAAAAGAAGCCGACAAGACGAAATCAACGGGAGATCAGACAACGGCACTGGATATTCCTGTCACTATACCCGAAATAAGCGTCACTGATGGCCGGGTGCACTACCGCGACACCACCACGGATACCAACATTCGCGTCGAGCATCTCAACTTCAACGCGCGGGATCTGGCCCTGAAGCAAGCCTTCCCCGTTTCGCTGTCCCTGCGCTATCAGGATCAGGCGGACATCC
>CAYPKI010000207.1:0-4401 GCA_964411265.1 uncultured Alcanivorax sp. | reverse complement strand
TACCCCGGCCCCGACCGGGACCCGCGGGCGTGACGCTCACTCCGCGGTGCCCACGCCGGTGAACTCGAAGCGAGCGCCACCCGCGGCGCTCTCGGTGACCGTCACCCGCCAGTCGTGCATCTCGGCGACCTCCTGGACGATCGAGAGACCAAAGCCAGTCCCGTCGTCGTCCGTCGAGTACCCCGGTTCGAACACCGACTCCCGCTCCGCCCGGGGGATCCTTGCTTCCCCGCCCCGCGGCCGCTACGCTGACTCCATGGGCGAACTCACACAGACCACACCGACGCCGCGCAAGCAGAGCAACTGGGTCTCCGACCTGGCTTTTGAAGTGGCGTTGCAGTATTTCACGCCGGAGCAACTGCAGCTGCGCTACGAGCTGGACGCGGATCAGTTCGACGCCATCGTGGCGCGGGACTCCTTCCAGCGCCTCGTGCTGTCGCATCAGCGCGACATTGACGAAAACGGCACCCAGTTCCGTGTGCTCGCCCGGAAGCTGGCCTCGGTCAACCTCGCGGAGCTGCACCACATTGCCCGCGACCCCACCGCCAGCCACACCGACCGGATCTCCGCGGTCAAGGCGCTCGCAAGCTTCGGCGGCCTCGACAAGTCCGAAGCCGGGCAGCAGGGCAACACGCAGTTCGCGCTGCAGATCAATTTCAGCGACGACCGCACGGTGACGGTCCAGGGCGGTGAGGCCGGCCATGACTGAAATGGTGCAATACACCCCGCCGCCCACGGTGGAGCGGTTCCTGCGTGACGACGCCATGGTCCGGGCTCTCATGGGCCCCTACGGCTCCGGCAAGTCTGTCGGCTGCGTGGTCGCCCTGCTCAAACACGCCATGGAGCAGGAGCCCGACGCCTCCGGCGTGCGCCACACCCGCTTCGCGGTGATCCGTAACACCTACAAGATGCTCTCGGACACCACCCTGAAAACCGTGTTTGAGTGGCTGCCACCCGGCGCCGCGGGGACTTACAAGTCTACGCAGAACGTCTATACGTTGGACTTCATGCTGGGCGACGGGACCCGGCTGCACTCGGAGTGGATGTTTCGCGCCCTGGACACCCCCGATGACGCGAAGAACCTGCTCTCGCTGGAGCTGACCGGGGCCTGGGTCAACGAGTTCCGTGAGATACGAAGCGAAGTGTTCATTAACCTCCTCGGTCGTGTGGGGCGGTACCCCAGCCCCAAGACGGTGCGGCCCATCTGGTTCGGTGTGATTATCGCCTCCAACCCACCGGCGACCAGCTCGTACTGGTACAAGTTCTTCGAGGAGGGCGTGTCCGACGAGGTGCAGGAGGTCATGGACCAGATTGCCGACGGTCGCCCGCTGGCGCGGCTGTTCAAGCAGCCCAGCGGGCTCGCGGACAACGCCGAGAACGTCGAGAACCTGCCGCCGAACTACTACTCCACCCTGCTGGCCATGAACCAGGACAAATCGCCCGAGTGGGTGAAGGTCCATGTTCACGGCGAGTATGGGTATGTCCAGGACGGGCTGCCGGTGTACCCGGAGTTCAACCCACGCTTTCACCTCGCGGACGAGCAGCTGAGCCCGCTCGCGGGCAAAAAGATCTCCATTGGCATGGACTTTGGGCTCCAGCCCGCGGCGGTGATGTTCCAGCAGAACGCGAAGGGGCAGTGGCTGCTCCTGTCCGAGCTGGTGACGCCGCCGGAGGCGTCCCGCGGGATCGAGCGGTTCATGGAGGAGCTGGTAGTTCACCTGCGCGAGCGCTTCCCGGATAACACCGACTTCGAGATCTGGGCGGACCCGGCCGGGCAGCAGCGTACCCAGACCGACGAGAAGACCTGCTTTGAGGTGGTGCGCGGGTTTGGGTTCGTGGTCCGGCCCGGGGCGAAGACGCTTGAGACTCGGCTGGGCAGCGTGCGCCGGGCGCTGAACCGGGCGGTCGAGGGCCGCGCCGGGGTGCTGATTGACCCCCGCTGCAAGACGCTCATACGGGGGTTCCACGGCGAGTATCGGTACCGCGTTATTCGCGGTCAGTCCGAGCGCTACGACGAGGAGCCGGAGAAAAACGACGTTTCACACGTCCACGACGGGCTCAACCACGCGCTCGCGGTGTTTGAGGGCCCTGCCATGGAGGGCAAGGCCGGGCGTCGCTGGGGCGGCGGCCACCAGAAACCCATCACGAAAAAGCCATCCTGGCGGGTGCTTGACTAGCCCCGCCCCCGGACGCAGAATCGACGAAAGTGAATTGTGAGGGCCTGAGTCATGGGTGTAGGCGATGCGATTGAGGAGAATATAACGGACCCAGTGAGTGACGCGGTTAGCTCCGCTGGCGAGTCCATCCAGGAGGAAGCACTTGATCCGATCAACGACGAGTGGGAGGAGTTCACCGGCGAGAAGCAGGCCCGTCGCCGGGCCGAGCGCATGGAGCGCCGACAGCAGCAAAAGCTTGAACGGATGCGCCAGCAGCGCGAAAAGGAGAAGCAGCGGCGCAAAATGACCATCATGCAAGCCCTTCGGGACCAGGGGGCTCCCAGCCTGTTTGACATGCTGGGCTCGGCGCAGGAGTCGCTGTAATGGCGTCCTACGGACCACAAGACCTGTGTAAGCGCGTGGAGCAGATGTTCGACGACCGTCGGCCCTGGGAGTCGTACTGGGACACGGCGTATCGGTTCATGATGCCCGAGCGGGCGACGTTTTTCTCCGACGACAACAAGACGGACCCGGGCAGCATCGGCGACGAGATTTTCGATTCTACGGCCGAGGACAGCGCGGAGCGGCTGGCCAACCTGATCGTGGCGCGGCTGACGCCACCCTGGCAACAATGGTTCAAACTGGAGCCGGGCGACGCCGTGCAGGACGGGCAGGAACGCAAGAATATGCTCCCGGCGCTGGAGCTGGCCACGAAAAAGATTCTGCGCCGGCTCGCGGACATGAACTTCTACCAGGAGCTGCAGCCCGCCTTGCTGGACCGCATCGTGGGCGGCACCGGCACGCTGTCGCTGGAGCTGGGCTCGAACGACTCCAAGGGCGTCCCCCCGCGGTTCCGCAGCCGCCCGCTGAACCAGGTGGCTATTTCCGAGGACGCGGGCGGCGAGATCATGGAGGTGGCGCTGCAGTACCAGCTCTCGCTGGACCAGCTGGAGCGGGCCTACCCGGGCAAGGTCCCCCAGGAGTACAAGGAAAAATACGGGCAGAACCCGGGCAAGTGCGAGCACACGGTCATTACGCACGAAATCCGCGAGGTGGAGGGGAACTACACCCGCACGGCCGTGCTCAAGGGCGCGAAAACCGAGCTTTACAAAGCGACCAACCCGTTCGCTACGCTGCTCCCGACGCGCTGGAGCAAGATCCCGGGCACGCCCTACGGGCGCGGCCCCGGTCTGCGGGCATTGTCCGACACCCGGGCGGTGAACAAGCTCAAGGAGCTGTCCCTGCGCAACGCCGCGCTAGAGGTGGGAGCCCCCTACACCGCGGTGGACGACGGGATCCTGAACCCCTACACGATCTCCCTGCAGCCGTTCGAGATCATTCCGGTGTCGAGCAACGACATTAACAACCCGTCCCTGCGCCCGCTGGAACGCCCGGGCAACTTCGACGTGAGTATGCTCTCGGTCGATGAGCTGCGGAACTCGATCAAGGCGATTTTCATGCAGGACCAGTTCGGCAACGCCGAGCGTACGCCGCGCAGCGCGGCGGAGGTCATGGAGCGCACCCGCGTCCTGTCGCAGGACCTGGGCGCGAGCGTTTCCCGAATCCAGCAGGAGCAGATTAAGCCGGCCATCCGGGCGGTGGTAAGCCTCATGGTGCAGGACGGCGAGCTGCCCGAGGAAATGGATGAGCTGAACGAGGACCTGTTCAAACTGTCGTTTACAAGTTACCTCGCGCAGGGGCAGTGGGCCGAGGAGGCTCAGTCCACGATGCAGCTCATGAATCTGTGTGCGAACTTCGGCCAGACGGACCCGGAAGCGGGCATGGTGGTGGATTTTCCGGAAGCACTGGCGCATATCGGGAATCTCACCGGCGTGCCGCAGCGCCTGATTAACGGGGCCGAGCGGCGCAAGCAGCAGCTCCAAAAGGGTACGGAAGGAATGGCCGCGGCCAACCAGGCCGGTACCATGGGCGGTGGAGGCGAAGAAGGCGAGGAGTCGGCGGTTCCTCCTGAACAAGGTATGGGAGTACAGACATGAGCGAGAACGGTGGTTGGGCGATGCTGGAGGCTAAGCCTTCGGAGCAGGACGAGGAGGCGCGTCGTCGATTCGAGGCCCGGGAGTACGCTCTGCGCCAGTCGGTACGGAGCACCCTCGGGACCCAGGACGGCGACCCGTTGCGCGAGTATTTGGAAGCTGTCGTGGATGCCGGCAGCTATCAGGTGGGGTGGGCGCTGGATGCGGTGGCCTTCAATGAAGGCAAACGCAACCTCGCCCGTATGTTACTG
>CAYPKI010000206.1:0-4478 GCA_964411265.1 uncultured Alcanivorax sp. | reverse complement strand
CGCCCATGCGCGCGTCGAACACCGCCAGCACCGGCTCATCCGTGTCCAGGACCGTGACACCCTCGAGCGCACAGGTCGCCAGCGTGGAGATGCCCGCCACGGGCAGCTCCAGCGATAGCGCCAGTCCCTGAATCACGGACGTGCCCACACGCACACCGGTAAAAGCGCCGGGACCATGACTGAAGCCGAGCCCGTCCAGTTGCGTTCGGGCCACACCGGCATCAGCCAGCACGGATTCGATCATCGGCAGAATGCGCTCGGTCTGGCGCCGCTCTACCGGCTCCAGGGCTTCATATACGTCACCGTCCAGCCAGAGCGCAGCCGAGCAGCTGGTGGTGGCGGTTTCAATGGCCAGCAGCTTCATCAATCACCCGGAAAAAGCGTTGTACCACATCCAGCCGGCGCGTCTTGGCCATACCCGGCAGGCTGTCCAGAAAGAGTTTGCCGTAGCCCTTGTCGATCAGACGCGGATCGGCCAGCACGAGCAAACCCGTATCTTCGGGATCACGAATCAAACGTCCCGCACCCTGGCGCAACGCCAGCACGGCCTGGGGCAGTTGAAAATCGCGAAAGGGGTTGCCGCCTTCCTCGCGAATACGTTCGATGCGCGCCGCGCCCACGGGATCACCGGGCGAAGCGAAAGGCAGTTTATCAATGATGACACAACTGAGCGCGCCACCACGCACATCAATGCCCTGCCAGAAACTGCTGGTGCCCAGCAGCACAGCATTGCCCTGTTCGCGGAAAGAATCCAGCAGTTGCCGCCGGCTCGACTCGCCCTGCACCAGCAGCGGATATTCCAGTTCTTCGCGCAGCAGGTCGGCCGCCTCGCGCAACGCGCGGTGACTGGTAAACAGAAAAAAGGTACGTCCCTCAGCCGCACGCATCACCGGAATCATCTGCGCCACCAGCTCCCGTGTATAACCGGGCTGACCCGGCACGGGCAGACCTTCAGGCACATAGAGCACGGACTGACGCCGGAAATCGAACGGGCTTTCCAGCCGCAGCGTTTCCGCGTTTTCCAGTCCCAGACGCCGCAGAAAGTGCGTAAAGTCGCCGGCCACGGACAGCGTCGCCGAAGTAAAGATCCAGCCACATTGATGGCCCTGCCGGTGACGGCTGAACATCTCCGCCACGGACAGCGGCGTGGCATGCAGCACAAAGGCGTGGCGGAAATTCTCGAACCAGTACACCTGCCCCGGATCCTCGGCCGCCGTAAGCCGCCGCAAGGCGTCCAGTTGTTCGCGGGCACGACGCTCACAGGAGTCCATACCCTTGCTGGCGTCCTTTAAAGGCTCCAGAAAAGCCGACAATGCCGCCAGTGCCTTTTCAAGGGCCGAAGCCGCCTCTTCAACCGCCGCGGTCTCCTGTATGGCATGCCAGGGCTCTCTGCGGCCTTCCTCCCCCATGGCCAGGCGCAGATCATTCACTGCTTTCTCGGTCGCGGCCGTGAGCTCGTTGAGTTCGCGAATATCCGCGGCCGTGTGACCGGCCTCGCTGACACAATCCCGGCCGAGTTCACGGATCTGCCGCGCGCTCAGTGATTCGCCGAAGAAAGTGGCCGCTGTATCCGGCAACTGATGGGCTTCATCGAAGATGACCGCATTAGCGCGCGGCAACAATTCACTGACACCCTCGCCTTTCAAAGCCGCGTCGGCGAAAAACAGATGATGGTTCACCACCACCAGATCCGCTTCCTGCGCATTCTGGCGCGCTTTCATGACCGGACAATGGTGGTAGTCCGGACAATCCTGGCCCAGACAGTTGTCGGCCGTGCTGGTCACCCAGGGCCAGACGGGCGCGTCATCCGGCAACTCCTGCAATTCGGCCAGATCACCGCTCTGCGTGCGCGTCGACCAGTGCACCACAGTCTGCAACTGCTCCGCGGTTTCGCGCGTAAGAAACTGCCCTTCTTGCTGGTGCAGTTTCATGCGGTAGGGACAGAGATAATTATTGCGGCCTTTCAACAGCGCCACACGGCGCTGCACGCCCAGGGCCTTCTGTACCACAGGCAGATCCTTGATAAAGAGCTGATCCTGTAGACTGCGCGTACCCGTGGATACGATCGTGGGGCCGGCATCCAGCAGCGCGGGTACCAGATAGGCCAGGGTCTTGCCCGTGCCGGTTTCCGCTTCCACCACCAGATCGCCCTGGTTGCCCAGGGTTTTCTCCACGGCTTCGGCCATGACCCACTGGGATTCGCGGGGCTGAAATCCGGAGATTTCGCGGGCAAACGGATCAGGATCGCGCAGAATGTCGGCGGCATGGCTCATGGCGCCAAAGCATAGCTTATTGCGCGCCTCGGCCCAATGGATCAAGGGGCGAGGAGCAAGGAGCTAGGAGCTAGAGAAACCCCCTCTGTGATCTCCCCCCAAAAAAAGGGGGAGCAGGTCTAATCAGCCCGGGCGGGTTATTGAGTCGCTTCCTCCCCTTTTAAGGAGAGAACCGAGCAGGGCTTGCCTAGCACCTCGCTCCTCGCACCTCGCACCTCGCTCCTCGCACCTCGTACCTTGCTCCCAATCAGTAACGTCTGGGCGGGCCATAGTCGGCGCTTGCCAGAGTCATTTTTTGTCTGTAGCAAGGCGCGCCGACGCCGCCGTACTGCCTGTACGGGTAGGAGGCGCAACGCGGCTACAGGCGAAAAAGGGCCTGGCAAGCGCCGACTATGGTCCGTCCAGACGTTCCCCATAAAAAAACCCCGCGAAGCCCAACTTCGCGGGGTTTTCTCTTCCGGCCGAAAGCGCTTAACGCTAGCTGGCCGACTTCTTGGCTGCCGATTTCTTGGCCGCAGACTTCTTGGGTGCGGATTTCTTGGCTGTCGACTTCTTGGCAGCCGACTTCTTGGCAGCCGACTTCTTGGCTGTGGATTTCTTGGCTGTGGACTTCTTGCCGGCAGACTTCTTGGCTGCCTTCTTGCCGGTGGCCTTCTTGCCGGTAGCCTTCTTCGAAGCACTC
This sequence comes from uncultured Alcanivorax sp., assembly GCA_964411265.1. Taxonomy (GTDB): domain Bacteria; phylum Pseudomonadota; class Gammaproteobacteria; order Pseudomonadales; family Alcanivoracaceae; genus SLJS01. The sequence goes on along the minus strand of CAYPKI010000206.1, from coordinate 1,523 downwards.
TTCTTGGCCGCGGACTTCTTGGCCGCGCCCGTGCTTGAGCTCTTCTTGGCCGCCTTTTTCTTGGCCTTGCGTTCTTCCTTGCGCTGATACTCCTTCAGCTTCTGCTCATAGGTGCGCGTGGCCTGCCGCAGCCGCTGTTGCTCCTTGCGCAGCGCATCCTTGGCGCCCTGAACAGCCTTGCTGAAGTAGGGAACGTCCTGACGCAGGCTCTGAATCCTGGTGCGCAGGTTCCGTGCGGCCGCCTCGGTACGGGGCTTGGCCTTCTGACCTTCCTGTTGCACCCGATCGCGCACATCAGCGAGCTTTTGCTCGGCCTGCTCGACCTTTTGCATGGCGTGGTTGACCAGGGTTTCCTGTTCCTGGACTTTCGCTTCGGCGTTCAAAACGGACTTGGGTAAGTCCGACTGCGACGCCTGTTTACTGGCAGCGGTTTTCTTCGCAGCGGTCTTGCGAGTTGCTGCCTTCTTACTCGATGCTTTCTTCTTTTGAGCCATAATGGATCTCCTAAGCTATAGCGCTATTTTTACTACGCCATCTGAAAAATAGCACAAAAAAAAAGCCGTTTGTACATATTCTCATCATCATTTTCGATCATGGAAAGCCAGAAAACCGCCATTTTTTTACGTAATCGCCGTGAACCGCGATTGTTATTCGTTACAGCCCGGTAGCCAGCGTTTGGTAACGATTTCCAGTGTGTCGATATAGCCATCATCAGCATTCAAAGCGGGGATATAAGCGAAGTGGGTGCCGCCGTTTTCCAGAAAGTAGTCGCGGTTTTCCACACAGATTTCTTCCAGGGTTTCCAGACAGTCCGCAGCAAAACCCGGACAAACCACCTGCACATCCCGAACGCCGTCCCGTGCCCACTGCGTCAGGGTCTCATCGGTGTAGGGCTGCAACCACTCGGTGGGGCCGAAACGGGACTGGAAGGTGAGCTGCCACTGATCGTCCGCAAGCCCGAGATGGCGGGCAATGGCGGCCGCACTGGCGCGACAGCGCCGGGCGTAACAGTCGCCTTTCTTTTCATAGGATTTGGGGATGCCGTGAAACGAAAACAGCAGCCGTTCCGGAACGCCGTTTTCCGCCTGGAACCGGCGAATGGATTCAGCCATGGCCTTTTGCCAGGCGGGTTCTTCCCAGTAATCCCGCACAATCTGAATGGTGGGCAATTCCCGGCGCGTGCCAATCCAGCGCGCCACCCCATCCATGACGGCACCCACGGTGCTACTGGAATATTGCGGATACAGGGGTACCACCAGGATGCTTTCATGCCCGGCGTCGGCAAGCCGATCGAGCACATCCGGCAACGCAGGCTCGCCATAGCTCATGGCCCAGTCCACGGTCGCCGGCAGACGTTGCTGCAGCTTTTGCGCCTGTTCCCGCGTAATTTCCCGAATGGGCGAATCAGTGCGCCAGATTTCGCTATAGCCCTCGGCTACGCTGCGCGGACGAAACGGCAGGATGAACAAACGCAGTACCCAGAACCAGATGAAGCGAGGTGCTTCCACTACGCGCTGGTCGGA
>CAYPKI010000205.1:3657-4569 GCA_964411265.1 uncultured Alcanivorax sp. | reverse complement strand
CTTACGCCCCGAGAGGCATACGAATCGCTTAGTTTATTCGCCATCCTTGCGATACACTCTTAGAAAACTTAATTCTGAAAAGCGCCCCCCGATTTGAGGATACTCCATGGTGAAGCATAGCCTTGGCGGGTTTTGTTGACTCTTATTCTAGGGCAACGCCCTCTCAGCCAGCAATCGGAGCCACACCCATCAACCAGACGTGCAGCTTGAAGACAAAGGCGGCATAGACCACCAGGCCGACCACCACCACGGTGATGTCGCGGCTGACGCCCGCTACCGGATAGGTCTTGCCGGCGGCGCGGTCGCGTTTGCGGCTGACGATGAAATCGGCCACGGCCCAGGCGAGGAAAGCGCCGAAGAGGACGAGGTCATGCAGGCCGCCGTTGGCCAGCAGATCCGCCAACCCCAGAGGAATCCGGCCAGATTCTCCTGCTGCATCATGCCCCCTGTGCTCGCCGACGCGGCGCCCGCGTCCCTGTGTGTAAGAATAATGGCCTATCGTAGTCGGAATGCCCGTGGCAATAAAGGCGTTCGACCCTGCCAGGGGTCCTCCGTTGCAATTCCCCTGCGGTGGGTTTTAGGCCACCCTCGGACCCGGGGATTCCCCATAATTCAATTCCCAAATGCGCGAACCGGGAGGCATCCGCACGGAGCAGCTCTTATGGCCACTGATCACGACATTTTCTTCCTTTCCCATGGCGGCGGCCCCTTGCCCTTGCTGGGGGATCCGGACCACCGGGAGATGGTGGAGCGGCTGGACGAGATCGCCGGCGGGCTGGAGAAGCCTTCGGCGATTCTGCTGGTCAGCGCGCACTGGGAAGAGGACGTACCGACCCTCACCGCGGCAGCCGAGCCGGGCCTGATCTACGACTATCACGGCTTTCCGGCGGAGGCCTACGAGATCCAGTATCC
>CAYPKI010000205.1:301-3647 GCA_964411265.1 uncultured Alcanivorax sp. | reverse complement strand
CCAGATCTGGCACGCCGGACGCAGGCGGCGCTGGAAAGCGCCGGTCTTTCGAGCCGCCTGGATGCTCAGCGGGGCTTTGATCACGGGCTCTTTGTGCCGCTGAAGATCATGTACCTGGAGGCGGATATCCCCTGTGTGCAGCTGTCCCTGGTGAACCATCTGGATGCCGCCCAGCATATGGCCATGGGCCGTGCCTTGCAGGCGCTGGAATACGAGAACCTGCTGGTGATCGGTTCCGGGTTTTCCTTTCACAACATGCGGGAGTTCTTCGCGGCGAACAGCGCGGACGCCGATGCCCGCAACGAGGCCTTTCAGGACTGGCTGAAGCAGACCTGCACCGATCCGGATCTGACGGAAGCGGAGCGGGCACAGCGCCTGGAACAATGGGCACAAGCGCCGCATGCGCGCTTTTGTCATCCCCGGGAGGAACATCTGCTGCCGCTTCATGTGTGTTACGGCATGGCCGGGCGGGCCAGTCAAGAAGCCGTTTCGGCGACCATCCTCGGCAAGCGGTCCGGGCTTTTCCTCTGGCGCGGGCGGACGCAGGCGGCACCGGTTGCGGGTGGTGCGCTATAGCTCAGCGCCGGGCTTGAGCGCATCAAGGTGCGCACGGCGCACCCTGCAGAGCCGGCGGGATGCCGGGCGGCATCCCGCGGTCTTCGGCGTGCATCGAACGTGGTGGCCTAGGAGGCCGGCCACTCGCGAACCAGGTGTTCGCGCTTGTCCGAGATCTCGGCCCATTTCTGGTAGTCCGGCAAGGGATCCTTCATTTCGGTAATGTTGGGCCACTCTTCGGCGAGATCCGCGTTGATCTTGAGGAACTCTTCCTGATCACTGGGCAATTCGTCCTCGGAGAAGATGGCGTCCACGGGGCATTCCGGTTCACAGAGCGCGCAGTCGATGCACTCGTCCGGGTGGATCACCAGAAAATTGGGGCCCTCATAGAAGCAATCCACCGGGCAGACTTCGACACAGTCCGTGTGCTTGCAATTAATACAGGCTTCGCCCACTACAAACGTCATGATTCAGCCTCTTCAATAGTTTCAGGCGCACACCGTACGCGCCTTCAGCCGTTGCGAACACCGTCCGTGGGGACAGGGCCGTCGAGCGCGGCCAGCACCCGGTTGCGGAGTTCACAGCAGCAATCCCGGGCCGAAGCCAGTCCCTTGCGGATCCGGGTTTTGCCTTTCCCGGAACTCTCTTCACGGAACAGGTATTCGGCCGTGTTGGCGATAAAACGGACCCGGTCGGGCGCATTGTCGCCGCGTTCGGCCAGTATATCCTGAATAAACCCGGGTGTTCCGGACACAAATCCTCCCCGCAAAGATGCACCCGCGCACACGCAACGGTTGGCGCCACGCACGGTTAAAGTTACACTGTTGAAGTATATTTTACAGAGTTCGATCCGATTTTCAATACCGTTTCGGTATACCTAAGGAACGCGCGATGATCAGAATCAGCAGGCTATCGGACTATGCCGTGGTGATCGCCGGCTGGCTGGCAGGGCGAGATGAGGTGCACACCCTCGACGAGATCAGCACTGCCACGCATATTCCCCTGCCCACGGTGCGCAAGGTGACCCGCATGTTGACACTCGGCGGGCTCTGCTTTGCCCGCAAGGGCGCGCGGGGCGGCTACAAGCTGGCTTACCCCGCGGAACAGATCACGCTGCTGGGCGTGCTGGAATCTATCGACGGCGAATTGGCCATGACGCAATGTGCCAAATCCACCGGCTGCGAATGTTCACTCATGGGCCACTGCGCAGTAGAAAGCGGCTGGCGCATTATTAATCGCGTCATCCGTGAGGCACTATCCCGGCTGACCATTGCGGATCTGCAGCACATGGACCTGGCCGAGGAGACCGTCTGGCAACGCCTGCTTCAGGGCATGGCCGGCGATGCGGATCCGGTCATCGTACGCCACTAAAATTTTTACAACGTCGCTGCCCGGCAATGGCCAGCGTCCCATCGCCCTTTTCTGCACCCGCCTTGAATCTTGCTCGTACCGTCCGGACGAGCGCACACTGAAGCTATAGCAGGGACCATGGAAAGGGTCACACCCGATGCGCTCGGAAAGCCGACAACTGGCACGTGCCGCGGCCTTTGCTTTCATGGTTTTCGGCATTGGTGTGGGCGGCTATGCGATCCTGGCCGACGCGCGTTACTCGCTGCTTGATAGCGTCTATATGACGGTGATCACCCTGACCACCGTGGGCTTTGGTGAAGTCATCGATCTCGCCGACAACCCGGCCGGGCGATTGTTCACCATCTTTTTGATTCTCGGCGGCGTGGGTAGCATTCTCTATCTGCTGTCCGGCCTGGCGGCGGTACTGACGGACGGCAATATACAGCGGCTGACATGGATGAGAGCCATGAAAAGCAAAGCGCAATCCCTGAACCAGCACATTATCGTCTGCGGCGGTGGCACTATCGGTTCCCGGGTGATTGAGGAACTGCACGCCACCCGGCGCGACTTCGTATTGATCGAATCCGATGAAGACCGGGTGCGCGAACTGCACGAACGCGAGGATGACAACTTCCCGGCCATTATCGGGGACGCCACCGAGGACGAGCGTCTGCGTGAAGCCGGTATCGACAACGCCCGGGGCGTGATTAGCTGCCTGCCGGCGGACAATGACAACCTGATCGTGGTGGTCTCGGCGAGGATGTTTTGTCCCGAAGTCCGGATCGTGACGCGCTGTACCAACATTGAGCGCGCGGACAAGCTCCGGCGCGCGGGCGCGGATTCGGTGGTTTCACCCACCACCATTGGCGGTATGCGTTTGTCGTCGGAAATGGTGCGTCCGTTCGTGGTTTCCTTCCTCGACCATATGCTGCACGACAAGGAAGAGCCCCTGCGGGTGGAAGACTGGACCATTACCGAAACCTCGCCCCTGGCCCGCAAGACCGTGGGCGATGTCCGCGCCATGAAACTGGATCAGTTCCTGGTGATCGCACTCAGTGACGACAACGACACCTGGCTGTTCAACCCCGATGACAACGCCGAACTCGAACCCGGCCTGCGACTGATCTTCATGAGCAGCCCGGACGACGGGCGCCGCTTCCGGGAACTGGCCGGGGCCGGGACGGCCCCGGACGCTTACCAGTCGATGGAATAACTGGCCGTAAAGCGCTGGCCCGGCGCGGCGGAGTGCGAGAAGGTGCTGCCGGCCGCCTGGCTGACCACCGGGAAATAGAACTCATTGGTGATATTGTCCACACCGAATTGGAGCTCGCCGCGCGGCAGCACATACAGATACGTCTACAGCGCCTCGTGAGACAAGCGCATCGCCTCGTCGCCGGGGAAATCCCGCTTGAGCCGCCGCGCGATCTGCTCTGGCGACCAG
>CAYPKI010000205.1:0-291 GCA_964411265.1 uncultured Alcanivorax sp. | reverse complement strand
TTCCTGGCCGCCGTACTGCGTGCTGTCCGGTTCCCGGTCCCCGGAATACAGCCCCTGTACGCGCACGCGCCATCCGGAGTTGATCCGGTACTGGGCAAAGCCGGTCACCTTGGTGGGCGGAATCCGGGTGCTGGGCAGATCCTCGTCATAGCCGCCCTGGTTATCCAGATCCACCCGGCCTTCCATCCAGGTGACCGTGGACCCGAGACGGCTGCGCTTGGTGGGTTCTACGCTGCCTTCGACTTCCACGCCATGGATTTTCTCCGGACGCTTTTCCAGCTCCAGATTGGT
>CAYPKI010000204.1:0-4585 GCA_964411265.1 uncultured Alcanivorax sp. | reverse complement strand
ATGATCCACATCCGGTTTTTCCATCATGGACAGAAACTGACGCGCATAGGTGGACAGCGACTCGACGTAACGCCGCTGACCTTCCGCGTAGAGGGTATCGAAGGCGAGTGAAGACTTGCCGGATCCGGACAACCCGGTCATGACGATCAGGCGATCCCGGGCAATATCCAGATCAATGTTGGCCAGGTTATGGGTGCGCGCGCCGCGGATCTCGATCTTGTCCATGCGGGGAGGGACCAGCTGCCCGGGGGAACCCGCCAGTATAGGGCATTCGCGTCGGGGTCACCATTCCACGGACGGCCGGGGTATGCCGCGATCAGAGGTTTTCCTGGGCCCAGTTCACCGCCTGAAGGCGGTTGGAGGCATTGATTTTCTTGAAGATATTGTAGATATGCGTCTTGATGGTGTGCGGGCTGAGATTCAGGTTGCGCGCGATCTCGGAATTCTTGGCGCCGGTGGCGAGGATCTTGAGCACTTCCACTTCCCGGTCGGTAAGCGTGACTTCGCTGCGCGCAAAGGTCTTGTTGAAGTTGCGGTTTTTGACCACGTACTGTTGCAAAACCTTGCGCGGCAGCCAGAGCTCACCCTCGAACATGGAGCGCACACCCTTGATCAGCAGGTCCTGGGGGCAGTCCTGAAGGAAGCCGCCATTGATCATGGGCAGGCCGGCTAGATGGCCCAGTGAGTCATCGGAGTCGACATTGAAGATGGCCAGCAAAAGCTCGGTTTCAATCTCCGGGTCGATTTCCAGCAGCTTGCTGATGGTCTCGTTCACATCCATGGTATTGAAATCCACCATGAACAGCACCTGATCCGAGTCGACCAACTGGTCGCGCTGGAGCTCGTCCACTCCGCGAATGGCGTTGGCCGGCATGCTTTCCTTGTTGAGGAACTCGGCGAGCAGCGCATTCTGCAGTTGCTGATCGCTGACAACATAGACGTATTTATCGTTACCGCTGGCATTCATTGTTATTGGTTCCTTGCCCGGGTGTTAGCGATGGCCTCTTTTCAGTGCATGCCTACGAAAAAACGCTGAACAGCTGCTTGAGAATCTAACACCGCCAAGCGAGGGGTTCAATTTATGGATGCGGATTCCTCATCCCCCGATGCCTCCCCGTTGGCGTCTGTCGTCCTGATCCGGCGCCCGATCCGCCGGAGATCGGAGAATGACAGACCTGTGGCCAGTTATCCAAGCCGTAAGCCCCGTTGTCATGAATAGCGCCGGTTTCCCTGATAAACTGCTGTCCTTTTCCGCCGACGCGACAGCTCATGTCTGATTCCGGCACGGGTTCCAGCACCGAACATGGCCCGGTACGGGCGACCGTTTCTCTCGCCCTGATCTTTGCCTCGCGCATGCTGGGCCTGTTCATGATCTATCCGGTCTTTGCGGTCTATGCCCGCGATTTGCCCGGGGCTACGCCCACGACGATTGGTCTGGCGCTGGGCATCTATGGCCTGGCTCAGGCCCTGTTGCAGATACCTCTGGGGTGGCTCTCCGACCGGGTGGGCCGGCGCCCGGTGATTGCCGGCGGACTGGTGGTGTTCGCGCTGGGCAGTGTCGTAGCTGCGCTTTCAGGCAGCATTTACGGCATTATTGCCGGACGCTTGTTGCAGGGCACGGGCGCTATCGGCTCGGTAATTCTGGCGCTCACCGCCGATTTGACGCAGGACCGTCACCGCACCCGAGCCATGGCTGTGATTGGTATGAGTATCGGGCTGTCCTTTGCTGTTGCCGTCGTGGTGGGACCCATGCTGCAAGCCCGGGTGGGTGTGCCGGGTATTTTCTGGCTCACCGCGCTGCTGGGGCTGACCGGCATTGCGGTGCTTTATCTGAGCGTGCCGCGTCCCCGGGAGCAACGCCTCCACCGGGATTCGGAAGCCGTGCCCGCGTTGATCTGGCGTGTGCTGTCCGACAGGCAGCTGCTGCGGCTGGACCTGGGCATTCTGGTGCAACACGCCATCCTGACGGCGACCTTCCTGGGCTTGCCGGTGCTGCTGCGCGATGCGGTTCATCTGGACAGTGGCGATCAGTGGCTGCTTTATTTACCCGTGCTCGCGGTTTCATTGGCGGTCATGGTGCCGCTGATGATCTATGGCGAACGGCGGGGACGACTCAAAGGGGTTTTCCTGGGAGCGGTGGCCGCGATAGCGGTCTCCCAGGCCTTGCTCGTACCGCATCATACCGGTCTGATGACGCTCGTGCCTGTCATCATTGTGTTTTTCGCCGGTTTTAATCTGCTTGAGGCCACGCTGCCCTCGCTGGTCTCGCGCGTGGCCCCCGCGGGGATGAAAGGTACAGCACTGGGTGTCTATTCCAGCAGTCAGTTCCTGGGCATTTTTCTGGGCGGGGTCCTGGGCGGCTGGATTCAGCAGGTTCTGGGTCTGCCGGGTCTGCACGCCTTTGCGGCGGTTCTGGCGGCATTGTGGTTTCTGGCTTCGCTGGGCCTGCACAATCCCGGCCATCTGGCCAACCGCACCGTCGCGCTGGATGCGCTCGCCGGGCGCGAGGCGGGCGACATCTGTGCCCGCTTATTGCGTGTGCCGGGCGTTCGGGACGTGGCGGTGGCCCCGGAAGACCAAACGGCGCTGATCAAGGTGATGACGCCCGAGCTCGACGAGACCGTCCTCGCCGCGGTGTTGCAGGGCGAAGACGTGTCCCCGGGCGATGCAACGGTGCCGTGAAAGTGCCACAATACTTGCTTCAGCGGGCGCGGCGGAACGGCCCGCTCATGGGACTCAACGGATAATGGAGTTGCTGCATGGCGCGTGGTGTCAACAAAGTCATTTTGATCGGCAATCTGGGGGCGGACCCGGAAATGCGCTACACGGCCAATGGCTCGGCCGTAACCAATGTCCGGCTGGCGACGACGGACTCCTGGCGCGATCGTCAGACGGGCGAACAACAGGAACGCACCGAATGGCACCGGGTGGTGATGTTCAACAAGCTGGCGGAGATCGCGGGCGAATACCTGAAAAAAGGCAGCAAGACCTATATCGAGGGTCGGCTTCAGACGCGGAAATGGCAGGGCCAGGACGGGCAGGACCGCTACACGACCGAGGTCGTGGCTAACGACATGCAGATGCTGGACAGTCGTGCTGGCGGCGGGGGCGGTTTCGGCGGCGAGGAGTCGGCGCCTCAGGCCGAGCCGGCCGCACAGTCGGACAGCGGCAGTTTTTCCGGACCGGCGGATGACTTTGACGATGACATCCCGTTCTGAGCGACGAGTGAGCCTCTGAATGCCGCGGCCGCTGGTGCTGATCACGGTTTTTGTCGTCAGTTTTCTGGGGTTCGGGCTCTGGCAAGTGCCCGCTGGCGTGGCGACCGCCCGTGTGGCGGGTGTCGAGCTGGCCGGCGCTCCGGTACAGTTATTTCAGCCTCAGGGACGGCTCTGGCAGGGCACGGCGCGCTGGCGCTGGCGCCAGCGCTCGGGCCGGCTGGACTGGACCCTGGAATGGCAGGGTCTTACACCTGGACTGCGGTTGTCGCTCGGGGGCTCCAAGCTCAACCTCGAGGGCTGGCTGGGGGGTGGGCCGTCGCGTTTGTGGGCCCGAGGCTGGGATTTTGAGCTGCCGGTGGCGCTGATTGCCCGGGGCGTTGACCGCGGCAGTGCCGAGGGACAACTGACCGGGCAGGTGCGCGAGCTGGACTGGCAGGATCAACAAATCCGGGCGCTGGACGGCGAACTGCGCTGGAGCGGCGGTCGGGTAAGCTGGCGGCCCGACGCCAGCGCCGATGTGCCGCCGCTGGACGGCCGGCTCTACATGGCCGAGGAGGCAGCGCGTGTCGAGGTCACCGATCCGGACGAGCGGCGCCTTGCGGAAGCCCGTGTGCGCGGCGGCGAGCTCAATCTGCGCGTTTACCGCGCCTGGCCTATGCTGCTGGGCGTCAGCAGCGGCGGTCAGAGCTCGGACGTGGTGTTCGAGGTCAGCCGCCCTTTCCCGGCGCAGGGAGGAGGCAAGGATGGCTGACCATTGCTGGATCGCGTGCCGTCCGGGTCCCTGCGGGAGGCCTGGATGAGCTGGATGCAACGCCTGCAAAAAACGGCGTTCTGGCTGACGGCGCTGCGTTGGCTGCTGCCGCTGGCTCTGGTGGTGGTTCTGGCAGCACTGCTGGCGGACACGCTCTGGCTCTGGGCCTATGGCCCCAGCGATCCGGTGCCCCGGGACCCGGAGCTGCCCCGTTTGGAAGAGCGGTCATCGGGCTCAGAGACCCAGCGGATGGGCTACGAGGAGGTGCGTGATTGGGCCCTTTTCGGCACCTGGGAGGAGCCGCAGGCAAATCGCAGTGCAGAAAAGCCCGTGGATGCGCCCGAAACCCGACTGCAGCTGAAGTTGCTGGGCGTTTTTCAGACCGGCGGTAAGGGGCAGGATCCGGGCGCTATCATCGCCGAGCAGGGCAACAACGGAAAACTCTATCGTGTGGGGGATCGCCTGCCGGGCAATGCGCGCCTCGATGAAGTCTACGCGGATCGAGTGATCCTGCGCCGACAGGGACAGCTGGAGACACTAAAACTGGAGTCGCCCAGTCTGAGTGGCGGAGTGCAACCGGTTAATGATTCCGGCGGCTCAAAGCCGGCCAGTGACC
>CAYPKI010000203.1:3536-4595 GCA_964411265.1 uncultured Alcanivorax sp. | reverse complement strand
TTTGGGCGAGTTGCTCTGAACCCATGAGCTGATCCCGGGTTTAATTTCTGCCCTGAAATCGACAGGAAACGGGGATTTTACGAGGAGATTTAAACCGGACCGTTCCCCCTCCCATCCAGAGCGCCATCGATTTCACGAAATCGACCGCGAGGATCATGAACTAACGCGAACATTTCGCCACCATGGCATGAGAAACCCTGGCGATTCTCAAGGCCGGGGGATACGAGATGGACGGTGCCGGGTTTGTGATTCGCGACTGGCTGGAATCCGCCCGGCCGGGTCACATTTTGAATTCCGGCCCGGACGGCCCGGGCTCGTCCGAGGAAAGTGCGTTTTCCATTTGATGCAGGCATTCGTCCATGCTCATGGCAAGGTAATCCAGAAAGCCGTCTCTGGCTATTGTGCGCTCTTGTACCTCGCTCGGCAGGAATCGGTTCATCGTGGCCGCGAACTCCTTGCTATGAACCAGTTCCGGGAGTTGTTCGCGTCGGCGGGCCAGTTTTTCTGTGTAATCTGTCACGCCATAGTCTTCCAGCTTGGTCTTCACCAGCTCTGGGTCCAGTACGGTCTCGCGTGGCGGCTGGCGGAGCCAGGCGATATCCCAGATGTCGCGGAAACGCACATGCTCGGTGACCGGGAAAGATACGAGCTTGTCGGCCAAAATTTCCTTAAGGGTCTCCGTGGGTACCAGCACTGAACTGTAGCCTTCCGGCAGCCAATCATAGTTGATCCCCAGGGGCATGGGTTCAGCGGTGTAAGCCGGCACGTCGGCGATTTCTATCTTGATGCGCTGGCGGGGCAGGTCCGGCCGTGCTGGTGCGGTCTCAACGCTGAGCTGCCACGTTTTGACCTGTACGCCCTCCTGGTCATGTTCCCGGGGCGGCTTCACCCGGGTGTTCAGCTCGTAGCGGCTGGCCACATAGTCTTCAACGCACCGCTGAATCGCTTCACCGTCCACGGCCTCAAGCCCGTTCCGGCAGGCGAAGTCCAGGTCCTCACTGAAGCGTGAGCCGCGATACATCAACCGAAGCGAGGTTCCGCCCTGGAAGATCAGGTGCG
>CAYPKI010000203.1:0-3526 GCA_964411265.1 uncultured Alcanivorax sp. | reverse complement strand
CAGAAGCCCTTCTTCGTGAAGGGCGTAGAGGATGTCGTAGTGAAGAAGCTCCTTTTCCACGACCGGGCGCATGTGCGCGCGGCCCGGCTCGCTCATGGCCCGCGCGACCAATTCATCGAAATCGGCCTTGTCAGCCGCCCACATGACGCAACTCCTCCTGGTCAACCAGGTGTTCAGCCAGCTCCCGGCCGCGTACACGCAGGAGATCCCGCCAGGCCCGATCCACAGAGGCTACCCGAAGCGGCCGGCCCGGGATGCGTTTCAGGTCATCGAGAATCTCGGCCGGGCGCCGGGCGGTGTGCGTGAACTCGATTACTCCGCGTGAGGTCTTCACTTTGCCCCTTGTGCCGGTGGTCATCAGCGTCAGGGTGTCCATCGGGATCTGGGAGATGACCCCGTATTCGCTGAGCGCAGACTCGAGGCTGATGTAATTGTAGTCCGTGGGGCGTAGCAAAATGACTATATGCTCGATGGCGTAGCTGTCGTGGGAGCGGGCAGCCGGGTTGAGGTAGATGCCGCGGCAGGCATGCTCCAGAATGCCCGCTTTCACCAGGCGGGCCAGCCCCTTGTTGAACGCCTTTTCGCTATCGTCGCGAAAGATCTGGCGAAGCATGTCATGGGAAAACACATAGAAGCCCCGCTCATCCCAGACACGCAGCCGTCGATTCGCCGTCAACAAGTCCATATCTGTAATCGTATACCCCTTTCAGGGGATATAAAATGCCAGATATCCTGATATTTGTCCATAAGTGCCATTTTATGCCCCTATAAAGGGGTATGAGATGCAAGATAATGAGGCTGGTGCGCCGGATTTTGGCAGGCCCAGATGAGGGAGCCGTTTTGTTGGTCTGCTGGAGCGGGAAATGGGGGGCACGGGAAATGGAAATGGCGTGAGATCCAGACTTCAAAGGAATTGGACCCAAAGCGGGTTTGTGGATTGTGAGACCCGACCCCACTGACCGGACGGACCTCACCCACCGGATGCAACCCCCGCGCCGTTCAGAGTGAACCGGGACTATCCGTTCGGGGACGTACCCGCCAGGGACGAGGCCATGCCGTGAGACGAGGACCTCGGGTGATCGTTTTGAGCCTGTGGCGGGCCGAAAGGCCGCTGTGTCGGCCGCAAAAGCCAAATGTCCGATACCATTTTCAAAAACGATCATATAATGATACGTTACGGAAATGAAATCTGAGCATCGGAACCCAAGTGCCCGGGACTATGTGTCCCGGTTGATGGCGGCGGGACGCTATACCTTCACCTCGTCTGAGGCCCGTAAGGCATTGGGCGTTTCGGCGGATGCCACGCGTCTGGCTTTGAATCGCCTTGCCCGTCAGGGCTGGCTGGCCTCGCCCGCGCGCGGGTTCTATGTGATCGTGCCGCCGGAGTACCAGAGGCTGGGTTGTCTACCCGCCGAGCAGTTCGTCCCCGCGCTCATGGAATACCGGGGCGTGCCGTATTACGCGGGTTTGCTCTCGGCCGCCCAGTACCATGGCGCCGCCCACCAGCGTCCGCAATCCTTTCAGGTCATGCTCGGCAAGCCACGCCGCCCGATTCAATGTGGCCGGGTCCGCGTGGAATTCCTGGTGCGCAAGGGGATTGCGAACGTGCCCACGATTACGCGAAATACACCCAGAGGTGTGGTTCGTGTTTCTTCGGTAGAGGCCACTGCGGTAGATCTGGTTGGCTATGTCCATCAGGTAGGTGGTCTGGATCAGGTGGCTACCATTCTCGCCGAGCTGGCGGAAAACATGGATCCCGGCCGATTAGTGGACGCGGCGCAAACGGCGCCGCTGACCTGGGGGCAAAGGCTCGGCTATTTGCTGGAGTTGGTTCAGTTCAGTGACCGTGCTGATCTGCTTCGCCAGTTCGTCGCGGAACATGCTTGCGATAATGTAGCACTGGTGCCGAAGCTGTCGCACTCGGGGGCTTCCGTGAGTCACGACTGGAAGCTGTACATCAACACGGAGGTGGAGCCGGACCTATGATTCCCCACGACTATATTACGGAATGGCGTAGCCAGGCGCCCTGGATCGAGGATTCCCAGGTCGAGCAGGATCTGGTGATCAGCCGCGCCCTGGTCGAGATCTTTACTCATCCTCTTCTTCAGCGTTCCCTGGCGTTTCGAGGAGGAACTGCATTATACAAGCTGCACCTCCGGCCACCGGCGCGTTACTCGGAAGATATCGATCTGGTGCAAATCAATGCCGAGCCCGCCGGCCCGATGATGGATGCGTTGCGCGAGACGCTCGAGCCCTGGCTGGGGCCAGCCAGGCGTAAACAGACCCAGGGGCGCGTGACCTTGATGTATCGTTTTGATTCCGAGGATCAGCCTTCGGTTCCGCTACGCCTGAAACTGGAAATCAATACCCGGGAACATTTTTCCGTTCTTGGTTATCAAGAGCAGGATTTCTCGATGCGATCCCGCTGGTACTCCGGCCACTGCCGCATCACGACCTTTGGTCTGAACGAACTGCTGGCGACCAAGCTGCGGGCGCTTTTTCAGCGCAGGAAGGGGCGGGACCTTTTTGATCTTGCCACTGCATTACGCCAGGAAGCGGTAGACCCGGAGCAGGTTGTGTCGGTGTTCATGGAATATATGAAGTATGAGGGCCAACCGCTTACACGGGCCCAGGTAGAACAGAACCTGAGTGTGAAATGGCACGATTCGCAGTTTTACGCCGACGTCGGCCCGCTGCTTGCCGAGGATGTCTCCTGGGATCCCGAAGCCGGACTGCCTCTGGTTCAAAATGAGCTGGTCGCGCGATTGCCCGGGCAGCCGTGGCGAGGTTGAAAACGAGCACCGATGGCAACGGATGCAAATAATAAAGATGCGAACCCTGAGGCCGACGCTCTTGCAGAGCGCTTACGATACCCATTGGCGTCGCGGCTACTCAGGCTTTACTCGCACACATGGGAGTATAGGGTGAGATGGGCGCTCCTTCAACGTCCAGTGCGTAAGTGGACGCAGAATGATTTGTAGGTTCCGACGTACGCGAAATGACCCGGACTCACTTTGTTGCAACTGCTCATGACGGGAAAGCATGAACCGCCGCGAAAACCTTGCTGAAATGGCCCGCGAAACGATGGCGATTCTCGAGGCCGGGGAATACGAGATGGACGGTGCCCGGTGTGCGATCCGCGACTGGCTGGGATCCGCCCGGGCGGGTACGCGGGTTTATACGCCGGAAGAGCTTGATGCCTGCATGCCTGTGCACGGCACTGGTGAGCACTCGACGCACTTCCGCGTGGAGGATGCCACCACGCTCGCCGCCGCCTGGGCAAGCGCGGAAATGCATGATCCGGAACCGCTATGTCTCAACTTTGCCTCGGCGCGCAAGCCGGGCGGCGGTTTTCGCTCCGGTGCCCGGGCCCAGGAAGAATCCCTGGTGCGTGCCTCCGGTCTCTATAGCTGTCTGTGTGAAGCACAAGGCTACTATGACGCCAATCGCCGCTGTGATTCGGCGCTTTATACCGATCACATGATCTACTCACCCGGCGTACCCGTTTTTAGGGATGCCGATGATC
>CAYPKI010000202.1:4496-4811 GCA_964411265.1 uncultured Alcanivorax sp. | reverse complement strand
GCTGTAGCCGGTTCGGCCGTAATTACCAAGGTAATCGAGATGGACGCTTCGTTGAATGATGACGAAATGGAGCGCCAGCTACGGGCCGACGCGGACCAGTACATCCCCTTTCCGCTGGATGAGGTGCGCATGGACTTCGAGGTTATGGGCTCGGTAGAGGACAACCCGGAACGCGCGGAAGTACTGCTGGCGGCCTCGCGCACCGAAAACGTGGAGATGCGTACCGACGCGCTGGAGATCGGAGGTTTGCAGGCCGCCGTGGTCGATATCGAGGCTTACGCCATGGAGCGCGCATTCCAGATGGTGTTACCGCAG
>CAYPKI010000202.1:2367-4486 GCA_964411265.1 uncultured Alcanivorax sp. | reverse complement strand
TGAACTGGAAACTGTAGCGGTTTTTGATATCGGTGCCACCATGACCACGCTTAACGTATTTCACCAGGGGCGAACGGTTTATACGCGCGAGCAGTTGTTCGGCGGGAAGCAGCTCACCGAGGAAATTCAGCGTCGGTACGGCATTTCCATGGATGAGGCGGGTCTGGCTAAAAAGACGGGCGAGCTCCCCGACGATTATGAAAGCGAGGTACTGGACCCATTCAAGGACGCCGTGGTGCAACAGGTAAACCGCTCGTTGCAGTTTTTCTACGGCTCCACGCAATTCAATGAGGTGGACTATATTCTCCTCGCCGGTGGCTCGGCTGCGATTGAAGGACTGGCTGATCTGGTCGAGGAAAAAGTGGGCGCGCCTTGTTCCGTAGCGAATCCGTTTACGAATATGACGCTTTCGAACAAGGTCAACGCCAATGCCATAGCCGGTGATGCGCCTGCCTTGATGATCGCCTGCGGTCTGGCGTTGAGGAGCTTCGAACAATGACGACAACAATCAACTTATTGCCGTGGCGCGAGTGGCGGCGAAAGCGGCTCCAGCGCGAATTTATACTGCAGCTTGTACTGGCGGCCGTGCTGGGGGCCGCCATCTGGTTTTTCTGGAACTCGGCTGTCTCGGCGCGTGTTGATGGCCAGGAACGCCGTAATGCCTATATCAGCGAACAGATCAGCAAGCTGGATGACAAGATCAAGCAAATCGAAAAGCTTGAAGAGCGCCGCTCTGACCTGGTTGAGCGCATGGAGGTTATTCAGGATCTGCAAGGAAATCGACCCACGATTGTTTATTTGTTCGACCAGTTGGTGAAGACTTTACCGGATGGCGTTTATTACACCAGTGTTCAACGCGATGGTAAGAAGTTCAGCATCAGCGGTGTTTCCGACTCGAACAACCGTATTTCGCGGCTGATGCGAAATTTTGAAGAGTCCAAGTGGTTCGAAAACCCTAATTTGCAGAATGTCAGTGCGGAGGAAGATCAGGGTGAAGAGGGAAATAACCAGGAGACGCAAAGCAATAAATTCCAGTTGACCGTAAGGCAGGCGAATCCCCGGGGGCAAAGTGGTAGCTCGGACGAGGATGGTCAGAGGGGAGGGCAGTCATGACATGGGATGACCTTAAGAATCTGGATGTTCAGGAGCTTGTAGACAACCTGCAAAATCTGGATTTTGAAAACGTGGGTTCTTGGCCTGTAGCGGTCAAGGCAGCGGCCGCGGTTCTGCTTTTCGCACTCGTAATTGCGGGCGGCTATTTTGTCACCATCAAACCGGCCAACCAGGAGCTTCAGCGCTTGCAAAGCAAGCAAAGCGATTTGATGGCGGAGTTCGAGGAGAAGTCATTCAAGGCCAAGAATCTGGATCAATATAAGAAACAATTGACCGAGATGGAACAATCTTTCGGCTCATTGCTGAAACAGCTTCCCAAAGACACCGAGGTGCCGGGGCTGCTTGAGGACATCACGCATACCGGACTGGGAAGCGGTTTGGAGTTCAAGGAAATTTCGCTGGCCGGAGAACGGGAAAAAGAGTTCTACGCTGAACTGCCCATCAATATCAATGTTCGGGGTGACTATCACGGGTTCGGCTCCTTTGTTAGCGGGGTGGCGTCCTTGCCGCGGATTGTTACGCTGCATGATTTCGAGATCACGCCCGCTGAGGGTAATGACAGCGGGCCCGGGGGGCTGTTGCAAATGACGGTTACGGCCAAAACGTATCGTTATGCCAGTGGCCCGAATGGGCAAGCCGGCGGAAACGGGCAATAAGGGAGCTGGAATGAAGACCATTGTCAAAACCATGCTCATCCCTGTTGCAGTATGCGGGCTGGCTGTATCGCTGGCGGGCTGTACCGATGGCTCGGAAATGGGACAGCTCAAGAACAAGTTGGAGGAGATCCAGTCCCAGCCGCGCGGGCGAATTGAACCGCCTCCGGAGTTCAAGCCTATCGAGTCTTTTTCTTATGCCGCCCACCGGATGCGCTCGCCTTTTACGGTGACCCGGGAGGAAGAGGAAGAGCAGTCCCGGGATACGCCCGAAGGTGAACAGGTGGAGCCGGACCTGGCGCGCTCCAAGGAATATCTGGAGCAGTTTGCGGTGGAAACGCTTCAGATGGTCG
>CAYPKI010000202.1:0-2325 GCA_964411265.1 uncultured Alcanivorax sp. | reverse complement strand
TCAATCGTGTGACCGAGAGTGATTTCGTGGGCAAGAACTACGGCAAAGTCACGGAAGTGACGAGCTCCAAAATTGAAATCAGAGAAATCGTGCCTGATGGCGAAGACGGCTGGGTGGAAAGGCCCAACAAGATCAGGCTGGACGAGTAAAGCGAGCTGGGGATACCCGCCATGAGAAACGTACAGAAAAAAACAAATCAGGTTTGCGCAAGGTGGCTGGGCGCCGTCTTGGGGGCTTGGGTGCTATTGATCGGATCCCTGGCGCAGGCAGCCACCCTGACGGAGGTGGATTACACCTCCTTGCCGGAAAACAAGATGGAATTGCGGCTGTCGTTTGATGGCAAGCCACCCCAGCCCGAGGGTTATACCATCAAAAAACCGGCGCGGATTTCGCTCGATTTCAGCGGCGTGGAGCTGGGGGTAGACAAGACCCATCATGATCTGGGCTCAGGCAATAATAGCACCCAGAGCCTGGCGCTTGTTGAGTCGCAGGGCCGCACGCGCCTGATTATCAACCAGTCCCGTCTCACGAATTACGAAACAACCATAGAAGACCAGCAGGCGCGCATTACGTTGGGTGGGCAGACAAGCTCGCAGCCAACATTTGCGCAGCAGTCTTCATCACAGGCGACTGGGCAAAAGGCGCAAGATGAGCAAGAAGCCCAACAAAGCGCCGTCGGGGCGAGTGCGCTTCAGGACGTAGATTTTCGTCGTGGCAGCGACGGTGGTGGCGAAGTTGTGGTAACACTGCCCAGCCGTAATGTGCCTGTGGAAGTTCAAAAAGAAGGGGGCAACGTGATTGCGCGTTTCCCCGGTGTGGAAACGCCCGAAAAGTTGCGTCGTCGCCTTGATGTCACGGACTTTGGTACCCCGGTTCAGTTCGTTAATACGGAAAAGGATGGCAACAGCACGACCATGACCATTGATGCCCAGGGACAATGGGAGTATCTCGCCTACCAGGCCGATGAAAACTTCACGATTAATATCAA
The DNA here is from genome assembly GCA_964411265.1 of uncultured Alcanivorax sp. Lineage (GTDB taxonomy): Bacteria > Pseudomonadota > Gammaproteobacteria > Pseudomonadales > Alcanivoracaceae > SLJS01. The sequence continues at coordinate 1,337 of CAYPKI010000202.1, read as the reverse complement.
GGAAAAAACCGAGGAGGACAAGCAGCGCAGCGGTGATCAAGAGTTTAAATACACCGGTGAAAAACTGTCGTTGAACTTTCAGGACATCGAAGTCCGGTCCGTACTGCAACTGATTGCGGACTTCACGGATTTGAATTTGGTGGCCTCGGACACGGTAACCGGCACCATTACGCTGCGGCTGCAGGACGTGCCCTGGGATCAGGCCCTGGAGCTGATTCTCAAGACCAAGGGGCTGGACAAGCGCAAGATGGGCAATGTGCTGATGGTCGCACCGGCGGAGGAAATCGCTCAGCGTGAGCAGAGGGAGCTGGAAAATCGGAAGAAAAAGGCGGCCCTGGCGCCCTTGCGGACGCGCTATATCCGGGTCAATTATGCCGAGGCGGCGGATCTGGTAAGTGTAATCAGGAAAGAAGGTTCCAAGAAAGGGTCGCTGTTGGGGGACCGCGGCTCGATTACCGTCGACGACCGGACCAATACCCTGATTGTTCAGGATACCGAGCAGAAGCTGGCGGACATTCAGGATCTGATTGCGACCCTGGACATTCCGGTTCAGCAGGTTCTGATCGAGGCGCGCATTGTCGTGGCCAGTGACGATGTTTCAGATCAAATCGGCGTCCGCTGGGGTGGTCTGCAATTCGACGGCGGTAGCTTGCGAGACGGTGGAGACACACCGGTGGCGACCGGCCGGGCCGATCAGGTGCGTGAATTCGGTATTGGTGTCCTGAACAACGACGATATCGAGGTGGAAGACCCCAACGATCTGGCAGTGGATCTGGGTGTTGCTTCCAGTAACGCCAGCCGATTCTCCCTGGGTATGGTGGGTCTGGATTCCGGCATTCTGCAGCTGGAACTGTCGGCCCTGGAGTCGGAGGGCAAGAGCGAGATTGTCGCTTCTCCCAAGGTGCTGACCGCTGACCAGCAGCCCGCGATTATCGCATCCGGTCAACAGATTCCGTATGAAGAGGCCACGAATGCCGGGGCTACATCGGTGGAATTCATTGAAGCCGAGTTAAAGCTGGAGGCGACGCCGCAGATTACGCCGGACGGCAATATCATCATGGATATCAAGGTGAACAATGACTCGCGCGGTGAGAATACCGACGCGGGTCCGGCTATCGATACCAACCGGCTTGAGACCACGGTTCTGGTGGGCAATGGCGACACGGTCGTGCTGGGCGGAATCTTTCAGCATTCCGTCACCCGGTCCGTCACCAAAACCCCCTTCCTGGGGGATCTGCCCTGGATTGGCAACCTCTTCCGCCGCAAGTCCAACAGTGAGTCCAAACAAGAGCTGCTGGTTTTCATTACGCCCAAGCTGGTAGATGATGCCGTTGCCA
>CAYPKI010000201.1:0-4837 GCA_964411265.1 uncultured Alcanivorax sp. | reverse complement strand
TCGCCGGGTCGGCATCGACGAGGATGATCGAGAGCATGGTCTTGCGCCCGCCACTGCCCTCGCGTACGAGCGAAATGAGGCCTCGAAAAAGGGCCACCACGGCCGCTAACAGCAAGACCACGACAATCAGCTTGATCCACCACATGATTCACTCCCATCAGGAGACTATTGGAAAACTCGTTGCGCACTCAGTCTTTCAGGATGATTCGCTACCGAGGCGCCATTTTGAAGATGGGTATCTACCCGTCGAAAAATGGCAACGATAATGGCGGGCCAGTGTGAAAGCCCCACGGGGCGATACCTGAAGCGCCCATCTGCTGCACTTTGTCTCTCGGAAAGGGCATCACCCTGTCCGTCGCAACAACCTACAACGGCTGCACGCCTCAGGCCAGGCTGAGTGTGCGCAGGGGCCTTTTACCAGCCTGCTGGCCCAAGCTGTTTATTTGCTACAATTGGTATACATCATAAACCAAAGCAGCCTCCGGCGCCGCCATCATGATCATACCTTCTTTCCCGGGCGCCACCCGGCGCATTCGCTGGCTTGTTTTTGCCCTTGCTGTGATCGTCACCGGCGCGCTCACCGGACTGGGCTTTTGGCAACTTGATCGCGGAGCGCAGAAACGCGTCATTTCCGAACGCATGAATCAGCGAGCCGAGGCGCCGGCACGCAGCGTGGCGCGGCTGGCGCAAATGGATAATCCGGCTCATTACCCGGTCGAAGACCGCGGCCGCTTCGATCATGAGCGCTCCATTCTCGTGGATAACCGGATACTCGACGGGCGCGCGGGTTATTATGTTTTGACGCCCTTTCGCACCCGCTCCGGCAAGCAGGTATTGGTCAACCGCGGCTGGCTCCCGCGCGGGCGGGACCGTCAGACGCTGCCCACTATCCCCGAGGTGAAAGGCGAAGTCCGTATCCGGGGCCATGCCTATATTCACAGGGAAAAGGATCTGGTTTTACGTGAAGACCGGCTCGCTTCCATGGACTGGCCGCTCCGGGTACAGCGTGTTGATCGGGCAGCACTGGAGCGTCGTCTTGAGGTAGAATTAGCGCCCTTCATCGTGCGTCTGGCCCCGGATACCGGTCCGGGACAAGGAGCGCAGCTGCCACGCCAATGGCCACAGCGCCGCATGGGGCCGCAACGACATTACGCCTATGCGGTGCAGTGGTTCGCCATGGCGGCAGTGGCCCCTGTGCTGTTCTGGCTCGCCGGCCGCCGCCGCAAGCAAGAGGAGAAACCTTGACGCAACGCAGCCGCAACATTCTGGTTTTGAGCGCCATCGCGGGCATTTTCATTGGCTTCGCCCTCGCCGGCCGTTTCCTGATTGAGCCGTCCGAGATGGATAAGGTCAATCAGGGTACGCTGATTACGCCCCATATTGCCGTGGAAAACCTCGGACTGACTGACAGCGACGGTCAAAGCTGGACCGGCGAAGACATGAGCGGGCAATGGTCGCTGCTCTATATCGCTGGTGAGCAATGTGAACGTGGCTGCAAGAACGCGCTTTTTTATCTGATGACGCGCTTGCGCCAATCCCTGTCGCAGGATGCGGACCGGCTACGCTTGATTCTGACGCACACGAGGCCCCCGTCGCCGGAACTCCAAACCTTCATGGAAGAGGAATTGGGTTCCATGGTGGAACTGCGGGGCAACGCCGGCACCATTCGCGAGGCTCTGTCACCCGCCTTTGATGCGCCTGATGCCGACCCCCTGCAGCATCTCTACCTGGCTGCGCCCGATGGGCAGATTTTCATGTGGTACCCCACCCATGAAGACAAGGAAAGCCTCCTCAAGGAAGCGGACAGTATTCACACCGATCTGAAGCGAACTCTGAAAGGATCGCAGCTGCGATGACAAAGCTGAAAGCACAACCTGCGCCATCCACACACTGGCTACGCGGCCTGACGCTTGCCGCGCTGGTGCTGGCCGCTGTCGTCATCATTCTGGGCGCCTGGACCCGGCTGGCCGACGCGGGACTGGGTTGCCCCGACTGGCCGGGCTGCTACGGGCATCTCGACGTGCGCAGTGCCATTGAACATGTGGAGCAGCAAAACCGGGAGCAACCGGGCGCTCTGCGCGAGGCCGACAAGACCATACCGGAAATGGTACATCGGTACGTAGCCGCTACACTGGGCCTGCTGATCACCGTTCTGGCCGGGCTGAGTCTGTATCGCCAACGCGTGGCCGGCGAACCTTCGACGCTGCCGCTGGCCCTGCTGGCGCTCGTCATTTTCCAGGGCATACTGGGCATGTGGACGGTTACCCTGGGGCTCCATCCCGGCATCGTCATGTTGCACCTGCTGGGCGGCTTCGCCACCTTCACTCTGCTTGCCTGGTTCGCCGCCCGGCTTTATCAGTGGCCGCGTTTTATCAATGACTGTGACGTGCGGACGCTCGGGCGGCCTGCCGGGCTGGCGCTGACCGCCGTAATCGTGCAGATCGCACTTGGCGGCTGGACGACGGCCAACTATGCAGCCGTGGCCTGCACGGAGCTGCCTGTCTGCGAGGGCGACTGGGTGAGCAAGCTGGATTTCTCCCAGGCGTTCCGGTTCTGGGGCCACACCCTGGGCGAGCGGGGTGATTACGAATTTGGTGTGCTGGATCATGAAGCGCGCACCACCATCCATGTATTGCATCGCTTCGGCGCCGGGGTGGTTTTCCTGCTCGTGGGCGGCTTCTGTCTCAGCGTCTGGCGCCGGGCCCGGTGTGATTTCTTTACCGGCTTCGCCGGGGCCATCGCCGGCCTGCTCATGATCCAGCTGGGTCTGGGCGTTGCCAATGTAATCTTCGGTGTACCCCTGGCCGTTGCCGTGGGGCACAATTTCGTCGCCGCGCTGCTGCTGGTCAGTCTGGTGCTGTTTCTGCGGGCCATTTACCGCGAACCCGAGCGGAGGGTGTCATGAATGAAGAAGCCGAATACTCCCCGGCCGGCTGGCGCGACTTTCTGGCGCTGACCAAACCCGGCGTCGTGGCCCTGCTCATGGTCACGGCTGTGGTGGGCATGTTCCTGGCCACCCATCCGCCCGGCATGGTGCCGCTGGAAACATTGATTCCGGCTGTAGCCGGGCTGAGCCTTGCCATGATGGCCTCGGCCGCGATCAACCAGCTCATGGACCAGAAAATCGACGCACTCATGAAACGCACCGAGGGGCGTCCCCTGGTCGCCGGCAGCATTCAGCCCATTCATGCCATTGCCTTCGCCTGTACGCTTACCCTGGTCGCCATGGCCGTGCTCTACGTGCTGGTCAATCCGCTCACCGCCTGGCTGACGCTGTTCGGTTTCGTGGGCTATGCCTTCGTCTACACCCTCTATCTCAAACGCGCCACGCCCCAGAACATCGTTATCGGCGGGCTGGCCGGCGCCATACCGCCACTGCTGGGCTGGACCGCTGTCACGGGCGAGCTCCATCCCTATGCCTGGCTGCTGGTGCTCATTATCTTCGTCTGGACACCGCCGCATTTCTGGGCCCTGGCCATTCACCGCCGCGACGAATACGCCCAGGCCGAAGTGCCCATGCTGCCGGTCACTCATGGCACAAACTTCACCCGCAGGACTGTGCTTTACTACACCGTTCTGCTGTTCATTGCCTCGCTGCTGCCCTATCTTACGGGTATGAGCGGGCTTATCTATCTGGGCTTCGCCCTTGTCCTGGGCATCATCTTCCTGGTGCATGCCCTGCGCCTGCGCTTTACAGACGATCCGCGGCTGCCCATGAAAACCTTCGGGTACTCCATTACCTACCTCTTCGCCCTTTTCGCCGGCCTGCTACTGGATCACTATGTCCCCATAATGCCGCCTTTGTGAAATTGCGACACAGCCTTGCTGTTCCGTTCGCTGAACCCCGTTCCTGGGGCTATACATCTTTAAGGTTTCTGTATGGTGTAGTACCTTCGTGCAAATTGAGAACAGGGAGGAGAACGCGCCATGACCGCACGCACTATCAATGACTGGCTCAGCGAATACGGCGCCAGCCACAGGAATGGCACCAACAAGAAACTCCATTTTGTTTGCGTGCCGTTGATTTTTTTCTCCGTGGTCGGCCTGCTCTGGAGCATTCCCGTGCCCGAAGCCGTCGCGGGCATTCCCTTCGCCAATCTGGCCACCCTGAGCCTGGTGTTCGTTATCGGCTATTATGCGCGGCTATCACGCAACATCATGCTGGGTATGGTCGCCTTCAGCGCGTTCTGCCTGGCCGTGCTTTACGCGCTGGACCGCGCGGGCGTGAATATCCTCTACACCAGTATCGCCATCTTCGTCGTGGCCTGGATCGGTCAGTTCATCGGCCACAAGATCGAGGGTCAGAAACCGTCCTTTCTCAAGGACCTGCAGTTCCTGATGATTGGCCCGGCCTGGATCATGGGGTATCTGTATCGGCGCGCGGGGATCGCCTACGAGCCCGCTCGATAGCGGTGGGAGCGCATCCCTCTCGGAACTCTTCCATTCTCTCTGGGAAGCGCCGCCATGCTAAAGGCCCCCTTTCGGGGACGTTACCTTTTTGTTTTTCGACAAAAAGGTAACCGAAAAAACGAACCCCGACGGGCTACCCTGCACGCCAGCATTCGCTGGCGTGCAGGGCTCCCTCATCCGCTCCGGCTCATGACGGGTCGGGTCAGACAGATCGTCCACGATCTGCTGACCCTCAAACCGCCGTCCTTGGCGGCTTGACCCTATTCGCCCACGCTCCTTCGGTAGCCCTCAGGGGGATGTATACACGCCTCGCCTTCGGCCTCGGCGTGTAATGTAACGGGCGAAGCCAAAGGCGAGCCCGTAACAAGGGGCCCCGGGGAAATGCCGAGGGCGGTGGGCGGAGCGCAGGACAAACCCGCCAGGGAAG
>CAYPKI010000200.1:0-4934 GCA_964411265.1 uncultured Alcanivorax sp. | reverse complement strand
GCGCAGTTCTTTGTCCTTCGCCGCTTCCTGGGCGATATTGAGCATGCTGGCTACCGTGCCCCCGGAGAAGGTCCCGCTCATGGCTTTTACGCGCATCTTGACCCGGTTGCAGCGGTTGCCGAAGTGCTTCTGCGCGGTTTCCTGAAGAAAATGCACGCCCAGGTCGGAGGGAATGGAATCAAAGCCGCAGCAATTCACAATGCGCGCGCCGCTTTCCCGGGCCTGACCGGCGTATTTTTCCAGCATCTGGCGGATCCAGTGAACCTCGCCGGTGATATCGACGTAATCAGTGCCGTTGTCGACACAGGCGCGCACCATGGGTTCGCCATAAAAGGCGTAGGGCCCGACGGTAGATAGCACTACCCGGGTCTGACGGCACAGTTCATTGAGATCCGCCGGTTCATTGGCGTTGGCCACGACCAGCGGCAGATCCCGGGCCGTCTCGCCCAGATCCCGGCGAACCTGCTCGAGCTTTTCGGCAGAACGCCCGGCGGCGGCCCATTTGACGTCGCCATTCACGCCATAGGTCTCGGTGAGAAAGCGGCAGATGATCTGGCCCACAAAACTGGTGGCGCCGAATACGACAAGCTCGAAAGGTTGTTCGGCCATAAGGAGGTTCTCCGATTGTCAGCGTCGTGATCGTGTGTCGGCCCAACAGCATGGTGACTTGGACCGCGGGGTGCAAGATTCCGAGCGGGCCTGAATCCGGAGCGTACGCCGGCTCATGCATTCGCGGGATCCAGGGGCATACGAAAGTGTGACTGTCCCCTTAACAGCCTGTTAAAAGGCCGAGCGGGGCCAGGCGGAGGTGTCCAGTGTTTCGCGGTAGCCGTGCCAGGTGGCATGGCCGAGCAGGGGCAGTAATACGGCCAGGCCCAGATAAGCGGTCAGGACACCGGCCAGTATGCAGGCGCTGATACAAAGGGCCCAGACCAGCATGGCCCACTTGTTGCGCAGGGTGGCGTTCACGCTGGAGATGATGCCGGTAATGGTGTCCGTTTCCCGGTCCAGGATCATGGGCAGGGAAAAAGCGCTGGCCATGAAGATGATGGCGCAGAAGATGGTGCCCACGGCGCTGCCGACACCCAGAAAGACGAACCAGTCCTCGAGCCCGGTGTCTGCTCTTACGGGGAAGAACACATGAATCAGGGTGGCCGCGCGGGCCCAGATTAGAAAGACCACCAGCAGCGCCACAGCAAAAATCATGGCATCGCTCAGGGTGTGCCAGGCGTCCTGAAGCGTGGCACGCAGCGTCAGCCAGGCTCCGGCGTCGCGGCGCGCACTTACGGAATAGAGTGTCACCGCGATCAGCGGGCCCAGAAAAACAAAACCGGAGATCAGGCCGAGATAAAAACCCAGGTTGCCCAGGTACCAGGCCGCCGCGCTGATAGCATAGCTGAGCAATACCATGATCAAGCCATAGGTCAGGCTGATGACGGGCGCCTGACACAGATCTTGCCAGCCCAGGCGCAACCATTTCAGCGGCGCTGCCCAGTGTAGTGACCGGCAGGGGGCAGCCAGCGGCAGGGCGTTTTCGTCGTCACCCGTGGGCGTCATGGCCGGGGTTTCACCTTTTGGTCAAAGACTCGGGCGCGAAGACCAACGCGACCGCTATTCGATATTCTGCACATTCAGCTGAAGTTCGCCGTGCTGACAGAGATGGTCCCGATCCATAAGTGCCACTTCGCGCCCCTCGACCCGCAGAACCCCCTGATGGTGCAGTCGCGTCATGATGCGGCTCACCGTTTCCACCGCGAGGCCCAGATAGTTGGCCATCTCGTTGCGGGGCATGGGCAGGCGCAGCTGATCCGATGACAAGCCACGCCGGTGGGCACGGGCCGACAGGGACAGCAGCAGCGACGCGATCCGGTCCTCGGCACTCTTGCGACTGAGCAGCATGTGCAACTCGCGGTCGGATTTGATTTCCTGACTCATGAGCTGGAAGAAATGCCGCTGCAGCGAGGGGATCTGCAGCGACAGCTCTTCCATCTGATCAAAGGGAACCTCGCACACGGACGAGGTTTCCAGCGCCTGGGCCGACGAAGCGTAGTAGGCCGTGCTGACACCATCCATGCCCACCACTTCCCCGGGCAAATAGAAACCGGTGATCTGTTGCTCGCCTTCCTCGGTCAGGTTGTAGGTCTTGATGGCGCCGCTGCGTACGGCGTAGACGGAGCGGAAGGCGTCTCGAGCGTTGTAGAGGTGTTCGCCCGTTTTGAGCGAACGACCGCGCTTGAGAATGCGATCCAGCTCATCCACCTGGTCGGGCGCTACCGCCAGCGGTAGGCAAACCGAGCTGAGGCTGCAATCGTTGCAGGAGACTGTATGAGCCATCCGGCCCTCCCGGGTTTGGGGAAGTATGATCGGGGGCCTTGAATCCACCGGCCTCTATACTACGGCCTTCGGAACTGACAATAAAACACTTCGGGTGAATCTGTAGTTTCAGAGTCAGATTCAATCCGGATTTTTACAGCGCGCGCAGTGGCTCTCGAAGCAGAAAGCAGCAGGAATTATTGGCATTTGCATTTCCGTTGCCAGCGGGTGCCACAGCGATCGGGGTGTTAAAGAATCCGGCTAAAGCGGCGATTCGTCTCGGGCGCGTCCAGATACCGGTCGAAAACCATGGCCACGGCCCGGACGAAAGTGCGTCCGGAGTCGGTCAGCTGGAGCCCGTGTTGGTCAATCTTCACCAGCCCTTCCCGGGCCAGCTCGTTCAGGCGCGGATATTCATCGGCGAAATACTGCTGGAAATCGAGATCCCAGCGGCGCTCAAAGTCATCGATATCCAGCTCCATATCGCACAGCAACCGTATAATGAGATCGCGCCGGATGCGATCATCCCGACTCAGTCGATAGCCGCGTTCAAACGGAAAATGGCCGCCCGCCAGTGCGTTTTCCCATTCCTGCAGCGTCTTGTGGTTCTGCACATAGAGATCGCCGAGCTGACTGATGGCCGATGGGCCCATGGCGATCAGATCGGCCTCGCCGTGGAGGGTATAGCCCTGAAAATTGCGGTGCAGCGTACCCGCCCGCTGGGCCCGAGCAAGTTCATCCTCTGGCCGGGCGAAATGATCCATGCCCACATGGATATAGCCCGCTTCTTCCAGCATCCGGGCCGCCCGGATCAGCATGCGCAGTTTTTCGTCGGGCGAGGGCAGGGCGTCCTCGTCGATCTGGCGCTGTGCCTTGAAACGTTCCGGAAGATGCGCGTAGTTGAACAGCGACAGCCGGTCCGGGCCCAGGGCGATAATTTTTTCCAGGGTGAGAGCCAGGCTGCCTTCGGACTGACAGGGCAGGCCCAGGATCAGATCCATGCCCAGCGAGCGATAGTCGTGGTCCCGGATTTCATGGACCCGGTCGCGGATCATGGCCTCGGGCTGAATCCGGTTGACTGCTTTCTGGACTCGAGGGTCAAGATCCTGCACGCCCAGGCTAACCCGGTTGAAGCCGATACCGCGTAACAGCCCCAGCCGGCCGTCATCCACGGTGCGCGGGTCGATTTCAATGGCATAGTCGCCGCCTTCCTCAAGCAGACGAAAGCGGCGGCCGGTGAGAAACATGAGCTTGGTGCTCTGGGCGTCGTTCAGCCAGGTGGGCGTGCCGCCGCCCCAGTGCAGTTGAACGACCGGGCGCCGGGTGTCCACACGTTGGGCGTGCAGGTCCATCTCTCGCTCCAGGGTGTCCAGATAGGTGTCCGCCCTGGCCTTGTTGGCGGTAATGATGCGGTTACAGGCGCAGTAGTAACAGACAGTGTCGCAGAACGGGATGTGGAAATATAACGACAGCGGGCGTTGCTCGCTATTGCCCTCACGGACGACATCATCATAGTCGGCCGCGCTGATTTGTTCATGGAACTGCAGGGCGGACGGATAGGACGTATAGCGTGGTCCCTGTCCGCCGTAACGACGCACCAGTTCCGGATCCCAGGTTGACATAATGGCTCCCGTTGATACGCCAGCCAGTATGATTCATGGCGTCCGCAACGCCTTGATATGGGTCAAGGGCCGTGCGCGGAAGCTTCTGCGTCGCCGTGATCCGGTCCATGGGCCCTATCGCCGTGCCCGGCGGACCAGCCCTGCCACAGGAACCACCCGGCCATGAGCGCGGCCAGAACGGCCGAACTGGCTCGCCAGCCGCGGCTACGCAGCCAGCCCAGATGCCCGGTAATGACGCCCGCGCCCATCACCGTGGGGAGGGTCACCAGTCCAAAGACGAGCATGACGGCCGCCCCACTCACGGGGCCGGCGGCGGTGACCGCCAGGGCCAGCGCGGAATAGACCAGGCCACAGGGCAGCAGGCCCCAGGCCATGCCCAGTGCCAGGGCCTTGGCGGGGCGATCCACGGGCACCAGCCGTTTGATGGCCGGCTGAATCCGGCGCCAGAGCGAGTGCCCCATGGTTTCCAGCCAGGCCAGCCCGCTTGCTCGTCCCGCCAGCGACAGGGCGAGCAACAGCATCAGCACGCCCGAGGCAAGAAAGGGCGCGCCCCGCGGCACGGGCAGCGCGGCCATGAGCGCGCCACCGAAACCGCCCACCAGGGCGCCCAGGAGGGTATAGGACAATACACGACCGCCACTGAAAAGCGCCTGCCAGCCCCACAGAGCCGGACCGGATTGTTTTTCGCGCGGCAGGGAGAACGTGAGCGCGCCGCTGATGCCCGAGCACATGCCCAGGCAATGCCCCGCCCCGGCGAGCGCCAGAAGCGCCGCCGAGGCCAGCAGGCCGGGATCAGTCATGATCGTCCTCGCGTCGTTCACGGTCGTCGAAGATCACGCGCCAGGCCGGGCTGTCCAGATCATCGAACTGATTGCGTCGCAGCGCCCAAATAAAGGCGCCCACGGCCCCCGCTACCAGCACAATGGCCAGTGGAATTAGCAGGATCACGATCTTCATAGCGTGGAACTCCCTCGGAGTGATGGGCCTCTGTCCTCGGAC
>CAYPKI010000199.1:0-4958 GCA_964411265.1 uncultured Alcanivorax sp. | reverse complement strand
GCACTGATAAAAATGCCAAATGGCACAGTCTTTCCGCTTGATCGACATCAAACGGAGTCGCTTGAACGCATGTGGGGTATGGCCACTAACTCACTACCTTTTATCGAATATCACGCAAAAGAAGGAGGCACAAAGCTTGTCTCGCACTATCGGAGAGAGCGTTCTAGCGCTTTGCAAAAGAAAAAACTAGAGGAGGCCCAAGAACTTTACGGAAAGATTTTTTGTAATCTATGCGGGATAAAAGAGGGATCATCGTACCCATCGTATCTTGGACGTAAGATCTTCGAAGTCCATCACTTGGCTCCGCTTGCTGAATCCGCGACGCCCGCGCGAACAACGCTAGAGGACTTAGTGGTTTTGTGCGCAAACTGCCACAAGGCAGTTCATGCCACCACAGCCGTAGAAGAAAACTACGAAACTCTTGCGAGCTATTTTCGTAGAGAACTAAATAAATAACGGCCGTCACATGTTCAAACTGGTTCTTCTGATCAGATAACAACGGACAAAATACTACCCAAACCGGCGCTTTCACGCGGCCTTCGCTGCATCCTTGTCACGCTCTCGTCATGACACAACTTCGCGGCACAATACTGATTCAGGGCGCCAGCCGGGGCATCGGCCTCGCCATGGTGGAATATTTACTGAGCTGCTCGGAAGTGGAGCTGGTAGTCGCTACCAGCCGGGATCCGGAGAACAGCGAGGCGTTGACCGACCTGCGCGAACGCTCGGACGGGCGGCTGATGCTCGTCGCCATGGATGTAACTGATGATGCATCCATTGCCCGGGCGGCCGAGGCCGTGCGGGGGCATGCGGACTCGCTCGATGGGCTAATCAACACCGCCGGAATTCTGCACGACCCGGAGCGCGCCATAGCGCCGGAAAAGCGTGTGGAACAGCTGGATCCGGGCGCGCTGGAAGCCGGTTTTCGCGTTAACGCCTTCGGGCCCATGCTGGTCGGCAAGCATTTTTTTGGTCTCTTGCGACACAAAAGGACCGCATTCTTCGCAAGCCTGTCCGCGCGAGTGGGCAGTATAGAGGATAATCATCTCGGGGGCTGGTTTGGCTATAGAGCCGCCAAAGCGGCTCAAAACCAGTTCACACGGACCTTCGCCGTGGAGGCTGCGCGGCGGGCGCCGCGCCTGCGGGTATTGGCGTTGCACCCGGGCACCACGGATACAGATTTGTCGGCGCCGTTCAAGCGCAATGTGCCCGAAGGCAAGCTGTTTTCCACCACCTTTGTCGCCGAATGCCTGCTGGGCGTAATTGCGAACACAGACGCCAGCGACTCCGGCAGCTTTCTGGACTGGAATCATGAAGCGATTCCTTGGTAAACAAAGTTAACCACAGAGAGCACGGAGGGCAGGGAGCAAGGCAAGTTCATCTCCGTACTCTCTGTGTCCTCTGTGGTTCATTTTCGGGCAGGTTGCCAATGGATTCCCGGTGGTTTCCGGCCGGGACGGCCGCTCCTGCTGATCATGTCAGGACTTATTCTTTGGTTATCTCTGTGTTCTCTGTGTTTTTTTTGAATCGCAGGAGCGGCATCCATGCCGGAGCCTCCATCCCGGAGTCCTTGGAATTATCGGCGCGAGGACGCGCCTCCCACACTTATTGCTCCTCATTCCTCGCGCCTTGGACCTCGCCCCTCGCTCCTCACACCTCGCGCCTCTCTACTGTCGGTTTTCGACTTCGCGGAGCGTTTCCTCGCGCATGCGTTCGAGCTTGTCACTGGAATGTACCGGATAGGGCTGAGCCGCGCGGTCTACGGACAGTAGTTCCGACGGCATTGCGGCCAGATTCTCGCGCACGCGCGCGCGTACGCCTTCCGGTTCCGGGGCGGATAGAACCGGCGAACCGCTGAACACCACGGGGCGCAGCAAGGGCACGCCGTTGCGGCCTTCATCACGGTGTGTAAGCTCGTCGTGGGTACTCTGGCCGCTGCCATCGCTGAAGCGCCACACCTGTTTACGGCCCGGGTGGAGCGCCTTGCCCGGGGTATTTTTCAAGCGCCCCTCGCCGCCGTACTCAGTCAGCTTGTAGGCGAAATCCAGGGCCGGAGCGTCAGTGACCGCGCCCATTTCGGTGCCCACCCCGAAACCATCCACCGGGGCACCGGCCACCAGCAGGTCGCGGATCTTCCACTCGTCGAGGCCACCGCTAACGATAATGCGGACCTGATCCAGGCCGGCATTATCGAGCCGTTGCCGGGCCTGGCGCGACAAAGCGTCCAAATCGCCCGAGTCCAACCGGATGCCCCCCACGGCGAGGCCCTCGTCACGCACCAGTCCAATGACCTTGTCTACCGCCGCGAGGGTGTCGTAGGTGTCCACCAGCAGGGTGGTGCCAGGGTAGAGCCGGGCATAGCTGCGCAGCGCCTCGGTTTCGTCGGCATGGGCTTGAATGTAGGAATGGGCCTGAGTGCCGCTCGCAGGCAGCGCGTGAATCAAACTGCCCAGCACATTGCTGGTGCCGGCAATGCCCGCCACACGGTAGGCGCGCACGGCGCGCAGCGATGTCTCCATACCGTGCATGCGGCGCATGCCGAAGTCCACTACAGGCCGATCGCCCGCCGCACCCACCATGCGTACGGCCTTGGACGCCAACTGCGTTTCCAGATGGATAAAGTTCATCAGGAAGGTTTCGAGCAGTTGCGCTTCGGCGATGGGCGCGCGCACTTCCAGCAGGGGTTCATGGGGAAATACCGGTGTGCCTTCTGGCATGGCATGAATTTCGCCGCTGAAGCGAAAATCGGCCAGCCAGCGCAGAAAGGTGTCGTCAAACAGGTCCAGCTCGGCCAGACGCTCCACTTGCGCGCGCGGAAAACGCAGTGCGGTCACCAGTTCCGCAGCCTGTTCCTGGCCGCAGGCGAGCATGAAATTCCGCTGGCCCGGCAGTTCACGGAAAAACAGCGAAAACACAGCCTGCTCGTTCATGCCCTCCGCCTGGTAGGCGCGCGCCATGGTGAGTTCATAGAGATCCGTGAGCAGGCCCAGTTCCGCCGGCTCGGGCCAGAGTCCCATCATGGGGCCGCGCTCTCTTCCACCAGGGCGCCGCCAGCGCGCAATTGGCGGAGGGTCTCGCTTTCCTGTTCCGGAAATACCGGCCGGGTGGCCGACTGAATCAGGTGGGTTTCGAAGCCTTCAAGGCAGGCATCCCGCACACTGTGAAAAACACAGACGTCTTCGGCCAGCCCCCCGACCCAGAGCCGCTTGACCTTCTCGCGGCGCAACCAGGCTGCCAGGTCGGTGCCATCGAAGGCGGAATACGCGTCCCGGTCAAAGGCGGTGCCCTTGCTCACGATAACGGTGCCCTCGGGCAGTCTGAGCTCGGGATGAAAGGCCGCGCCCGGCGTATCCTGAATGCAGTGCACGGGCCACGGCCCGCCGCGCTCGGCGAAGGAGATGTGATTGACGGTATGCCAGTCCCGCGACGCCACCACGGGCAGGTTGGCGTCGCGCGCGGCTGCGGCCCAATCGTTGAGTTCGGGAATCACTTCGTCGCCACGAGGCACTGCCAGCGCGCCACCCGGGCAGAAATCATTCTGTACATCGACGATCAAGACAGCATCGCCGGCCTTGAGGGGTTTACGAATCATTGCCGCCCTCCTCTGGTTTTGTCCCTGAGCGCTGAGCCGCGGAAAACGGTTTCAAACGTTGTATATGACACCCGCATCTCCGCCGCGGGACGATTGTCATTTTGTCAGCCGTGCCTCTCCAGAGCGTGAAGATGAATGTCCCTGGAACCCTGGTCGAAGAGTACGAAACGAATGCGTCGCGGCCGGTTTTGTTCGCGCGACTCGGCCACCACTGTGGCCAGGGCTACATCCGCCGCTTCTTCCATGGGATAGCCAAAGGCACCGGTGGACAGAGCCGGGAAGGCCACACTGTCGATCATGTTTTCCTCGGCCACGCGCAAGGCATTGCGATAACAGTCCGCGAGCAAGCGGGCGGAAGGCTCATCCACGCCATAAATCGGGCCCAGGCAGTGAATGACGTGGCGATTGGGCAGATTGGGGGCACCCGTAACCACCGCCTGGCCGGGCCGTATGGGCGCCAGCGGTGCGCATTCCTGCGCTAGCTCCGATCCTGCGGCCCGGTGGATGGCGCCGGCCACACCACCACCGGTGCGCAGCTCCGCGTTGGCAGCGTTGACGATGGCGTCCATGTCGTCTTGCCGGACGATATCGCCACGCACACACTCGATGTCCGCCATGGTGGATCTCCCTGTTGTCGCCTTCCCGAAAACTCTAACGCCTTTTCGCCCGAGGCGGCCAGTGAGGTGCGCCACGCAAAGCCCAGGATTGCCGAATCCTGGCGGATCAGGCGAGCCCGTTTTCGACCCGGCCCACTGCGCTCTCCGACCCCGCGATTAAACATCGGGTGGTCGGGTGTCTGTTTCGTGTTTCCTTCTTTTGGATAAGCACATCCGCGCCAAACCGGCGAAGGCATGAACTGCTGCCCGAAGGCGCGAATCAAAGAAGCAAGGCACGCGCCGGGGCGCACCCCGGCTTGCGCCCGAAAGAGCGCCAATACGGTTCAGGTCACTCGTGAGCGGACCTCGTTACCACTCGCGGCCTGCTCGCTCCTGCCGTTTCCCGACGGTGGCGGCCGTATATTCCGGGAATACGCCACCCCGGGATTGCGGCCGAACTCCTGTTTTTCGACGCCAGCTTTGGCATCATGGAAGCTAGCAGCCAGGGCACAGTCATGAGCCACAAATTCCGCATCGCCATCATCGGGGCCGGCTTCGGTGGTCTCGGTCTGGCCATACAGCTGCGCCGTCATGGCGAGCACGATCTGGTCGTGCTGGAAAAACAGGCTGGCCTGGGCGGTTGCTGGCACGACAACACCTATCCGGGTGCGGCCTGTGATGTCCCCTCGCACCTGTATTCCTTCTCGTTCGAACCCTGCTATGACTGGTCGAGGCCCTGAGAGCCGCAGCACGAAATCCACGCCAATCTG
>CAYPKI010000198.1:0-5001 GCA_964411265.1 uncultured Alcanivorax sp. | reverse complement strand
TCGTTATCCAGGCTGGACTCGGGCATGAAGTGTTTCCTTGAAAAAGAGTGGCAAGTCGCAAGTGGCAAGGAGCAAGAGCTACACAGGCATGCTGACGACACCTTATACCTTGCTACTTGTGCCTTGCTACTGGAGTCTCGGAGAGAGACTCCCTATACATCCAGATAGTCGAGTATGCCCTTGGCAGCTTCCTGACCTTCCCAGATGGCGGTTACGACCAGATCCGAGCCGCGGACCATGTCGCCACCGGCGAAGATGCGGGGATTGCTGGTCTGGAAGGGCAGATCCTGTTCCTCGGGCGCGCGCACACGGCCATTATCATCGGTACCCACTTCCTTGCTGTCGAACCAGTCCGCCGGCGAGGGACGGAAACCGAAGGCAATAATGACGCGGTCGGCGTCCAGGATTTCTTCGGAACCGGGCACGGGTTCCGGGCGGCGCCGCCCGTTGTCGTCGGGTTGCCCCAGCTCCGTACGCACCAGCTTTACGCCCACCACCTTGCCGTTTTCACCAATGATCTCGATGGGCTGGCGATTAAAGAGAAATTCCACACCCTCCTCCCGAGCATTGGCCACCTCACGGCGCGAGCCGGGCATGTTGGCCTCATCACGGCGATAAGCGCAGGTCACGCTTTGCGCGCCCTGGCGAATGGAGGTGCGATTACAGTCCATACCGGTGTCGCCACCGCCGAGGACCACCACGCGTTGCCCCTCCATGCTGATGAACTCCGACGGATCCTGTTCGAAGCCGAGATTGCGGTTCACATTGCCCACCAGGAAAGGCAGGGCTTCGTGCACGCCTTCCAGGTTCTCGCCCGGGAAGCCGCCTTTCATGTAGGTGTAGGTACCCATGCCGGTGAAAACGGCATCATTCTCGCTGAGGATTTCATCAATGCTGACGTCCTTGCCCACTTCGGTATTGAGATGGAATTCGATCCCCATACCTTCGAAGACCTCGCGGCGCTGGGTCATAACCGGCTTTTCCAGCTTGAACTCCGGAATGCCGAAGGTGAGCAGACCGCCGATTTCCGGATAGGCATCATAGACCACAGGCTGCACACCGCTGCGGGCGAGCACGTCGGCGCAACCCAGCCCCGCGGGGCCAGCGCCGATCACGGCGACTTTGTAGTCCGTCCAGACGACACTGGATGTGTCCGGACGCCAGCCCATGGCCAGGGCCGTGTCCGTGATGTACTTCTCCGCGGCGCCAATAGTGACGGCGCCGAAACCGTCATTCAGAGTGCATGCACCCTCGCACAACCGGTCCTGGGGACAGACCCGGCCACAAACTTCGGGCAACGCATTGGTCTGGTGACACAACTCTACTGCTTCGAGCAGATTGCCCTCACTGATGAGCTTCAGCCAGTTGGGAATATAGTTGTGTACCGGGCACTTCCATTCGCAATAGGGATTGCCACAGTGCAGACAGCGGTGCGCCTGGTTTTCCACCTCGCTGGGCTCAAACGGATGGTAAATCTCCTCGTACTGGACCTTGCGCTCCTCCAGATCCTTTTTCTCGGGATCATAGCGCGGGACATCCAGAAACTGGAAACTGTTGTTCAGACGTTCTTCCATTGGACCTTCACCTCCTATCAGGCCGGACTGGCCCGGGTACGCTCCAGAAGATCTTCCAGACTCGCGGCCTTGGGTTTTACGAGCCAGAATTTGCGGCTCATGGCATCGAAATTATCCAGCAGATAACGGGCCCAGTCGCTGCCTGTCTGGGCGACATAGTCCTCGATCATGCCGCGCAGGTGGGTGCGATAGGCCTCGGTATCCTCACTGGCGATACGTTGCAGCTCGATCAGCTCCGGATTAATGCGGTCGAAAAAGTCATTGTCCTCGTCGAGGACATAGGCGAAGCCACCCGTCATGCCGGCGCCGAAATTGGTGCCGGTATGGCCCAGCACGGTGATGCAGCCGCCGGTCATGTACTCGCAGCAGTGATCCCCCGCGCCTTCCACCACGGCGTGGGCCCCGGAGTTGCGCACGCCCAAACGCTCGCCGGCCGTGCCGGCGGCATAAAGCAGTCCGCCCGTGGCCCCGTAAAGGCAGGTGTTACCCACAATGGCTGTTTTCTGGCTCTCGAAGGCGCTGCCTTCGGGGGGACGGATAATAACTCGGCCTCCGGCCATGCCCTTGCCCACATAGTCGTTGGCATCACCCTCCAGATACAGCTCCAGGCCGCCGGCATTGAACACGCCAAAGCTCTGCCCGGCCGTGCCCTGGAAGCGCACCCGGATGGGCGCGTTTACCATGCCCCGGTTGCCGTGACGCCATGCAATTTCGCCGGACACGCGAGCCCCGATAGAGCGGTTGCAGTTGATGATGTTGTAGTGGAACGACCCGCCGCCTCTGGATTCAATGGCGGGAAGCATGTCGGACACCATCTGTTCAGCCAGTTCCCCCTTGTCGAAGGGTTCGTTGCGCTCGACCTGACAGAATTGCGGCTTGTCCGCAGGTATGTCGTCACTGCGCAGAACCGGCGTAAGATCCAGCTTGCGTTGCTTTTCCGTTTCACCCTCGATGACGCGGATGAGATCCGTACGCCCGATCAGTTCTTCCAGCGAGCGCACACCCAGACGCGCCAGCCATTCGCGTACTTCCTGGGCCACATAGGTGAAGTAGTTAACCACCATCTCGGGCTTGCCGATGAAGTGATCCTCCCGCAGATCATCACGCTGCGTGGCCACACCCGTGGCGCAATTGTTCAGGTGACAGATGCGCAGGTACTTGCAACCGAGCACCACCATGGGCGCCGTGCCAAAGCCAAAGGACTCGGCACCCAGGATGGCGCCCTTGATGACGTCCAGTCCGGTCTTCATGCCGCCGTCCGTCTGAACCCGGATCTTGTCGCGCAGATCATTGGCGCGCAGAGCCTGTTGCGTTTCCGACAGGCCCAGCTCCCAGGGCGAGCCGGCATAGCGAATGGAGGTCAGCGGACTGGCCGCCGTACCACCGTCGTACCCGGCAATGGTGATCAGATCCGCATGGGCCTTGGCCACGCCCGCAGCCACGGTGCCCACACCCGGCTCGCTGACCAGTTTCACGGACACCAGGGCGCTCGGGTTGCACTGCTTGAGATCGAAGATCAGCTGCGACAGATCTTCAATGGAATAGATATCATGGTGCGGCGGCGGCGATATGAGGGTCACACCCGGCAGGGAATAGCGCAGCCGGGCGATCAGATCATTGACCTTGCCGCCGGGCAGCTGGCCGCCCTCGCCGGGCTTCGCACCCTGGGCGATCTTGATCTGCATGACCTCGGAATTGACCAGATAGTGCGGCGTTACCCCGAAGCGCCCGGACGCAATCTGCTTGATCTTGGATACGCGATCCGTGCCGTAACGCGCCTCGTCCTCGCCGCCCTCACCCGAGTTGGAGCGCCCGCCCATAGAATTCATGGCCTGGGCCAGGGCCTCGTGCGCCTCGGGGCTCAACGCGCCCAGGGACATACCGGCGGTGTCGAAGCGCGGCGTAATGTTTCCCACCGGCTCCACCTCGCTGATGTCGACGGGCGTGACGTCCGAGCGAAAGCGAAAGAGATCACGCACGGTCGCCACGCCCCGACCGTTCACCAGGGCGGAGAATTCCTGATAGGCCTCGTAGTCGCTATTCTGAACCGCCTTGTGCAGCGCCTGGACTACGTCCGGATTGAAGGCGTGGTACTCCTTGCCATAGATGAACTTGAGCAGACCACCGCCATCGATGGGCTTGCGCTGTTTCCAGGCGTCACGTGCGAGCCCTTTGTGGTCGTTTTCAAGGTCCTCGAAATCGGCACCGCCGATGCGGCTTTTCACACCATGGAAACAGCGTTCCACCACCGCGCTACCGATGCCCACGGCCTCGAAAAGCTGAGCACCGCGATAGGAGGCAATAGTGGAGATGCCCATCTTGGACAGGATCTTGAGCAGCCCCTTGTTGATGCCCTTGCGGAAGTTTTTCTGCATTTCCACGGCATCACCGAGCAGTTCCCCGGAGCGGCACATATCGGCAATGACGTCATAGGCCAGGTAGGGATAGACGGCCGTGGCGCCAAAGCCGAAGAGCACGGCGAAATGATGCGAATCGCGCGCGGTCGCGGTTTCCACAATGATGTTGGCGTCACAGCGCAACCCGCGCGCGGTCAGATGATGGTGCACAGCCCCTGTGGCCAGCAGCGCATGGATCGCGAGATGCTCCCGGTCAATGCCGTAATCGGAGAGCACCAGGATCACTTTGCCGTCGCGTACCAGCTGCTCCGCTTGCGCGCACAGGTCGTCGACAGCCTTTTCCAGGCCCGTGGCCGCGTCATAGTGCAAGCTCAGCTTGGCCGCTTCATAGCCGGGCCTGTCGATATGGAAGAGGTTCGCGAACTTGGAATGCGACAGCACAGGCGTGGACAGAATCACCCGGTCCGCGTGTTCCGGCGTTTCCTCAAAGATATTGCGCTCGGTGCCGATGCAGGTTTCCAGTGACATCACGACCGATTCCCGCAACGGGTCGATAGCCGGGTTGGTCACCTGAGCAAACTGCTGCCGGAAATAGTCATAAAGTGGCCGCTGACGATGACTGAGCACCGCCATGGGGGTGTCGTCCCCCATGGACCCCGTCGCTTCCTGGCCGTTTTCGGCCAACGGACGCAGTACCTGTTCGCGCTCTTCGAAAGTGACCTGAAAAAGCTTCTGGTAAGCCAGCAGCTCAGCGGGGTCAACTTCGTCGATGCGCTCCACCTCGGCGTCGTAATCCGCCTCAATGCGCAGGGCATAGTCCTTGAGCCATTGGCGGTAGGGCTGGCGCACCTTGAGGCGATTATCGATGTCCTCGGTGTGCAGCACCTGCCCGGTCTGGGTGTCGACCGCCAGCACCTGGCCCGGACCGACCCGGCCCTTGGCAACCACATCCTCGGGCTTATAGTCATGGACCCCGATCTCCGAGGACAGGGTAATATAGCCGTTCTTGGTGATAACCCAGCGCGCCGGCCGCAGGCCGTTCCGGTCCAGCATGCATACGGCGTGACGGC
>CAYPKI010000197.1:4035-5159 GCA_964411265.1 uncultured Alcanivorax sp. | reverse complement strand
CATGAAAGAGCGCGGGCAGCCACAACAGATCCCAGACGCTACCGGTCACCCACCGATCGGGATGAAATTCGGAATGCTGAATCCCGTTGGCAAACAACGACAGGGTGCGGCCGCGGCGCCGCAGCTGATACAAGATACCATCGCGTTCCTGACGCCAGATTTCGCGCACGGGATTCGGCCCTCAACAGCCTGCTGGACTACGGTGCCTATTCACCGGAGTATTCCGGATTTACCTGGGTGGTCTGCAAGACGTGGCCGAATTCACCCCGGGTATCGTACAACCGCGCGTGCACCAGGCCCAGGCCATTGTCATGCATGATGGCCTCGCCGGCGACGCAGATCCATTCGGATTCGGGATAGGCGGACAACGCCAGCGTAATGTCCGCATTGATACTGCCTGTATTGTTGCCCAGGTTGAGCTGGCCGGCGCCATTGCCCATATCCGCAACCAGAGCCGCGCGTGTGAAAGGCGTCATGGGTTCATCCGCGACAATAACCACGGGAATGCGCACCCAGGAGGTGGAATGCCCGCGTTCATCCCAGGGAGTAATTTCGCGCAACAGTACCCGCGAGTGCAACCCGGACGGCAGGTCCAGCCCTTTGGCGCCCAGTTTGTCCTGAACACTGGAATCAGCCAGGCCCTCAGGGCCCCGAGGCGGCGGCGCCGGCCGGGGCGCATAATCCGGCAGGGTGACAGACCGGCCTCGCTGCGCCAGGGCCCGGGCCTGACAAACCAAACGCTCACCCGCCCACAGATTCACGTGCAACATCTTGAGCCGGCCGCCGTCGCGGACCAGTTCGCATTCCGTGTGCAGGGGCATGCGCGGCACGGGCCGCAACAGATCCAGGGTCAGACGCTGCACCATGAAACCGTCCCATTGATGCAGCCATTGCTCCACGACGCGTCCCAGCAAACCCGAAACCGAACCGCCGTGCAGGATCTCCGGATGCCAGGGACTACCGGCTGCCTCGGTGGGCTGGAAAGCCTCACCTCGGCGTTCAAACAGGGCCACTGTCATCGACTACTCCCTCGGGGAAAAAGCCCTGATTATACCCGAGCGGCACTAGTAAAAAACTGGCAGGCTGTTGAAAACCCTGTGCGTGCTCAGCATGGCCTGCGGGAC
>CAYPKI010000197.1:486-4025 GCA_964411265.1 uncultured Alcanivorax sp. | reverse complement strand
TTTCGACGGGGGCAGGCACCCGCCTTCAAAAGAGCGCCTCGATTGCGAAGCAGTCTGAAAGCCTGAGCGCGTACAGGGTTTTTCAGCAGCCTGCTGGACTTTCGCGGCGCTCGCCGCTTGGCCACAATGAACACATCTGCGAGGAGGCCCGGCCATGACTACCAGGGACAATTACCTGATCCGGCTATATCAAAAAACCACGCGCCTGCCCGGCGGCAAACGACTTTTCTCGCTGATGTTCGCACGCCAGGCGCCCTATTTCGGCACCATACGCCCGCTCATTCACGACCTGCGGCCCGACTTTTGCGAGGTTCGTTTCAGCAAGCGCCGCGCAGTGGAGAACCATATCGGCACCGTCCATGTGATCGCCATCTGCAATGCACTGGAAGCGGCGATGGGCGCCATGGCGGAAGCGTCCGTGCCCCAGGACCTGCGCTGGCTCCCCAGGGGCATGGACGTATCGTATCCGGCCAAGGCGGACACCGATATTCGCGCGACTGCCGAAGTGGAGCCGGACGCCTGGCGCAACGGCCCCGCCGTCCCGGTAACAGTCAAGGCCCTGCGCAACGACGATACAGTGGTCGTCGAGGGCGTCATTCATCTGTGGGTCACGGAGAAGCGTTCGGCCTGATAACAAGGCTGCTGGTATTCAGTTCACGGTTTTCATCGCCCCCTTGAAACCCGGAACTTCAACCTTACCTTCCCTGACAGACAAAGTGATGAGGTAGCAGAAAGGAGGTGATTAACCATGGCACTGCGCAACATGACACCTTTTGTCTGGTTCCGGAATGAAGAGGGGCGTGAGCCTGCGCCGGCTCAACAATCCGGCAATCCGGGCTCGCTGGCAGATCTGCACAATCAGATCAACAGCCTGTTCAACGAGGCGTTCGCTGGTGGCGGCTTGCCTGACGTATTGAGCTCGGGCGCAGACGGAGGTTTATTCCGACCCAGTCTGGATATTCGCGAAAGTGACCGGGAGTACAACGTCACGCTGGAGATGCCCGGTGTAACCAAGGATGATGTGGACGTGGAAGTCCGCGGCGACGCCCTCATCGTACGCGGTGAGAAGAAAAGCGAGGAAAGCCATGAGGAAGGTCAGTATCAATACACCGAACGCAGCTATGGCAGTTTTCAGCGGGCACTGACTCTGCCAGAGGACGCTGACAGTGAAAGCATCAAGGCCAACTTCGACAATGGTATTCTCAAGATCACGCTACCGCGCCGGGATGTCGGCGGCGGCGAGCGCAAGAAGGTGGAAGTGAAATAAAAAACCCGGCCAACAGCAGGGCCAACCCGCCTGCGTGGCGGGTTTTTTGTTGCCCGTCCTGGTGGACACCACGCCGTCCCCTCAAGCAACATGAAGCGGCAGGGGGATGGCATGTTATTGCTACCAGTTGAAGATCAGGGCAGCTGGCGCAGACCACCTGTATTGATCCTTGCGCTGCTGCTCATCAACCTCGTCGTGCATCTACACACGGAAAGTCAGTGGCGAGATCCCGCGTTCCGCCTCGACCACTTCCTCAACGAGACCCAGCTCAATCTGTTGCTCCAAAAGGAGTGGCCCCTTTTCCTCGAATGGATCGAAGAGGATCGACCGCGCTTATGGCTGGAGGTTCATGAAACCGCGGCTGATGAACGTCGCGACGTGCTTGAACGCCACGCCTGGCAGCGTGCGCACTTTTCCCGCCATGTGCGCCGGCACTGGGAGCAACAGAGTCCTTCAGCCGAATGGCGCCAGGCCCGCGAACGACTGGAACAATGGCGCTCGCAACAGCCTGTGATCGCGTACGGACTCATCCCGGCCGAGGCCGATGCCGTCTCCTTGCTGACCCATATGTTCATGCACGGGGGCTGGGGTCACCTTTTCGGGAACATGCTTTTCCTGCTGCTTTTCGGGGTACCCATGGAGCGGCACTGGGGCCTCAGACGGCTCGCCCCCATGTATCTCTTGTGCGGGCTGGGTTCGGCCGCCGTGTCCATCGCCATGGATCCGGACTCGGATATCCCCACCGTCGGGGCGTCCGGAGCCATTTCCGGTCTCATGGGGATCTATGCCGCCAGCTACGGCCTTCGACGCATCGAGTTTTTCTATACCCTGGGCTTTGTTTTCGGATCCTTTCGTGCGCCTGCCTTCGCGGTTTTTCCCTTGTGGCTGCTCATGGAGATTGTTCAAAGCCTCACGCTGAACACCAATGTCGCTTACATGGCTCATGTCGGTGGCTTGCTCAGTGGTGCCGCTATCGCCCTGGCGGGCCGAATCTGGTGGCCGCCGCCGGAAAAAGCGGATGACAATACGGTCGAGGCTTACCCGATCAATGCGCAACAGGCACAACAAGCCGACGCTGTCCCGGCCGGCATTGAGCGTTTGGCCCGGGAACTGAACTTTGACCAGGCCCTGGAGAACACCCGGCGCCGGCTGGAGGCCAATCCGCAATGGCCGGCCTTGTGGGATTTTGCGCTGGAGCTGGCACCGCGCGCGGATTACGAGCAACAACGGGGTCTGCTGCAACTCGCGGTCCGTCAATATCACCAGGGACGGCTGGACGCGGCTTCACTGGCCCGCTACTGGAACCAGGCGCGCACCTGGTCCGCTCCGGGCCGCCAGCTCTCGCCCGCGGCGCTGCTGATTCTCGCGGAGGTGCTGGCCCGTCAAGGCGCCACAGAGGATAGCCATGCACTGGTCAACGACTTGACCCAGAGCGGATTCGCCCATGAGCGCCTCGAGCGGCTTCGCCAACAACTGGAAGGCGTCCGGTCGGCCGACTAATCCGCCACCATGCGGCGCAGGTAATGGCCGTCCTCGCTATCCAGCATTTGGGGCCGGTTCTTGCGGAGAAACCCGAGGATGCGCGTGACATGATCACGACTGTCATAGCCTTCGAGATAGACCCGGGCGAGCAGCAAATAGGCCTCGCCCAGCTGCTCGAATTCCGGGTGATCCCGGTGCAGGTTGGCCAACATGCGTCTGGCCTCCCGGAACTGTTGCTGTTGATGGAATACCCGGGCAATGGCCAGCGCCGCGGACGGGTCGTCCAGGCGAAAATCCGGCTCCTGCTGCCAGACATTCTTGAGCACGGCCGTGGCGTTACCTGGATTACCGGCAGCCACGAGGATGCGCACATACTCACTGGCATGAGCGGTGAGTTTTGCGGGCCTTTTCAGACTCATGAGCAAGCGATGCTTGTGCTCATGCAGACGAATATTGGTTGACTGCGCCGCCAGCGCGCGGTTGATCACCCCCAGGGCATCCTTGAGCCGACCCCGGCGCGCATAGATGTGACTCTGTCCCAGCGCCGCCTTGCGTTGATATTCCTCCGGCGGCAATGAACGGCCCCGTTGCTGTCGCTCTGCGAAACCGAGCTCACCGGCATACTGATACAACAGATACCCCATGAGGGCATAGGCCACCAGCAGGGAATAACAGGTCAGCAGATTGATCACGAAAACCGGTAGCACAACCGCTGTCTGATCCCCCATCGCCAGGGCAGCGAGATCCGGCACGGCGGTGATCGCACCCAGTGCGAACCACAGCAACAGGT
>CAYPKI010000197.1:0-476 GCA_964411265.1 uncultured Alcanivorax sp. | reverse complement strand
GGCCAGCCCACCGTGGCTATCAGCCGAGAGTGCATCAGGGGATTGAGGGCCACGAGCAACGAGGAACGCAAAGCGAGCAGCATGATCGCCGCCGGTACGACCAGCATCACCAGAAAGTAGAGCAAGCCGGCCAGCACCGATGACGTCAACGATGCCAGAACCGGCAGAGCAAAAAGCACCAGCAAGAGCAGCATCTGCTGCATGCTGAGCGACTTGTTATCCCGATAGGCCTGTTCAAAGCGCGGCGGCTGCCACGACCCTTGCGCCATCCGAACCGTGATCTCGAGGCCGTAGCTGGCCACTACCACGTACCCGAACACCAGCAGAACGAACGTATGGGGGCTGAGACCAAAGGTGAGCATGAGGCCCGCGAAAACAGCCACCCCCCTCGGACCCGCCCTGAGGCCGTAGCGCAGCAGATCGGAACCACGGCGCCAGAAGGGGTCGGACTCGATACCGCCCCCCAGATAGGCCAG
>CAYPKI010000196.1:562-5175 GCA_964411265.1 uncultured Alcanivorax sp. | reverse complement strand
GTCGGACTGGGGGCAGAACTGGAATGGCGAGATGAATGAGAAGGTGTCCGTGACACTGAATAAAGAGGGTGTCTTCGTCTACAAGTGTGACCCGCACCTGGCGCTGGGCATGGTCGGTGTAATCCAGGTGGGCGAAGCCACCAACATGGATGCGGCTGAAAGCAAGGCCAAGGAAATGAAAGGCATGATGAGTACCGGCAAAGGCCGAATCGACCAGTATCTGGGCATGGTCGAGTAAGCCTCGCCTGGACGATGCGGGGCGCCAAGCGTCCGGCATCGTCTGTGCGTCCCTGACAGGCTGTAAAAAAGTTTCAAGGAATTGGACAGGTTGCCTGCCCACAGCGCGGTACCGGATCGCGACGGATGTGGGCGATCGGGACCAAAAAGTAACCTGCAGCCTTAGCGCATAGCCGTACAGCCCTCCAGGCGAGCGCCATTCAGGCGCGGCCGGAGGAGAGTCAAATCCGTTGCAACACTTCCCCCCGGCGCAGACAACCGCGCAACCACCATCATTGCTCGAAGGACTCAACAGTCCAATCGGCCGCCGCTGCCAGAGCGGTCCCGTAACCCCCGATTCGCTCTCGCCCGCCTGCCTCCTCGCCTGCCGTCGCGGACAGCAGAAGCGCTGCTCAGAGAAGCGCCTATGCGGCCTTTGCCGCGGTCGGGCTGCGCAGCTCTATTCCGCGACCAGGCCCTCGGAAGCGGCCAGATAGGCTCGGCCCTTCTTGCGCACGGTGTCGCGCTCGGTGCGCTCGGAGGCCAGATGAACGGCCTCCAGATACTCCGCAATCCAGTCAACCTCAGGGTCGAGTTGCTGAACGGCGTTTTCCAGGGTATACGAAATCCGGTGTATCTCGCCCAGGTCCGAAGCACTGAGTTCCTGCTTGTCCAGCAGCGACCGGAGTTTAGCGTTGTACTGCTTGAGGTTTTGCCGCGCCTGTTCGTCGGTTTTGGCAGGCTGACCCTCGAAATGACTCGGCTGATTTTCGGGTTTTGAGTTGGTCTCGTGTTCGCGTTCATCTTCATGGTCAGTGGCCGCCAGCGCCGGGAGACCGACTCCCAGCGTGAAGAGCATGGCGGCACAAGCCAGAACGTTTTGCCGGGATTTCATGGTGATCTCTCCTGATGAGCAGTAATGCGAACTATACGCATTTACGTTTCTTTCCCACTTTAGCAGATCCACCCGGTATTGCAATTCGCTTGTCAGCTTCGTTGTGTCGGAGCCTGCCACCTTGCGGATTTCCCCCGGCATGCGCAGCCATGCGAACCCGTCAGCCCCCTTGCCCAAGCCGAACCGGTGTCCGTGCGAACGGGCCTCGGCCTCAGATGCTGCCGACAATGAAGAGCAGCAACACACCCATGAGAAAAACCAGGGTCACCGTAATGAGTTTGTCGCGTAGCCCGCTTAACCCCTGCCAGCTGGAAGCCATAATCTCGCGCCGAACGCGGAAATACTCCCAGGTGCCCAGAGCGATAATGACGGTACTGAGCACAAAGAACAGCAAGGGCACCCAGAACCGGATCAAGGGAGAGGCAGCCGCATCCACGGCTACGCCCGTGGAGTCCAGCAACAAATGCATGCGCTGAACCACAAACCCGAGCGTAAGAAAAGCCAGACTCGTGCGAATCCAGTTGAGCAGGTTGCGTTCATTCGACAAACGCGAACGCTCGATGTTCTGAAACAACATCGCGCGCTGCCAGTCGGTCATGTTCTCGTCGTCGAGCACGTCCTGGGTAGGAGTGACCATGGTACGACCTCTCTTTCACAGACTCGGGATTATCGAGGCATGGTCCGCTGAGCGCTTCGCGGAATCAAGTAACCCACCAAAAAACCCGGCAAGCAGCCGGGTTTCCGAGGCCCCTGAGGTCGTGCTGATTCAGAACATGAAGTGCTCATCCTCGATCGCCATCAGACACTCCAGTCCACCCTCGATGGCCCCTTTGTGCGCGTCGCAACGCGGCAGCAGCCGGCGGAAGTAGAACCGGGCCGTGTCGATCTTGGCCTGATAGAAGGCCGTCTCGTTGGTGCCCGCATCCAGCTGTTCCTGGGCCGTCTTCGCCATGCGTGCCCAGAAATACGCCAGGGATACATAGCCCGCGTACATCAGGTAGTCGACCGAAGCGCCGCCCACCTCTTCCGGGTTCTGCATCGCCTTCTGCCCCAACTCCATGGTCATGTTGCCCCATTCGTCATTGCGCGCCTTCAGGGGCTCAATGAATTCCTGCATGGCTTCGTCACCCTCCAGCGACTGGCAGAACTTGTGAATGATCTTCGTCCAGACGCGCAGTTGCTCACCCTGGCTCTGCAGCACCTTGCGCCCGAGCAGGTCCAGCGCCTGGATGCCGGTGGTGCCTTCGTAAATGGTCGAGATCTTGGCATCGCGCAGGTTCTGCTCCGCGCCCCACTCGCGGATATAGCCGCTACCACCGCATACCTGAATGCCGTGGATCGCCGACTCCACGCCCACCTCGGTGAGAAAGGCCTTGGCGATGGGCGTGAGCAACGCCATCAAATTCTCGGCGTCATCATCGCCCTCGTTCACCAGATCACCCAGCGTCGAAGCATAATAGGTCATGGCCCGGCC
Organism: uncultured Alcanivorax sp.; assembly: GCA_964411265.1. Classification (GTDB taxonomy): domain Bacteria; phylum Pseudomonadota; class Gammaproteobacteria; order Pseudomonadales; family Alcanivoracaceae; genus SLJS01. Next base: position 2,590 of record CAYPKI010000196.1, on the reverse strand, counting down.
GCCCTCGGCGAAAGCCTTGGCGGTCAGTGTCATACGGCGCACATCCGGATGCACGATGACCGGGTCCGCCGGACCATCCGGATTCTTGGCCCCGGACAGTGAGCGCATGGCCAGACGCTCGCGCGCGAAATCCAGCGCCACCTGGAATCCACGCTCGGCATGCGCCACACCCTGGATGGCGGTACCCAGGCGGGCGAAGTTCATGAAGGTGAACATGCAATTCAGCCCCTTGTTCTCCTCGCCGATGAGGAAACCCCGGGCGCCGTCGAAGTTCATGACACAGGTGGCATTGCCGTGAATGCCCATCTTGTGCTCGATGGAGCCGCAAACCAGATCATTGCGCTCGCCCGCATTGCCGTCCGCATCGGGCAGGAACTTGGGCACGATGAACAGCGAAATCCCTTTGGTGCCCTCGGGGGCACCGGGTGTGCGGGCTATGACAATATGCACGATATTGTCGGCCATATCGTGCTCGCCGGCGGAAATCCAGATCTTGGTGCCGCTAATGGTGTAGGAGCCGTCGTCACGGGGTTCAGCCTTGGTCTTCAACAGCCCCAGGTCGGAACCACAGTGCGACTCGGTCAGGCACATGGTGCCGGACCACTCACCGCTGACCAGTTTGGGCAGCCAGGTATTCTTCTGCTCCTGAGTGCCGTGGCTCTCCAGCGTGGCCACGGCGCCGTGGCTCAGCCCCGGATACATGTTCCAGGCCCAGTTGGCCGTGCCGATCATTTCACTGATAGCGGTACCAGCGGAATTGGGCAGGCCCTGGCCACCGTATTGCGGGTCGCCGTTCATGGACGGCCAGCCGCCCTCCACATACTTCTGATAGGCTTCCTTGAAGCCAGGGGGTGTAGTCACTTCACCATTGTGATACTGACAACCTTCCTCGTCTGCCGAGCGGTAGAGCGGGTCGAGCTCGTTCATGGCGAACTTCCCGCCTTCCTCGAGAAAGGCATCGATCAGCTCGCGGTTGAGTTCCTCGACACCGAGGTTTTGATAATGATCTTCGAGATTCAGGACCTCGTGCAGCACGAAGCGCATGTCGCGCAGGGGAGCTTTGTAAGCCGCCATGGGGAGACCTCCGGAAAGTACGGTGGCGGGGCGGCATCCAGTGAGCAGGGCCGACCCGGAGGGGTCAATAGTAGCGCCGACGCTCCCACAGGCACAGGGCCGAACGTGACCGGAGGGTCAAACGACTGTTTGAATCTGCACCCCGGGACCCCGCGCGGACGGACTCCCGGGCATCGCCTCGACGACCCCCGCGTTTTACAATCAAGCGATGACGGAAGAGGACATCACCATGATCGACCCCGAACTCCTGGATATTCTGGTCTGCCCGGTCACCAAGGCCCCCCTGATTCTCGACCGGGACAACGATGAGTTGCTGTGCAAGGCCAGCGCCCTGGCCTATCCCATCCGCGACGAGATCCCGGTACTGCTGGAACAGGAAGCCCGGCAGATGAGTGACGACGAACTGCGGCGCCTGTGATCGCGCGACGCGCCGGCCTGTTGGCCGGCCTGGTCCTGAGCATGCCGGTTTCGGCTGCGGACGGGGCCCGAAACGAGACCGCGGACCCGGAAAACGACGGCCCCCCGCCGGAGCTGCAAGGTATTCCGCGCGACGAGCGCGATTGTCTGCAAAAAGCGGCGGCCGCAGCGGCCGACGACACCCAGGCGCGCGCGCTGCGCGCCTGGTGCAATCCTCCGGCCGGCGCGGAGAGCCATACCCCGGCCCACGACGCCCTGCGCTCACGGCTGGCGCTGGAAGAACGCACCCAGTTCAACCCCTTTGTGCTCACGCCGCACCGGCGCAACTACCTGATGCCGTGGAGTAACTGGACCAACCGCAGCTGGGAGGACCCGGCGCGCGACCCGGACAACCTTCAGCCCAATGAAGTGAAATTCCAGGTTTCGCTGAAAACCCCGCTGGTCGATGACGCCCTGGGCGACGACTACACACTCTATGGCGCTTTCACCATGACCTCCTGGTGGCAGGCCTATAACGAGGACCTGTCGCGCCCCTTC
>CAYPKI010000196.1:0-539 GCA_964411265.1 uncultured Alcanivorax sp. | reverse complement strand
TGTCCATGAATCCAACGGCCGCTCGGAACCCACATCGCGCGGCTGGAACCGGATCTTCGCCCGCTATGTGTTCCGCACCGGCTCGTACTACTGGCAATTGAAGCCCTGGTACCGCATCCCGGAAGAGAAAAAGAACTACCCCGGCGACCCGGACGGCGACAGCAACCCGGACATTACCGATTACATGGGCAACTTCGAACTGACCCTGTCCCGGCCCTTCAACAATCATGTACTGGATCTGATGGTCCGGCACAACATGGACCGGGACCAGGATCGCGGCGCGGCCCAGCTGGACTACTCTTTTCCGGTCAATGAACTGTTCAAGGGAATTGTTCAGGTATTCAGCGGGTATGGCGACTCGTTGATTCATTACAACAGGTATGTGACGCGCGTGAGTATCGGGATTCTGCTTACGGATATGCTCTGAAAAGTGGCAAGGCGCAAGGGGCAAGGAGCAAGAAAAACCCCGGTCCTGTCCGGGCGTACCAACGGCGGAGCCGGAAGGCCTCACCAAAGCGAAGCCGGACGTGTCACAGCGT
>CAYPKI010000195.1:3210-5177 GCA_964411265.1 uncultured Alcanivorax sp. | reverse complement strand
CGGGAACACCGCCCGGCTGGCCTCGCCCATGCGGGTCTGGATCTGTTGCTTGAGCCGGCTTTCGTGGTCCTTGAGCCGGTCCAGCTCCGCGCGCACGCCCAGCAGCCGGTCGAAGGCGTCGCACAGCGGCTCGTCGTCCTGGAAGTCGACCGCTTCGCCGCTGTCCGCCGGATAGAGCCCGCGCAGGGCCCGGTCGGCGGAGTCGGAGCCGTCCGTGGGCGGCGGCGTGTCGGTTTCCACATAGCGCCAGAAGTGGCGCTCCAGCTCGATAAGCTGGGCGATTACGTCCTCGTTGCGCTCAATGCGGTGAATGCGCAGCTCCTGGCCGCAGATGAGTACACAGACATCGGCGGCCGCCTTGCCGGTCACCGCCAGCTGATGCTGCACCTGACACTCGACATAGTCGGGCACACCGTTGTCCCAGAGCCGGGCGCCGTTGCGTCCGGCCGTCTTGCACTCAAGGATCTGCACCTCGGGGTTGGCCACCACCGAGTAGTCCAGGTTGGCCAGCATCCAGGGCTTGTCCTCGTCCGGGTGCTGCAGCACGGCATTCACCCGCCGGACCTTGTGCCCGGTGCGTTTGGCATAGCACTCGGCCACGATGGGCTCGAGCACATGGCCCCAGTAGATGGGTGTGCTGTCATCGTCCGGATCCGGCTGGGCCAGTTCCTGGTCCCGGCCGGTCTTGATCATCCAGAGCTCCAGCGCCGACTGCCAGGGATTGAGCCCGACGGCGGCGGCCGCCTCGCTCGCACCCAGGCCCTGTTTGCGAACACGGAGCCACTCCTCGCGGCTCATGTCCTTGGTGGAGACCAGCCGCAGCGCGGGCCGCTGTTGAGGTGGTTTTTCAGCTTGTTCACTCATGGGTACCTCCTGAACGAAAAAAGCCCGCCCGAGCGCTGCTCGGACGGGCCTGTGGGTTGCACAAATAAGTCGAGAAAGATCTGTTTTACTCTCTATGCAGTGATCCTCATCAAGATTCACCACAAGAACAAATTGGAAGGCTTTTGGCCCTGTGCTGTACCTATACCCGTCTAAGCAAAGTGGTTGTCACTGGCCGAGCAGAGCTAGATGCGGTTTGCGTTGCCTATGCAAACAGGCTAATCGAGGCTGTCGAGGAAAAGCCTTGGTGAGGCTGAGAAACAATCACAGCAACGAGAGGGACTAACAATGCCTGAATGGCCGCTCCCAGCCCCTCCTTTGGGCAAGAGAAGCCTGGTCAGAGTTCACAAGGTTTGCTGCATCCCCGTAGCCAAATCCGGGCCTTGCGAGATGTCGTTTGTTGAGCATATGGTTGATTAAAGGGAACAAAGGGAAAAACGATGCAAAAACCATATTGCCAAGATATCGAAGCTGAGGAAGCCCTTCAGGGCCATCAGGTCTGGTTGTGTTTGCCGCCCGGCGGTCACAACCACAGGCTATTCAAAACATACTGGCGAGTATTCACGCGTCACAGCTTATTGGAAGGACAAGACTTTCTTGACCGGGCGCAACGACTTGAAATCCCTGAAAAGGACCGCCTGATCGAATACCACAAGTCCCGTGGCGAACAAGTGTGGCTATACCCCTTGGTTCTGCCCCGTTGGGATCCGGAGCACATGCCCTGGGACCTTGGCCATCCTCGCTGGGAAAATGTACATGAATGGGCTCCGGCGCTTGGCGATGAGTAGAGGGTTTCGCTTTACGCATGTTATTTTCCGATTTTTCTGGACAGGGCTTCATAGCCAAAGCGTACGGTCATAACGAAACCGACCATGGGCACAATAGACAGCAATGAGGCAAAAAGTGCCAGGGGAACCCAACCGGTAATTTGTGGCACATTGCGCAGTGCCCCTATGTTGGTATCAATGTAAGCTGATGTTCTTACAAGATCTTGAAAAAATTTACAGTCATGTGAAACTGTTTCTATGACGTAACTGGAAACAGCTTGCGGATTTGCGTCTACGTCTGGAGCAGGACTAAGTGCA
>CAYPKI010000195.1:244-3200 GCA_964411265.1 uncultured Alcanivorax sp. | reverse complement strand
AAATACCCAACCGTCAAAAGAACGGCTATTAACGAAGTCACAGCAAAACGACGCATTACCAGGCCAAGAGGCCGTTTGACGTGTCTCTCAAAAACGCCCTCCGAAAGGATCCTTAACCCGACAAAAACTAAAGCCCCAGCAAAAAGCGCCACAAAAAAGGCGGCAGGCATGGTATAGGTAAACATCAGTAGCAGCATTGAAAAAATTGCACCGAAAAATATCGCAGACAGAAAAGTGCTTATCTGGGAGCGGCAAAACATGCTCATCAGGCCGGACTGGTCTTGCAGAATACCCTCACAGAACATTTCCTTGACATGGGAGACCGAGTCTCGAGACTCCCGTGCAACGATCGCAGCGATCGCAAGCCAGAAGCCAAAAACAATAGTGCAAGCAAAAGATTCGTCAAGGTCTGTTTCGCCGAAAATCCTAAAAAGCAGGAGCAACGAAGGGGCCAGTAGTGCACCCAAGAACCCTAAATACGGGTGCCATGCACCACGTACGACATCTTCTTTTTGTTGCTCGTTATGAGTTTGCTTAGCCATAAAAACCAGTCTTATTCATATAAGTCACGAACACTCTCTTTGTGTCCAGCAAGCTTTTCGCGTAACTTATCATTTTCCTTTTCGAGCTTCGCATAACGCTCCTTAAGTTCCGCATGCTCTTCTTTAAGCTTTTGAAGCTTGTCGTAAGCCTGTATGCGTTCCTGAATTTCGCAACCAGAAGACATGACAAGCGAAAGCAAAACAAAAGATGCCGTCACAATACGCAATGATTACTCCTTAAATAGGAAGCCGGGTTTGTCTCAAGGCTACTACAAATAAATCTGACTATGCTAGCGCGTAGAACCATCGGTAGGGTCGGCACAAAGGTTCGGTTCGGCGGGGCAAGAACATGGACCATATCCTGTACATTATTTTATTCGTAGTTCCGAGCTGAGTATTCTAGGACAGGAAAAAGCCATTGGCTTGACCAGCGGCGTGTTGGATCATCGGTCCGTAAAGCTCGCCTTCGGATGCCCCTATCATCCCGTTTCTGGCGGAAATAGAGTTTTCGTGTTGTGTCCAACTCCCAAGCTTGGGAGCGGGTTGTGAAGGGAAGCGGTGCTCAATCGCCCGGCTCGCCCCGGGCGAAGAAGGCTTCCACCTGCTCGCGGATCAGTGCCTGCTGGCTAGCGTCATCCGGCAGCATGCCGTGGGCGAGCACATGGTCGCCCAGGGTCCGGCCGATCTCGGCGATCACCTCGTACTCGAAGACCCCGGGCAAGCTCCGGTGGGCCGGGTAGGCGCGCCGGTAGCGCCAGACGGTGTCCAGACAACTGCACGCTTCGGTGAGCAATTCAATACAACCCTGGCCCCAGGCGTCGAGCACCTGCACCGGTCTCGCCGGTTCCCGCACGGAGAGCATGAGCCCCTCATGGAGAAAGGCGCCCCAGAGGGCGGCGGTCTCCGCCGGCAGGGTCTCCGGCCATGTTTCCGTGTCCTGTCCCGTATCTTCGGTCTCGGGTGTTGGTTCGGAGCGAGCTTGTAGAGCGTCAATGAGCTGGTACAGCCCGCGCAGATTCGGTACTGGCATTGGGATGCTCCTGTAATCAAAAACGCCCGGCGGCCTGCGGGCTGCCGGGCGTTTAGGTCGAACGGAAAGAAAGCGGACTCAGGCGGCCAATGCGGTCGCCTGCTCCAGCGCCTTCTGCTTGAGTGTGGCGCCCTGGCCGAACCAGGCCGAGTCCAGACGGTAGTCGGTACTGCGGGCGCGGCGTTCGTGGTCCACGAACTCGGTGACGGCGTTGACCAATCCGTAGGCGGTGTTGCGCGACGAGGCGAGCTCCGCCCCGCGTCCGTCGCCGTCAAACAGCGCCTGGGCCCGGGCCGCCGCGCGCTCGTTCACCTTGGCGGCTTCCGGGTGCTGACCGGGCGCGGGATGGGCGAACACGGTACGGAAGAACTGTTCCGCCTCGCTCGCTTTGACCCGGCGCTCGCTCAACGCCTTGAGCCGGTACATGAACTCGTCCCAGGCGGACACGGAGATCCCCAGGCGCTTTTTCACATCCTCGGCATCGAAGGTGGTCGAGTGCCGGACCTTCACCGCCGTGCGGGCGTTGTCCAGCGACACCGCCAGGGTGTTGTTGCAGACCACGCGCACACTGGTGAACTGCGCCGTGGTGGCCAGACTGCCGTCGCAGGCCGTGGCGAGCAGCACATAGCCCTCGGTCCGGTCGCCGCCCTTCAGGGTGGTGTGTTGGTCGGTCTTCGCCAGCGCCCAGAGCTTGCGTCCGCCCTTGAGCACACCGGCGGTCTCCAGCTCGAAGCCCGACTTCTCGGTGAGATCCCGATAGAACTCCAGGATCTCGCGGGGCTGGACCACCTTGTAGCGCTGGCCCACCACTGACAGCGGCGCCTGCGAGTCCGAGCGGAAGAGCACCTTGTGCTCGGGGAAGGACAGGATCTGGTTCAACCCGCCGGCCTCGCCGGCGCTGTAGTGCACCGGGGATTCCAGGATCTCCCAGTTCATACCGGCCTGCTCGGCCCAGACATCCAGGGGCTGGCCGGCTTGCAGTTGATTGCCCAGGCCATGCCAGGGCGTGTCGCCCACATAGGCCATTTGTTCGACTTGGTGTGACATTCCGGTTCTCCTGATAACGGCATAAAACGCCCGTGCCCGAAGGGGCAGGGCCTGTGTGTGAGAAAGGCGTAGAAACGGTTTCCGGCCAGAGGCCGGAGTCAAAACTCAAAGCCAGCCGCGCTCGGCCAGGCTGATCCAGTCCGCGCGCGAGACCACGATGTGGTCGAGCACCCGGACATCGACCAGCGCCAGGGCATCCACCAGACGCCGGGTGATGCTGCGATCCGCCTCGGACGGCTCGCAGCAGTCCGAGGGATGGTTGTGCGCCAGGATGACCGCAGCCGCGTTGAGCTCCAGCGCGCGCTGGACGACCACCCGGGGGTGCACGGCGGAGCCG
>CAYPKI010000195.1:0-234 GCA_964411265.1 uncultured Alcanivorax sp. | reverse complement strand
TTGTTATCCAGAAATAGCACCGAGAAGCGCTCGTTCTTCTCGCGGGCTAGCTCCAGCTGCAGGAACCGCGCGGCGTCCTCGGGCCGGGTCAGCACCTCGCCCCGGGCCAGCTCGGCATACAGAATCCCGGCCGCCGCCGAGACGATGTCGTCCGGGCTGGCGGGGCCGGCCAGCTCGTAAAGCCCCTCGTCGTTCTTGATAAAGGGATGGTTGTGCATGGGCACCTCCGGACAT
>CAYPKI010000194.1:0-5191 GCA_964411265.1 uncultured Alcanivorax sp. | reverse complement strand
CTAGTGATTAAACACGGCCCGACACAGCCAGCGATCTAGCTTAGTCCAACCGCGCCGCCGGCGACAACGGCCGTTCTCCGGGTTGTCATGACGGCGACTTGTCAATCAGGAATAAAAAAGCGTTGATCTGTGGGATGGTCGCCTGATTTTGATGATAAGCGTTTCAGAAAAGACCGCTGCCGACGCCTGTTTACTCGTCGTCGCTGTCGTCAGCCGGCTCGCCGCCGTCGGTTGCGACCTCCTCGTCGCCACCGTCGGTCGCCAGTTGGGTATCGAGCTTCTGTTCGAACCACTGCCACTCGATGGTGCGAACGTTATCCTGACTGAGGTTCCACGGATCGCCGCCCTCGACGCGTTTGCCCTCGAACCACGAGGAAACCATGTTGTACAGCCAGATGATCTGACCGACCAGTAGCAGCAGCGCGCCGGCGGTGGCCACCTGATGGAGCGTGTGTAGTCGGCGCAGACCGCGTGAACCGGCAGCATCGGGTAATCGCGCGCCAGTTCCCGGCTTGCCCACAGGATCTCGTCCCGCGAGATTTCGACGGGCATGTAACCGCGCGGTTGCCAGTGTTCCAGGAGTAGCCGCGCTTTCTCGCAGTTACCCGCGCCGGGCTCGGCCAGCAGGGTATCCGGGTGCACATGGTCCGGCAGCTCCGGAGCCCGGGCTTCCAGCAGCGCCTTTTCGGTGCCCGTGGGGTAGTACTCCGGCTGCAGCGTAATACCCTCGAAAAGCCGCGAGCCCCGGCCGTCATAGAGGAGTTTGGGGTGCAGTCCGGGCTGCTTACGCCTGAGGCCTGTAAGCACCTCCTCGACGATATCGGCCTCCGGCGGCTGATAATCGTGAAACGACAGATTGCTCAGTATAGGTTCAGGCGAGGTCATGGCGTTCCTCCGTCGTCATCGGCGAGGCGCAACCCCGAGAATTGCCAGCGCATGTCCGGGTAGAAGAAGTTGCGGTAGGTGGTGCGTAGATGCTCGGTAGCGCTGGCGCACGAACCGCCCCGTAGCACCATCTGGTTACACATGAACTTGCCGTTGTACTCGCCCACGGCCCCGCCAGGTGGCCGAAAGCCGGGATAGGGCAGATAGGCGCTGGCGGTCCACTCCCAGATGTCGCCAAACATTTGCACCAGCCCCTCGCCTTCGGCGGGCGCTGGGTGCCAGAACCCATGCTCAACAAACTGCCCGGACACCGACAGCTCGGAAGCCGCATATTCCCACTCGGCCTCGGTGGGCAGGCGCCGACCGGCCCAGCGGGCATAGGCATCCGCTTCGTAATAGTTGAGATGAGCCACGGGCGCCTCGGGATTAACCGCCTCCAGTCCCCGGAGTGTGTAGTGCCACCACTGACCTTCACACTGCTGCCAGTACAGCGGGCTCGACACGCCCTGAGCCTGCACCCAGTCCCAGCCGTCGGCGAGCCAAAGCTCGGGGCGTTCATAGCCCCGGTCCGCGATAAAGGCTTGATATTCATCACAGGTTACGGGGCGGTTGGCCAGCCGGAAGGGATCCAACCAGACACGGTGACGGGGACGCTCGTTGTCAAAAGCAAAACCGGTATCGCTGGCCCCGATCTGCACCAGCCCGCCCTCGAAATCCAGATACGCCAGCGGCGCGGCGCGGCCCGTTGTGGACGCCGACCGGTAGACGGGGTGAAGGGGATTGTATGAGAAGCTGTATTTGAGGTCCGTTACCAGCAGTTCCTGGTGCTGCTGTTCATGGTGCAATCCCAGCTCGACCATAGCTGCCACGTCCGGCTGAAGCTCGTCCTCCAGCAAAGCCATCATGGCCTCGTCAACGTGGCGACGCCAGGCCAGAACCTCGTCTATGCCTGGCCGGGACAGCAGGTGGCGTTCCGGCCGCGGGTATTGTTGTCCGATACCGTTGTAATAAGAGTTAAACAGGTACTCGAAGGCCGGATTCCACGGCTGGTAGTGCGGTCGCGCCGCCTTGAGAACAAAAGTCTCGAAAAACCAGGTGGTATGCGCGAGGTGCCAACGCGGCGGGCTTACTTCAGGGCAGGCCTGTAGCCCCAGGTCTTCTGCGCCAAGGGGTTCACACAACCATTCACTGAACCCCCGTACACGTTGATAACGCTCACCGCGGGCATTGTTTTCAAGCGTATGGGCGGCTACGGACATAGCTTCGATTTCCCTTTTTTAGTAGTGGCTAAAAGCATGGCAGTAGCAAGGAATGGGCGCAACTATGGGCGCCCGAAAAAATGCGCTGTATACTGCCGCCTCGCGGCCGGTTTTTGCCGGTGTCTTCACGCATTTTCAGGCAGGAGTTAAGCATGGATATTACCAACAAGGTAGCCGTTGTCACGGGCGCCGCTTCCGGGCTGGGCCGTGCCACCGCCGACGCCATTGTCGCCCGAGGCGGGCAGGTGATGATTCTTGACCAGGATACCGACAAGGCGGAAGCGGCCGTGTCGGAGCTCGGCGACAAGGCCGCTTATGTGGAGACCGATGTCACCGATCAGGAATCGGTCAAGAATGCCATCAGCGCGACCATGGAGAAATTCGGCGCCATTCATGTATGCGTCAACTGCGCCGGTGTGGGTTCGGCCATGAAAACCGTGGGCCGCGAAAACGAACCGCATGATTTTGGCGTTTTCGACAAGGTGGTACAGATCAATCTGATGGGCACCTTCAATGTGCTGCGCCTGTCCGCCGCCGAAATGGCCAACAATGAAGGCGAGGACGACGACGGCGAGCGCGGGCTGATCATCAATACAGCCTCCGTGGCAGCATTCGATGGCCAGGTGGGGCAGGCGGCCTATGCCGCCACCAAGGGCGGCGTCGTCTCCATGACGTTGCCTATCGCCCGCGATCTCAGCAAACTCGGTATCCGCTGCAACACCATCGCACCCGGCATCTTTAATACGCCCCTGATGAACGCCGCGCCGGACAAGGTGAAGGAACCGCTGATCCAGATGACGCAGTTCCCCAAGCGCCTGGGTGATCCCGAGGAGTACGCCCGGCTGGTCTGCCACATGATCGAAAACAAGTTTCTCAATGGTGAAACCATCCGTGTCGATGGTGGTATCCGAATGCAGCCGAAATAACGAAAGTCGAGAGGCGCAAGGAACAAGGAGCAAGGAGCAAGAAATTCAGCAGGGGCGCCGCAGGCGCCCTTGCTTTTTTTGTCCCTTGAATCACGACAATTATGGTGGCCGAATCTTTCGGTTATCAATTTTCTTTCTTCGTTGCTATCGTCGTAGCAAAAGGAGGTTGTGCATGAACAGGCTCTGGCTGTTGCGCCATGCCAAATCCGACTGGGATACGAGTGCGGCGGATTTTGACCGACCGCTGAACAAACGTGGTCGCAAATCGTCGGATCAGCTCGGGGCCTCGCTGGGCGAATGGAGCGAGTGCCCCGAGCGGGTTCTTTGTTCGCCCGCTGCCCGTGCCGTCGAAACGCTGGACCGCTTGTGTAATGCTGCCGGCTGGTCCCCGGAAAACGTAATGCGCGACCAACGGCTTTACGGTGCGGACCTTGAGGAATTCCATGCGGTGCTGACCGACCATGCCGAAAACGGCGAACAAATTCTGGTGGTGGCCCATAACCCCGGGCTGGAGCACTGGTTGCGCTACCTCGCAACGGGAATAACGACGCCCGAAGACGGCAAGCTGTTACCCACGGCGGCGCTGGCGTCGCTCAGTGTCAACGCCGATTGGACGAAGCTGGAAAAGGGCTGTGCTCAGCTGGAGTGGTTGCAGAGGGTACGCGATCTGAAACGCTCGTAAGAGCGGCATCCTTGCCGCGATTGTTTCCAGAGATTCTGGAATAATGTCGCGGCGAGGACGCCGCTCCCACGGGTTGTGCATGGATAGGGTTTAAAGGTCGTGTCGGCGTCGTAATGACAGCGCCGCACGGTGTTCCTCCGGGAACAGATCCGGTTGCCAGGGCAGGTTGGTGTCGCGCAGGCGTACGCCGATGCCCAGCAGGCGGGCGGGGACCTCGCGGCGGTGCCAGAGTGTTTCAAGCAGTGCCGCATAGGCGTCTTCATCCATGCGAGTGCCGGCGCTTTCGCAGGTAGACAGGGCGAAATCCTGGTAGCGCACCTTGGCAATCAGGGCCTGAACGAGATACCGGCTATCCAGCCGTTCCAGGCGTTCGCGCAGCTTGTCCAGCAGTTCCGGTAGCTCCCGGCGCCAGTCCTCGGGCCGTTGGAGATCGTTCGAGTAGGTTTTTTCCACGCTCACCGACTTGCGCCTGCGTTCGGATTTTACTGGGCGGTCGTCCTCGCCCCGGGCGAAGTGATAGAGGCGCTCGCCAAACACGCCGAAGCCCTGCGCCAGCTCCACACGCGGCATGGCTTGCAGATCGCCACAGGTGCGCACGCCCTGCTGGCGCAGTTTGTCGGCCGTGACCCGGCCCACACCCTGAATGCATTCCACTGGTAGATCCTGCACGAATGCGTCCACCTTTTCCGGCGGAATAACGAAACGCCCATCGGGCTTGCGCCAGTCACTGGCCACCTTGGCCAGAAACTTGTTGGGGGCGACGCCGGCGGACACCGTGAGGTTGAGTTCCCGACGCACTTCGTCGCGGATGGCATCGGCGATGCGGGTAGCACTGTTGCCCAGTTGATCCGTTTCGGTGACGTCCAGATAGGCTTCGTCCAGGGATAGCGGTTCGATGCGATCCGTATAACGCTGAAAGATGGCATGGATGTCCCTTGAGACGCGCCTGTACTTGTCGAAATCCGGGCGCAGCATAACCAGCTCCGGACAAAGCCGCAGCGCGTGCGCCGACGCCATGGCGGAATGCGCACCATAGGCCCGGGCTTCATAGTTGCAGGCGGCGATTACGCCCCGGCCACGCGGGTCGCCGCCCACAGCCACGGGGCGGCCGCGCAGGCTCGGCTCGTCGCGGGTTTCCACGGCGGCGTAGAAGCAATCACAATCAATATGGATGATCTTGCGCGTCATCGGCGTCGGCATTGAGCAGCTCGGTGTCCTGGCAAGCTGTTGAAAAAACGTTGCGTACTCAGGCTTTCAGGCGGGTTCGCCATCGAGGCACCCTTTTGCAGGCGGGTGTCTACCCATCGAGAAGTGGCAACGATGACCGCGGGCCAGCCTGAAAGCCCCGCAGGGCGCGACCTGAAGCGCGTATCTGCGACACTGGGTCGCTCGGAAAGGGAACCACCCTGTCCGTCGCAACAAAGTACAACAGCTGCACG
>CAYPKI010000193.1:0-5205 GCA_964411265.1 uncultured Alcanivorax sp. | reverse complement strand
CCAAAACCTGGGCCGCAATTCGGCCCGAATCCATCGCCTATCCCGCCAGTCTCATCCTGAGTCCACTCCAGAAACTGCTCGCGCCGCTGGTGTCGCTGGTCAACGGCGTAAGCAGACTGTTGCTGCGCCTGGTCGGCCTCAAGCCGGGTGAGCAGAACAACGAGGACCAGCTTTCCGCCGAGGAGCTGCGCACTGTGGTCAACGAAGCCGGCGGGCTCATCCCGCGCCAGCACCAGCGCATGCTGCTGGCGATCCTGGATCTGGAGGATGCCACCGTCGAGGACATCATGATTCCGCGCAATGAAATGGTGGGCATTGATCTCGACGACGATCTGCACGAAATCATGGGCCAGTTGCGCGCCGCCCAGCACACGCGCCTGCCCGTGTTCCGTGGCGACCCCAATCAGGTTATTGGCATGCTCCACCTGCGCCGCCTCAGCCGGTTACTGCAACAGGAGGAGATCAACAAGGCGGAGTTGGTGCAGGCCACGGTTGAGCCCTACTTCGTGCCCGAGGGGAGCCATCTGCATCAACAGTTAATCAATTTCCAGAACGAGCGTCAGCGCATTGCCGTAGTCGTGGATGAATATGGCGAGGTTCTGGGCCTGATTACCCTGGAGGATATCCTGGAGGAGATCGTGGGCGAGTTCACCACGGATATGGCCACCTCCAACGAGGATATTCACTTGCAGGAGGACGGCTCCTGGGTCATCGACGGCGGCGTCCATCTGCGCGAGCTCAACCGGCGGCTGCACTGGAGTCTGCCCACCGATGGCCCCAAGACATTGAACGGGCTCATTACCGAGCATCTACAGGCCATTCCGGACAACAACACCTCGCTGCGCGTGGACGATTACCTGATCGAGGTGCTGCACGTGAAGGACAACATGGTGAAAACCGTGCTCATGCGCCACGCCAGCCAGGCCGGACTGGACACACACGCCTCGTCCCAGGGCCCCTGAGCGCCACTACCCTCGGGTATCTGCCTCTTCATCCCCACCCAGCCAGGCCCGAAGGCGTTGCCCCGCCTCGCGGGTGAGCCGCTGACCCTCCTCGATTGCTTCGGCGGCGCGGTGGAAATCCATGATGGCGAAATCGCCCAGTTCCGGCGCCAGCACTTCCTCGGCGGGATCGCCGGCCATACGGCTGCGGGTGATGCGATCCTGCATAATATTCACGCTGGCAGTCATGACATCAAAAAAACCCGGATCTTCCTCTTCCTCCGAGCCCAGAAAGCCGATCACCTTTTGCCACAGCCCCTCATCCTGTTCGCCCGCTCTGGCCTCCGCCATGCTGCGGCGATTGGGTCGGGCAATCTGTTTGCCCGCGGGCAGATGATTGAGGTTGACCGCCACGACCACGTCCGCGCCCAGCGCCCGGCACACGGACACTGGCACCGGATTGACCAGCCCGCCATCGAGCATCCAGTGACCTTCATGCTGCACCGGCGAGAACAGCCCCGGCAGGGCACAGGACGCGCGCGCAGCCTGTAGCACCGGGCCCCGGTCGACCCAGGTCTCGCGGCCATTGCCCATGTCCGTGGCCACGGCGGCGAATGCAAGCGCGAGGTCCTGAATATCCGGGTTCTGATGGCGCTCCTGGAAAAACTCGAACAGCTTTTCCCCCTTGATTACGCCGCCCGAGAAGGAAAAATCCATGAGCCCGAGCACATCGCGTACCGTCAGGCTCTGGACCCAGTCACTAAACGCTTCCAGCTGGTCCGAGGCATAGACCGCACCCACCAGTGCGCCAATGGAGGTACCGCACACCACTTGCGGGCGCAGCCCCAGGCGTTCGAGCTCCTGCAGGACGCCGATATGGGCCCAGCCCTTGGCCGCACCACCACCCAGGGCCAGGCCCAGAACGGGCTTTTCGGAGCTGCCGTCAGTCATCACCGACAATGACACAGGGATCGGCCTCACCCTGCATGCGCCGCGCACTGCGGCGCACCACCTCACGCTGCTGCTCGTTACCGAGGCGCCCCCACCGGGTAATTTCCATGCCGGTTCGGAAGCACCCGACACAGACATCGTCATGGTTCAGTGCGCAAATGCTCCTGCAGGGGGAAGCCACGGGTTCATGGGGCATATTCATGCGTCAGACTCCGAAAAACGCGGATCCGGGACAAGATCCTGCTGATAATGGTGGGCATTTTCGACATAGTGCCGGGCGCTCTGCTCCAGCATGCTCCGCTGGTGATCCTCGATCTCCTTGACCACCTTGCCCGGGGAGCCCAGCACCAGCGAGTTGTCCGGCACTTCCATGCCTTCGGGGACCAGGGTATTGGCGCCGATGATGCAGTGCTTGCCGATGCGCGCGCCATTGAGGACCACGGCATTGATGCCGACCAGGCTGTGGTCGTCGATATCACAGCCGTGAAGCATGACGTTGTGGCCCACGGTGACGCCCGCGCCCAGATTCAGGGGTGTTCCGGGGTCCACGTGCAGCACAGCGCCATCCTGAATATTGGTGTCGTCACCAATGGTAATGGTGTCGTTGTCCGCACGGATCACCGTGTGAAACCAGACATTGGCGTTGTCGCCCAGCACGATGGAACCGATCAGGGTGGCATCGGGCGCGATCCAGTAACGCTCGGTGCGCGTGTCCAGACGACGACTGCCCAGTTGATAGATCATCGGGGCTCCTCGGCATACCAAAGGCTGCGAGTATAACAGAGCCGAATTGGCCGTTCCGAGATGCCCTACCCCACCTCGAACTGGACGTCCGCATCGAAGGCGAAATTGATCAGATCCAGGATCATGAACGCCGTCAGGCCCCAGATGCGCTTGTCATCATAGAAGTAGGACGGAATGCACATCTGGCGACCCTGAAATTCCACAGGCTCGGACAGCTCGGGTTCGTGCTCGAGGAAAAAATCCAGTGGCACCCGAAAGATATCGCGGATTTCGTTGGGCTCGGGGGCGAGCGGCACCTCGTGCGGCACCACGCCCAGAAAGGGGGTTACCTTCACGCCATAGCGCGAGGCCAGCGGCGAAAGCTGACGCACCACGTCCACGTCCCGGGACAGCAACCCGACTTCCTCCCGGCTCTCGCGCAGGGCTGTCGCCAGCAGATCCGGGTCGCCGTCGTCGTGCTTGCCCCCGGGGAAGGCGACCTCGCCGGCATGCGTGGGCATGGCCGCCGAGCGCACCGTGAGAATGAGCTCGGGCGTGGAGGAATTCGTCACCGGCATCAAGACCGCCGCCTCGGGCAAATCCAGGGGCAATTCCCGCGGCTGATAGTGCCGCAGTCTCTCACGCAAGGTATGAATCACTGCCCACTCCGGTTCGCGGTTCTTTTTTCGACCGCTTCAATTTCCAATTTGCATGGTCTGACCGCCAAATTCAAACGCGAGTTTCACCGATTCCGTTTTCCCGCGCCACAAGGCACAATAAGATCGAACTGTTTTGAAAGGTGTTCTTGAAGAGCCATGAAGTATTGCAGCGAGTGCGGGAGCGGCCAGATCGATCTGGTCATTCCCGGCGGGGATGACCGGCACCGGCATGTGTGTCCGGATTGTGGCAGCATTCATTACACCAACCCGCGCGTTGTCGCCGGTGTGCTGCCCGTCTGGCAGGATCGCATCCTCTTGTGCAAGCGCTCCATCCAGCCCCGTGAGGGTTATTGGACCCTGCCGGCCGGGTTTCTGGAGAACGGCGAAACCCTGCAGCAGGGCGCCCAGCGTGAAACCCGGGAAGAAGCCATGGCATCTGTGGACATCCATGACATCTACACCATCTTTAATCTGACACATATCAATCAGGTGTATATCTTTTTCCGCGGCAGTCTGATCAACGGCGATTTTGGCGCGGGTGACGAGTCCGCCGATGCCGGTCTCTTCGCCGCGGACGAAATCCCCTGGGACGAGCTGGCCTTTCCCACAATCCGTGAGGCCCTTTGTTTCTATCTCGACGATCGGGAACACGGGGACTTTCCGGTGCGTACCCGGGATATCGAGCCGTTAAAGATGAGCTGAATAGGGGTGGATGCGAAATGCATACACGGACACTGATTCTGCTGGCCTGTGTCCTGCCGTGGACGCTACAAGCAGCACCGGAAGTCAGCGACGCGAGTACGGCACGCGGCGGCGAGCTGCTCCAGCCCTTCAAGAAGCGACTCATGGGCGCGCTCAAGGAGGGCCTGGCGAAGGGGCCGGCAGAGGCGGTGGACACCTGTCATCTCCAGGCGCCGGGCATCCCGGCTCAAGCCGCGCCCGAGGGCGTCGAGCTGGGCCGCACCAGTCACAAGCTGCGTAATCCGGACAATGAACCCACGGATTGGCAGCGTGAAATGGTAAGGCACTACCTGGACAGCCAGGACCGCTCGCCGCAAAGCCGCCGGCTCGACAATGGCCGAGTCGCCTATGCTGAGCCCATCAAGGTCAAGCCCTTGTGCGTTACCTGCCACGGGCCCAGCGACCAGATCCCGGCGGCCGTGCAAGCGAAGCTGAATGCGAAATACCCCAACGACGAGGCCACCGGCTTTCAGGTGGGCGACTTCCGGGGCATCTTCTGGGCGACCTGGCCGGCTGAGACCAAGGAAAGCGAATCCTGAGCCCGGCAGTCAGGCGGGTAGTTCTTCCAGCTTCCACAAATCAATGGCGGGCTCTTCATAGGGATGAGCATCGCGCAGGGCGCGCAGCCCGGGCTTGAGCACATCCTCGGTCACCAGGGTCTCGAAGCGCACCTCGCTGACTGTCTCGATTTCGCCCTGGTTACCCAGATACGGGTCCGTACCTTCCAGAGGCCGGAACTGGCCCTGGCCTGTCAGCTGAAAGCCACAGCAGTCATAGTTCCCGATCTTGCCCACGCCGGCGCGGAACACCGCCGCCTTGACCTGTTCCGCGTGAGTCTCGGGTACATAAAAGCACAGCTTGTAGGTCGTCATGCTATCCCCTTGTCTGCAAAAATGCCTGCGAATTCATCGCGCACGAGATACTCGCCCTGCGCACAAATCCAGATACCCTCGGCGGCTACCGTCTGCCGCTCACCGGCAAACACTTTCGCTTCCACGAAAAGCTTGCGGCCCTCCACTCTGGTCACGCGCGCTTCAAAGTCAATATCCGACTCCAGAGGCGTGGCATCCAGGTAGCGCACGTCCAGCGTTCCCGTGAACCCCTTGGATGTAAAGAAGTCCTGGCACTTGGCCATAACCATATCCAGGGTCAAACTGATCACGCCCCCGTGGACACGGCCGGGTGGGCCC
>CAYPKI010000192.1:3964-5208 GCA_964411265.1 uncultured Alcanivorax sp. | reverse complement strand
CTGCAGATGGTGAGTGAAGCGGCCTGCGAAAACACCACAGCCATGCCACTGAGCGCCGCCGCGCGCGAGAGCTACCGCCTGGCCCTGCAAAGCGGGCTGGGCGAAGAGGACTTTGCCGCTATCTACCACTGGCTCCAAAACACCCCCGCGTCATGACCCGCTGGCCCGTACTGGCGGTAACGGCCATCCTGATCGGTTGTGCGGGCCGACCCGAGTCGCAGTCTGCGGGCGGCGCTGGCAGCCCGGTTGTGGACTGCGAAATGCTGGCCTTTCACGCCGCTTTGCGCGAAAACCAGGCCACCCTTTACCTGCCCGGTCTGGCATTGTCGCTACCCCGCCGGCAAGCGGATTCCGGCCGGCGTTACGCGGGCAATGGCTATTTGCTTCATCAAGAGGACGAACGCACCCGGGTTCGCACGCCGGATCAGCGCTATCGCGATTGCCGGATCAGCCAGGCACACAACGCCTGGGCCAGCGCCTGGCTGCACGGCGTACGCTTTCGCGCCTTCGGTCATGAACCGCGCTGGATTCTGGAAATCGGTCGCGGCCGTCAACTGAAGCTGCAGTGGAACCATGGTGAACAGAAGCTGACCACCCGGGTGCCCGAGGCCAGCCTCGGCGACGATCTTGTCATCTATCAGGGTCAGACGAACCAGCACGAATTACAGGTGGAAATTCTGGACCATACCTGTCGTGATAGCGGCAGAGGTCAACAACACAGCTATGCCGTGCAGGTGTTCATAAATGAGCGCACTCTGCACGGCTGCGGGCGGGGGCTGGCGCCTGTGGAGGCCGGGCCCTGATTGTGCCTGCATGGCCGCCCCACAGGGCGGCGCGCTTCGGCTAACGCGGAGATGTAACAGAGTCAGATCCCCTGCGAATGCAGGCTCCATCTACTTCTCGACGAAGGCCCGCTCGATCACGTATTCCGCCTGCTCACCGTGGCGGGACTCATGAAAACCGTTACGCTCCAGAATCACGCACATGTCATCGAGCATGGCCGGGCTCCCACAGAGCATGAAACGGTCTTCGTCCGTGTTGGGCTGGGGCACCCCCAGGTCCTGGGCCAGCTTGCCGTTCTCCAGCAAGTCCGTTATCCGGCCCTGGTGCTTGTATTCCTCGCGCGTCACCGTGGGGTAATAGCGCAACTGCTCACTAACCAGCTCGCCGATGAGCTCGTCGTTGGGCAGGTCGTGCATGATCTCCTGCTCATACGCCAGTTCGCTGACATAGCGGCAACCATG
>CAYPKI010000192.1:0-3954 GCA_964411265.1 uncultured Alcanivorax sp. | reverse complement strand
TGATCAGACTCATGAAAGGCGCAAGGCCGGTGCCCGTACTCATCATCCAGAGCCGCTTGCCGGGCTTGAGGTGATCCACCACCAGTGTGCCCGTGGGCTTGGTATTCACCAGGATTTCGTCACCTTCCTCAATGTGTTGCAGGCGGGAGGTTAGCGGACCATCCGCTACCTTGATACTGAAAAACTCCAGATGGTCCTCGTGGTTGGCGCTGACCATGGAATAGGCGCGCATCAAGGGTTTTCCCTCGGTCTGGAGCCCGATCATGGTGAACTGACCATTCTTGAACCGGAAACCCGGATCCCGGGTGGTGGTAAAACTGAAGAGTTCATCTGTCCAGTGCTGGACGCTGAGCACCTTTTCCGGATTCATTGCTCTCATGACTGCCTCACAACCTCGTGGCAATTTTCTGGCAACGCAGAGTAACGCCAAACGTTATAACGGTGAAATTCTTTATACTTATTTGCTTAATGCCGTCGACTCACCGCTATGCGCCCGGTTTACAGACTGCCGCATACAGGGTGTTTATCCAAGACTCAAAACCATACAGGATTTCACGGCTGGCTTCATCTCCGGAAAACTCCTGACAGAAAAGAATGCGAATCAGTTGCATCAAAAAGTATAAATGTTATCCTTCCACAGCGTTTCCCGCAGGAGGATTTGATGACACCGTCCGGTGACTTTTTACCCGGCTGGTTCGCCGCCGGCGGCGTGGCCATGTGGGTGTTGTTCATTTTGTCCGTGCTGTCGATTGCTACCGTGATCGGCCGCCTGCTGATTTTCACGCTTCAGCCGCCGGCCCGCACGCGGATTACGGAAGCGCTGCTGGCCAGGCTGGCGAGCGGCGACACCGCCGGCGCTCGCGAACAGGCTGAGCAGGCCCGAACGCCGGTGGACCGTATCGTCGCGCGGGGCCTGCTGCTGACCGGTCGCTTTGGCGCCGACAGCTCTGCCTGGATGGAAGAAATGCAACGCCGGGCACGGGAGGAACTGGAGCAACTGCGGCAGGGCCTGCGTCTGCTGGAGTTGACCGCTGCGGTAGCACCGCTGATCGGCCTGCTGGGCACGGTTTTCGGGATGATCGAGGCGTTTCAGGCGTTGGAAAACGCGGGCAGCCGGGTGGACCCGGCGGCGCTGTCCGGCGGCATCTGGGAAGCCCTGGTGACCACGGCGGCCGGTCTGGTGGTCGCCATTCCCGCCCTGGCCGCCTGGCACGGCTTCGACCGACTCCTCGAGCGCGGCCGCCATGCCATGGAGGATCGGCTCACGCGGCTGCGACCCCTCCTCGTCGCCCACGGCGGGCTGGAGGCATCCGACGAAACGCCGGCGCCGGGGGCGACTGAGCACGGCATCGCTAATGCATCTTGAACCCCCGGTTCACCGCAGCCCCGGCATTGGCCTGACCCCCCTGATTGACGTGGTCTTCATTCTGCTCGTGTTTTTTATGCTGGTGACCCGTTTCACCACCCTGCAGCAGGCCCCGCTGCCCATCCGCTCGGCGGGCGCGGCGGGAGCAGCGGAAGAGCTGGTTCGCGTACAAATAACCAGCGCCGCTGAAGTCGAGATCGGTGACCAAACCCTGTCTTTGTCCGGACTGGAGGGCTGGCTGCGCGAGCGCGATCCGCGCCCGCTCTATATCACCACGGCCGATCAGGTACCGCTGAAAACCACTATTGACGTGACCGACCGCGTCCGAGCCGCCGGCTATAGCGACGTCAAGCTGGCGCTGCTGGGGGAGTGATGCGGATTGCACCGGATGAAAGGCGCCGTCCTCTGCTTGAGCCCATGCTGCCCCTGATCAATGTGGTCTTCCTGCTGCTGGTGTTCTTCATGGTGGCGGGCCATATGGCGCAACAGCCGCCGGTGGCTGTGCAGACTCCGGAAAGCCAAGCCCGACACCAGCCACTCGAGGAAAGGCCCAGGCTGGCACTGCGTTCCGACGGCGAGCTTCTGCTCGACGGTGAACCCCTGTCGCGCGAACAGCTGGTAGCCGAGGCCGAACAATTGCTGGGCGGCAAAAGCCCTCGCTTGCACGCCGATGCCCGGGTGAGCTCCAAAGAGCTGCGTCCCGTTTTGCAGGCACTGCGCGACGCCGGTTTCGACTCGATCCAGCTGATCACGCTGCGGAGCGAATGATGAGATCGGGTGTCATTCGGGCCGCGGGACTACTCCTTGCCCTGGCACTGCACGCGGCCGTGCTCGCGCCGCACTGGCTGGCGCCGCAGACTCTGCAGGGCGGATCAGGCGGCCCCGTGAGCAGCGGCCGCACCCTGAACCTCAGCCTGACCGAAGCCGCGACGACACCGGAACAAGAAACCGAGCAATCCCGGCCCGAACCTGAGCAGGAGGCGGAGCCCGAACCTCAGCAGGAGCCGGAGCCCGAGGCCCTGAAAACGGAAAAGAAACCGGAGCAAGAAAAGAAGAAGGTAAAACCGGAAGAAAAAACCGAGCCTGAGTCGCAAAAAGAGCTGCAGGAGAAGAAAAGAAAGCAAACACCGGAAGAGAAGCAAAAACGGCAGAAAGTGTCGAAAGAGCCGGCCGGCGACGGACGTGAAGCCGGCCCGGGCGCTCACGACCAGGGCAAACATGACAATGCCTGGAACCGCTATCTGGGCAAGCTTCAACGCACTATCGAGCAGCGCAAGACCTATCCCCGCCGCGCCCGCTTGCGCCGTCAGGAAGGCGTGGTCCGGATCCGCTTCACAGTGGCTCGCGACGGGGGCGTTTCCAAGGTGGAACTGGAGACAAGCTCGAGCAGCCGTATCCTCGACCGCCATGTGCAGCGTCTGCTCCGGGAAACGACCCTGCCTGCGCCACCGAGCGAACTCGACATCAAGGGCCGCGAGATCACCCTGCCTGTACAGTTCCGGTTGCGATGATTCACTTTCGATTACCGCATTCGCCTTCTAGACTAACGCGCGCATTGCACTACCAGGCTGGTAGAAAAGCCCGTTACGTACTCAGGGTTTCAAGCTGGTTCGCGCTCGAGGCGCTCTTTTGAGGGCGGGTGTCGAAGGGCAACGAAGCGGGCGGGCCAGGCTGAAAGCCCCACAGGGCACGGTTTGAAGCGGTCATCTGCTGCACTTTGTCGTTCTGAAAGGGAACCCCCCTGTCCGTCACCACAAAGTACACCCGCTGCACGCTTCAGGCCACGCTGAGTCCGCAGAGGGGTTCAACAGCCTGCCAAGGGAGATTTGCTGGATGCTGTCGTATCTGCTTGAGCATTCTTTTTTGCAGGCGCTGATACTGGCCACGCTGGCGGGGCTGACGATCCCTTTGGGCGGTGCCGTAGCCATGGTGGAACGCATTCGCCCGCTATGGCTGGAACAAGAATTCCGCCATAGCGTGATCGCTTTCGGCGGCGGCGCGCTGCTGGCGGCGGTGGCGCTGGTGCTGGTGCCCGAGGGCAGCGGGGAACTGGACAACGGATCGGCCCTGTTGTGCTTCCTTCTCGGCGGTGCGATCTTTCTTGTTGCAGACCGCTTGGTAACGGAGATCGCCGGCGCCATGGATCAGCTGCTGGCCATGCTGCTGGATTTCGCGCCCGAGGCCCTAGCGCTGGGCGCATCGCTGACCCTGCAAAGTGAAACAGCAATTCTGCTGGCGGGATTGATCGCGTTGCAGAATTTCCCGGAAGGATTCAACGCTTTCCGTGACGTCCGCGCGGGCACAGGTGCTCGCGTGACCCGAGTGTTGCTATTTTTCGTGCTGCTGACCCTTGTCGGCCCGGTATGCGCAGCCTTGGGCTATGAATTTCTGGCACGGTCGCCGGAACCGCTGGGCGCGATCATGCTCTTTGCCGCCGGCGGCATTCTTTATCTGGTTTTCCAGGACATTGCCCCCCAGGCGAAACTGGAACGCTACTGGGCGCCGCCGCTGGGCGCAGTGGCCGGATTTGCACTGGGGCTGGCCGGCCACATGGCGATTACCTGACCGCGCCGCCTTCACTCAGCGCC
>CAYPKI010000191.1:4484-5393 GCA_964411265.1 uncultured Alcanivorax sp. | reverse complement strand
GTCCGGGTCGGGGTCGGGTTCGGATTCCGGCTCGGTGGACACCGCATCCTTTTTCGGTGCCGGTTCCGGTTCCGGTTCTGGTTCCGGTTCCGGTTCTGGCTTCGGCGCCGGCTCAGGCGCGGGATCCGGCCGGGACCTGGACCGGCTCGGACGGTCGGAGGATTCCGGCTCCATGACCACGGCTTTCACATGAGGCGGCACGTCCGGCTTCGTGACGTCCGCGTCCGCCTGCCAACTAAACAGCGTCACAGCCACCACCAGCAGGTGGACCATGACCGCCAACGCCATGGCAACGGCCAGATCACGGTTCATGATTCAATCCCGGGCCGGTTCCGGCGGTTCCGTGACCAGACCTACCTGATCTACCCCCGCACCTTGCAGACTGGACATGAGTTCAATGACCTTGCCGTAGGCAACGGCGCGGTCACCTTCCACCAGGAAGAGTGTGCCCGGCTGATTCTTCATGATGCGCAGCACATGCCCTTTAACCGTTTCCAGACTGGCCGATTCTTTCTGGTTTTCGCCCACATTGATGTGGTAGCCGCCCCCCTCGCGCACCGTCACCACCACGGGCTCCTGATCATCGCTTACCGGACCACTGGCGGTCTCGGGCAGATTCACCTGAATGCCCTGGGTCATCATGGGCGCTGTGATCATGAACACCACCAGCAACACCAGCATGACGTCGATGTAGGGCACCACATTGATGTCCGACATCATTCGGCGGGGTTTACGTACCTGATTCATGTCACATTTTCCCGGCCGTGCGCCTGGCGATGCAGCACCGAGGAGAACTCCTCTGAGAAGAGCTCGCACTCACCCACCAGTTCGTCGGCCACGGTGGCGTAGCGGTTATAGGCCATGACCGCTGGAATGGCCGCGAACAGCCCCATCGCCGTGGCGATCAGG
>CAYPKI010000191.1:1132-4474 GCA_964411265.1 uncultured Alcanivorax sp. | reverse complement strand
CAGGGCTTCGGCAATGCCCGGTGCTACCACTTGCAGCGTGGCCTGGCTTACATTGGCGAGCGCTCGGAAGGAGTTCATGATGCCCCAGACCGTGCCGAACAGGCCCACATAGGGGCTTGTGGATCCGACGGTGGCCAGGAACGGCAGGTTGCGGTTCATGCGGCTCTGTTCGCGTTGCAGGGCCACGCGCATGGCGCGCTGAACGCCCTCCATGGTGGCGTCGGGATGACGCGAGGTGCGCGACAGGCGCACATATTCGGCAAAGCCGGCACGGAAAATGGATTCCGTCCCCGAATCCGGGTCCGGGTTCTCATTGACCTCGCGATAAAGCTCGGCGAGGTTCTGGCCCGACCAGAAGCGCTCATGAAACGCATAGGTGGCGCGCCGGGCCCGGCTGAAGACCCGGTAGCGCAGCCCGATCATGACCCAGGACACCACCGAGGCCGCCAGCAACAGCAGCATTACCAGCTGCACCACGGGCCCGGCGCTGCCGACGAGGGCAATCATGGACATGCTTTCGGTTTCCGCCATCAGGCGTTCTCCCCTTCCCGCATTGCTTGGTGGACCCGTGACGGCAGGCCCGTGGGCACGAGGGTGTCGGCCCGGACACAGGCTACCTGGACACGGCCGTCACAGAGCAGCTCATCCACCCGCCATACCTGCTGGTGAAAAGCCAGACTCGCTCGACCCACTTTCTCCAGGCCCACCGTGACCGCCAGTTCGTCGTCGATGCGCGCCGGCTGGCGATAGCGCACGTCCGTGGCCCGCACCACGAACTGGATATTGTTCTTCAGCAAGCCGGACTGGACATACCCCAGACTGCGCAACCACTCGGTGCGCGCGCGCTCCATGAACTTCAGATAATTGACGTAATAGACGATGCCGCCCGCATCCGTGTCCTCGATATAGACTCGCACAGGAATGCAAAATTCCTCCGGCTTGTGGACCATGCTCACTCCTCGAACAGATCGGCGGCCGTACCGGTGTTGCGCGGACGCAGCCCGAAATGCCGCCAGGCGTGGGCGGTCACGAGGCGTCCCCGGGGCGTACGCTGGATAAAGCCCTGCTGGATCAGATAGGGCTCGACGACATCCTCGAGTGTACCGGCATCTTCGTTGAGGGCCGCCCCCAAGCTATCAAGGCCCACGGGACCGCCATCGAACTTGTCCATCATCAGGTGAAGCAGCTGCCGGTCCGTGCCATCCAGACCCAGCGCGTCCACCTCCAGCATGTCCAGGGCGTGGCGCGCCACATCCGCGGTAATGCGTCCATCGGCGCGCACCTGGGCATAGTCGCGTACGCGCCGCAGCAGACGGTTGGCAATCCGCGGTGTGCCCCGGGAACGGCGAGCGACTTCCTGCGCCCCCTCTGCTTCTGCCTCAATAGAAAAGATCCGGCAGGATCGTTCCACAATCTCCATGAGATCGTTCACGGAATAGAATTCCAGACGCTGCACTACGCCGAAGCGATCGCGCAACGGCGACGTCAGCAAGCCCGCCCGGGTGGTGGCGCCCACGAGCGTAAAGGGCGGCACATCGATCTTGATCGAACGCGCGGCCGGCCCCTCGCCGATCATGATGTCCAGCTGATAATCCTCCATGGCGGGATAGAGAATTTCCTCCACCACCGGTGACAGACGATGAATTTCGTCCACGAAGAGCACATCGCCTTCTTCCAGATTGGTCAGGATGGCAGCCAGGTCACCCGCCTTCTCCAGCACCGGACCTGCGGTGGTCCGCAGCTGTCCGCCCATCTCGCGCGCGATGATATGCGCCAGGGTGGTCTTGCCCAGCCCGGGCGGGCCGAAAATCAGGGTATGGTCAAGGCTCTCGCCGCGCTGACGAGCGGCATTAATGAAGATTTCCAGGCGCTCACGCACCTGGGGCTGGCCCTGGTAGTCAGCCAGGCTCGCGGGCCGGATGGCACGGTCCTGCTGTTCCTCCGGATCGCCCTCCGAGCGGGGCGAGACAATACGCTCGTCTTCCAATTGAGCTCCACTAGCGTGCGAGTTGTTTGAGCGCCTCGCGGATCAGCTCCTCGCTGCATCCGGAATCGACCTCCCCTACGGCAGCAACTGCCTTGCGAGCATCCTGATTACGGTAGCCCAGCGCCTCCAGAGCGGCAACGGCATCGGCACTGACATCGCCGGCACCGCCAGTGCGGACGCCGCCGGGTTCGGCCGCGACACCTTCAATTTGCTCCAGCCGACCACTCATTTCCACCAGCAGCCGCTCAGCGGTCTTGCGGCCCACACCCGGCACTTTGACCAGGGTGTCCACGTCATGGTCCTCGATGCAGCGCACCAGCTGGCGCGCCTCGACGCCGGATAATATCGCCAGCGCCATCTTGGGGCCCACGCCATTGGCCTTGATCAGCGCACGGAACCACTCGCGCTCATGGCGATCAATAAAACCGAACAACAGCTGGGCGTCCTCGCGCACCACGAGGTGGGTATAAAGCACCACCTCCTGGCCCGTTTCGGCCAGGCCGTAAAAGGCGGTCATGGGCGCTTCCAGCTCATACCCCACACCGCCAGCTTCCACCAGCAGCCAGGGCGGGCCTTTTTCCAACAGGATGCCGCGCAACCGTCCGATCATCGCAACCTACCCTTGCGTACGCCTTTGCGCGCCGTGCCGGCACCCGCGCGGCGCGCCAGGCCCGCACGCATGTGTGCATGGCAGATGGCCACCGCCAGCGCATCGGCGGCGTCCGACTGGGGCTTATCATCCAGGCGCAGCAACCAGGTCACCATCTGCGCCACCTGATGCTTTTCCGCACCACCGCGGCCCACCACGGCCTGTTTGATCTGACGCGGAGAATACTCGGACACCGGCAGGGCGGCCTGGACGACAGCGGTAATGGCCGCTCCACGCGCCTGACCCAGCTTGAGCGCGGAATCGGCATTCCGCGCCATGAAGACCTTTTCAATAGCCATTTCTTCCGGCTCGTATTCCGCCACCACCGAGGCAATCCCCGCATGGATCTCGCCCAGCCGGCGAGCCATGTCGTCCTCACGGGTAGAAATGGTGCCACAGGCGTGCAAGCGCTGGCGGTTGCCCTGCTGCTCGATGACGCCGTAGCCGGTATGGCGAGAGCCCGGATCAATGCCCAGCAGGACCGTCATGGACGGGGCCCCGCACAGCTCGGGTTATGCTTCCGGATCAGGGTAAGCCGCATTGGTGTACACCGTCTGGACATCGTCCAGATCCTCAAAGTGATCGATCAGCTTGTCGATGGTAGCCGCCTGCTCGTGATCCAGCTCCGCCCAGTTGGCCGGGTTCATGGTGACCTCCGCCTGGGCCGGCTCCATGCCGTACTTCCGGGCGTTGGCCCGTGTCCGTT
>CAYPKI010000191.1:0-1122 GCA_964411265.1 uncultured Alcanivorax sp. | reverse complement strand
TCACCAAAATTCTTGTCCGGGCGCGTGACAACGGTACGCGAGCCATCGGTGTGCTCTTCCACATCCTCGGCGCCCGCCTCCAGGGCTGTCTCCAGCAACTTTTCTTCATCCTCGCCCGGGGCCATGACGATTTCGCCCCGTCGGGTGAAGAGAAAGGACACGGAGCCGTCCGTACCCAGATTGCCGCCGAACTTGTTAAAGCCGTGGCGTACACCCGAGACCGTTCGATTAACATTGTCGGTCATGGTTTCCACCAGCATGGCGACCCCATGAGGACCATAGCCCTCATAAGTGATCTCCGCCATGTTGGCACCTTCATCCTCCCCGGCGCCGCGCTTGATGGCCCGATCAATATTGTCCTTGGGCATGTTGTTGCCCAGTGCCTTGTCCACCGCAGCGCGCAAGCGCGGATTGTCATCCGGGTCCGAGCCGCCCAGCCGCGCAGCCACCTGGATCTCGCGGATCAGCTTGGTGAAGATCTTGCCGCGCCTGGCGTCCTGCGCGGCCTTCTTGTGCTTGATGTTCGCCCATTTGCTGTGGCCGGCCATGCTTGAACTCCCGCTCTGCCCGAATCAGGACGGATTGCCGTCACTCTTGCGTACACTGATGTTGAGCTCGCGCAGCGCTGCCGCATCCACTGGTGACGGCGCCGCGGTCATCAGACAGGCCGCCGTCTGGGTTTTGGGGAAGGCAATGACATCGCGGATGGATTCACAATCGGCGAGCAGCATCACCAGCCGGTCCAGACCAAAGGCCAGCCCGCCGTGCGGCGGTGCACCATAGCGCAACGCTTCCAACAGAAAGCCGAATTTCTCCTGCGCTTCCTCTGCGCCGATCCCGAGCGCCTCGAACACCGCCGACTGGGTTTGGGGCTCGTGGATACGCAATGAGCCCCCGCCCAGCTCAGTGCCATTGAGCACCATGTCATAGGCGCGCGAGAGCGCATTTTCCGGGTCGTCTTTCAGCTCATTCACATCACCGGCGGGGCGCGTAAAGGGATGATGCAACGCCTGCCAGCTGCCGTCCTCGCCGCGTTCGAACATGGGAAAGTCCACCACCCACAGGGGGGCCCAGTCGCCCTCGATCATGTTCTGATCATGCCCGAGACGCACACGCAGCGCC
>CAYPKI010000190.1:4491-5398 GCA_964411265.1 uncultured Alcanivorax sp. | reverse complement strand
ACCACGAAGAGATTGAAAACACTGGTCCAGATGAAAAAGCTGCGGGCCAGCACCACCTCGGCCGCGCCGGATTCCAGTCCCAGATAGAAGCCCAGCAGACAGGCGATAAAGAACAGATAAACCACGGGCAGGAGCACGGCGCGGGCAAAGCGGCCGGCCAGCCAGCCGTAGATGGGCACGGCCACGCACATGGCAACGAAGGTCCCGGTGAACAGCCATTGCAGCTGATCCACGCCTCCGGTGACGCCCATGGTGTCGCGCACGGGCCGGATCACATAGTAGCCGCTCAGCAGGCAGAAGAAGTAGATGAAGGACCAGGCCACCGCCGCGCCTTCGCCGGCGCGTACGGGCAACCACTTGAGCGGATTCCAGAAGGCCAAGACAGAGCTCCGGCGTGGTCTATGGACTTTACTGTAGCTGCTCCGGGACGGCGCTGTCCGGTACCTGCACGTTTCCCCTCGTAAAAGCTACATGTACTGACTCAGCACCAGATACCCCAGCACATAGATAGCCAGCATGAGT
This sequence comes from uncultured Alcanivorax sp., assembly GCA_964411265.1. Classification (GTDB taxonomy): domain Bacteria; phylum Pseudomonadota; class Gammaproteobacteria; order Pseudomonadales; family Alcanivoracaceae; genus SLJS01. The sequence goes on along the minus strand of CAYPKI010000190.1, from coordinate 4,876 downwards.
ACGCTCTCAAAGCCGATATTGCCCGGCCCGCGCCTTTGGCGGTAAAGCAGGCCCAGCAGCAGTACGGCGCTGAGCAGCAGTGTCAGGGCTACCAGAAACACCTCGCGCATGCCCACGCCCTCGGCGTGATAGAGCGAACCGTGGATAAAGGCGATATCGGCGGCAAAGATAAAGAGTACGTCAAAGAAGTTGCCGCCCACGATATCGCTGACCGCCAGGGTGAGCGCGCCCCGGCGCACGGCCGCCAGCGTGGTGACCAGCAAAAAGACCGCCAGCAGCGGATTCAGCGACAGGGGCAGACGGAACCGTCGACTCGTCGTTTCGGGAGGCGCCATGGCGAGCTCCAGTCAATCAGCGAATCGTATCCATCGAGACAGTGATCGGC
>CAYPKI010000190.1:0-4481 GCA_964411265.1 uncultured Alcanivorax sp. | reverse complement strand
GACGGCGCCGGCAAGGGCGACCACCAGGGCGGTGCCGGCAAAGGCAGCGATCAGTGTGCCCACATGCAGATGGCTCGCCCCATCGTCGGGCACATCGGGCACGGTTTCGCGGGTGTGGCGCGGCCGCCACATGGGCTGGGCGCCGCTGCGGTGCACCATCAGCAGGCCGGCGACAGCGGTGATCAGCAACACCGGAGTGACCGGATGCACCGACATCGGCCCCAGGGTGAGCTCCGGGCCCGTCAGGCCCGCCAGCACCAGGGTCAGCATGATGATCAGCAACACCGCCTGAATCATGTTCTCGATGGAGGCCGCAGCGTGCTCCAGATTGGCCTTGCGGTAGGTGATATCCGCCACGGCCAGAAAGACCGTCTGAATGGCAATGCCGCCGATGGCGTTGCTGATGGCCAGCGCGGGCCGGCCTTCCAGCGCGGCCGTGATCGACGCCACCAGACCGGGCAGGGAGGTGCTGAGGGCAAGGAAGATGGTACCGGTCAGTGCCTCGCCCATGCCGGTTCGGTCGGCCAGTTGATCCGCCATCCGGGCCAGCCCGGTGCCCGCCCGGGCAATGGCCCCGGCGGCCACCAGAAAGATCATCACGATCCAGAGCAGTGACAGGGATGCGAAGTCCGGCATGAAGGGTCCTTGATGCGCGAGCGATGGGACGGCCGGTCAGGCCGGCTGATTCGTATGCTGCAGCCAGGCCCGAGCAATTTCGGTATAGGCCTCGGCAAGGGTCTCGATCCGGTCGAGGCGGCAGTATTCGTCCGTGACATGGGCCAGTTCCGGCTCACCCGGTCCCAGAATCACCGTGGGCGGATCGCCCAGCGCGGGCTTGAGCACCGAGCCGTCGGTGTAATAGGTAGCGCCGCGCGCTACCGGCGTCTCGCCCAGATACCGGGCCATGATGGTGTAGACCTGTTGAATCCAGTCCTGGTCGGCCGGTGTGGTGATACCGCCCACATCCTGCTGGACCTGCAATTCCACATCCGCGCCCAGCAGGGCCTGAAGCTCGTCCAGCAGGGCCTGATGGCTCTGTTGCGGCAGGGTGCGGATATCAATGCCGATGGTGGCTTCGTCGGGGACGGAGTTCATGTTCATGCCGCCGGTGACCGTGCCCACATTCAGACTGGGTAGCCCCAGGGTGGTGTCGGCCGTTTCGCGGAAAGCGAAATTCTCCAGACGCGTAATCGCATGAGCCGCCTTGTGCACCGCATTGTCGCCGGTCTCGGGCATGGAGCCGTGAGCCGTGGTACCACGGGTAAGGGCGTGCAGCCAGAACGCGCCCTTGTGGCCGATCAGCGGATAATTGCCCGTGGGCTCGCCGATAATCATGGCGCCCGGTGGTGTCAGCAGACCGGGCGTACCGGTGAGATGATAGGCCCCCTCGCAGCCGGTTTCCTCGCTGGCGGTGAACACCAGTTCCAGCGGCACCCGGGGATCGGCTTCGACGGCGCGCAACGCGGCTACCGTCATGGCCGCGATGCCGCCCTTCATGTCCGTGCTGCCCCGGCCGTAAAGGCGCCCGTTGTCGATCTCGCCGGCGAAGGGTTCATGGGTCCAGTCCGCCGCACCCAGGGGCACCACATCCAGATGGCCGGTCAGGCACAGCGGCTGGCGCTCGCGCACGCCGTGCGTACGGGCCACCAGTGAGGTGCGTCCGTCGGCAAATTCGTATTCGTTGACCTCGAGGCCGTGTTCTTCCAGCAGTCCGCCGAGATAGCGCGCGCAGGCGCGCTCACCGCCGGGCGGATTGCGTGTATCGAAGCGGATCAGAGTGCGTGCAAGTTCGATTACATCAGGGAACGACGGCATGGTCGGATTCTCCGAGCAGGATACGCAGAGTGTAGCCAGCATGAGCCCGGGCGAACAAAAGGTGTGTCGGGCATCGCGGTTCGCGTTTCTGGCCGGGTTCCGGTCCTTCCGTCATGAAGGCGCGTCATGGCCGTTCAATACGGGCCCTGGTGGCCCGGCGCATAGTCGGGCGGGCCCGGTGGCATTAGTCACCGGCTGCCTGGCGTGTGCGTTCCAGCATGGGGCCCAGGGAATGCCCCGTATGGCTTTTTTCCACCCCGGCCACATCTTCCGGGGTGCCCTGGGCGATGATTTCGCCGCCGCCGTCCCCGCCTTCCGGCCCCAGGTCGATGATCCAGTCGGCGGTCTTGATCACATCCAGATTGTGCTCGATCACCACAATGGTATTGCCGTGCTCGCGTAACCGCGTGAGGACATCCAGTAGCAACCGGATGTCGTGGAAGTGCAGCCCGGTGGTGGGCTCGTCCAGAATGTACAGCGTCCGCCCGGTATCGCGGCGGGATAGCTCGCGGGCCAGCTTGACGCGCTGGGCCTCGCCACCGGACAGGGTCGTGGCCGCCTGGCCCAGTTTGATGTAGCTCAGCCCCACCTCCATGAGCGTCTGGAGCTTGCGCCGCAGCGCCGGCACCGGATCAAAGAAGTCCCGGGCCTCCTCCACGGTCATGTCCAGCACCTGCTGAATATTCTTGCCCTTGTAGAGCACTTCCAGGGTTTCGCGGTTATAGCGCGCGCCGCCGCATTCCTCACAGGGCACGTGCAGATCGGGCAGAAAGTGCATCTCGACCCGGATTACGCCGTCGCCTTTGCAGGCCTCGCAACGGCCCCCGCGCACATTGAAACTGAAGCGCCCGGCCTTGTAGCCGCGTGAGCGTGCCTCCTGGGTGCCGGCGAAGAGTGGAGCGCGGCGTGCGGCCGATGGGGCTCTGGTCGATATCCACCACCTTGTCCAGCAGCGCCAGGTTCTCCACGGACTGATAGGCGGCGGGACGCAGGGTGGTGGCGCGGTTGAGCTGCGTGGCGGCCAGCGGGTAAAGCGTATGGTTGATCAGCGTGGATTTGCCCGAGCCGGACACGCCCGTGACACAGGTGAACAGTCCCGGCGGCAGCCGCAGGTCCACGTTTTTCAGGTTGTTGCCGCTGGCGCCCGTCAGCGTTACCCGATCCCGACCCGGCGCTACACGATGATCCGGCACGGGAATCCGTTTGCGTCCTGCCAGATAGTCGCCGGTCAGGGATGCGGTGTTGTCCCGCACTTCTTCCGCCGTGCCCTGAGCGATAATCTGTCCGCCGTGAATGCCCGCGCCCGGCCCGATGTCGATGACATGATCGGCGCTGCGGATGGCCTCTTCGTCGTGTTCCACCACCAGCACCGTGTTGCCCAGATCCTTGAGCCGGCTCAGGGTGTTCAGCAAGCGGGCGTTGTCACGGTGATGCAGGCCGATGGAAGGCTCGTCCAGCACATAGATCACCCCCATCAGCCCGGCGCCGATCTGGCTGGCCAGGCGGATACGCTGGGCCTCGCCGCCGGACAGGGTGTCGGCGCCGCGCTCCAGGGTCAGATAGTCCAGTCCCACATTGACGAGAAAGCGCAGCCGGTCGCGGATTTCCTTGAGAATCTTTTCCGCGATTTCACCGCGGGCGCCCGCCAGTTCCAGCTGCTCATAATAGGCGTACGCCTGGCCGACAGGCAGGCGGGCGATATCGGGCAGGTTGTGGCCGTCGATAAAGACGTGGCGCGCGGATGCGCGCAGACGCGAGCCGCCGCAGCTGGCGCAGCTGGAAGAGCTCAGATAACGGGCCAGCTCCTCGCGCACCGCATCGGATTCCGTTTCCCGGTAGCGGCGTTCCATGTTGGGGAGGATGCCCTCGAAGGGGTGGGTGCGCCGGATCACGTCGCCGCGATCATTCTGGTAACGGAACTCCACCTTGTCGCTGCCCGTGCCATGGAGAATCTTGTGGCGCACGGACCCGGGGAGCTGTTCCAAGGGCTGGTCCATATCGAACTCCAGTGCCTCGGCGAGCGCCTGAAGCATCTGGAAGTAATACGCATGGCGCCGGTCCCAGCCGCGAATGGCGCCTTCGGCCGGGGACAGCTCCGGGGACACGATGACCCGGTTTTCGTCGAAGAATTCGCGCACGCCCAGACCGTCGCAATCCGGGCAGGCACCGGCCGGGTTGTTGAAGGAAAAGAGTCGGGGTTCGAGCGTCGGGAGGCTGTAGCCGCAATGGGGGCAGGCGAAGCGCGCGGAAAAGGTCAGGGTTTCACCGTCGCCGTCCAGCGGTGCCAGTTCGGCGATATCGTCCGCCAGGCCCAGCGCCGTCTCCAGTGATTCAGCCAGCCGATTGCGCAGGTCGGCGCGCACCTTGAACCGATCCACCACCACCTCGATGGTGTGCTTTCTGTTCTTGTCCAGTCTGGGCAGATCGTCCAGCTCGTGCACCCGACCATTGATGCGCGCACGGATAAATCCGCGCGCGCGCAGGTCGTCGAAAAGCGCCCGATGCTCGCCCTTTTTCTCCCGCACCACAGGGGCAAGCAGCATCAGCTTCTCGCCTTCCGGGCGTTCGAGAATCTGATTGACCATTTCCGTGACCGTCTGGGCGGCCAGGGGTGCGTCATGATCGGGGCAACGGGGTTCGCCCGCGCGCGCATAGAGCAGCCGCAG
>CAYPKI010000189.1:1744-5433 GCA_964411265.1 uncultured Alcanivorax sp. | reverse complement strand
CCCCGGGTCTTGAAGATCCAGCCCAGAATGCCGGCCAGGATAAGCATGCCGGCGCCCATGGCCCATTGTTGCGAGGTCTTGTCGTCCCGCAGCATGCTGTTCTGAGCCTCGGCTTGATCCAGTTCGGTGCGCAGGGCGCTGACTTTCTCGTTGAGCTTCTGGTTGGCCTTGTCCAGTCGGATGGGTTCGGCGGCCACGTCCTCCAGGTGCTCCACCCGGTCCCGCGCCTGCTGCAGATCGGATTTCAGGGTTTCGTTTTCGTCCGCGAGCTGGTCAAGTTGGTTGCGAAGCTTTTCCAGTTCCGATTGCGCCTGTTCCAGTTCCGACTGAACGCTGTTGAAGCGCTGCTGCAGTCGTTCCAGTCGCATTTGCGCAATGGGTGAGCGGCTCAGATACTGCTTCTGGATCCAGCCCTCCTCGCCTTCATAACGCACCTGGGCCCAGTCATTGTCCTCGGGCCATTCGACGATTTCCACGCCCGTGCCCGTCTTCAGGCCGCGGTTGACGATGCGGTACTGCTGACCGGCGCCGGAGCGCAGCGGGACATAGAGTTCATCGTCGATCCAGGCGTTGGCCGACTGGGCCCGGGCCGGCGCCGGGCCGCCCAGCAGCATTACCAGCAGAAAGAGACTGAAAACGCGCATCCTGATTCACTCCCTGGTTCAATCGAGCCGCAGTCTAGGGCAAGACTACCCTGCATGACAGCACCTGTTTCACGGATTCGGTATTCCAAGCGGGTGTGATAAAAGGTTTTGGCGAGAAATCAATCCTGCTTGCTGGACTCCATTTTGGTCACCGCAGGAGCAGCGTACCCGCCGCGATTGTTTCCAGAGGCGCTGGAATGAATCGGGGCGAGGACGCCCCTCCCGCGCCCCGGCGAATGCATTTTATGCGCCTTGCCGTCCCCTCGGGGGCTTCAAGGCAGGACCTTCTTGAAGGGTTTGACCGTGACGCCGCGGTACACCCCCGCTTCCACATAGGGATCGGCATCCGCCCAGGCTTGCGCCTCGTCCAGCGAATCGAATTCCGCCACCACCAGTGAGCCGGTAAAGCCCGCCTCTCCGGGGGATGCCGTATCCAGCGCCGGATGCGGACCGGCGAGGATCAGCCGACCCTGTTCGCGCAGCGCATGCAGGCGCTCCAGATGCTGCTCCCGGGCCTGCTGGCGCAGCGGTCCAGAGTTCTCCACGTCTTCACTGGTGATCGCGTACAGCATCGTCATCCTCTTGGTCGGATTCGGGTACTTCCTTGCCGGTCACCCGCGCGCGGTCCGCCGGGGACATACGTTTATACACGAAGACAAAGGCGGCGATATAGAACAGGAACTGAATCGCCGTCAGCCCGAAGAGCTTGAAGTTCACCCAGAAATCCGTACTGAAATTGTAGGCCACCCAGAGATTGAGTCCGCCGATAAGCAGGAAGTAGACCACGAAGGCCAGGTTCAGCACCGTCCAGTCGCGCCGAGTCAGGGCAATGACGAAGCCCAGGCCGCTGCGCATGAGCGCCTCGCACATGCGCTGCAACAGATTACGCTGGCGCAGGAACTGCCCCAGGATGAGGACCGTGGCCAACACAAAGCTGATAATGCTGGGGCGCCACTTGATGAAGATGTCGTTCTGGAAGGTCAGGGTCATGCCGCCGAAGATGAGCGTGATCACGAAAACGGTCAGATGCATGCGCTCCACGCGCCGCCAGATGAGCCAGCCCACCGTGACCTGAAGGGTGCAGGCCGCTATGATGCCCCAGGTGGCCAGCATGATGTCCCGGCCGCCGGCGAAATAGAGCCCGAAAAAGACGATCACGGGCAAGTAGTCGAAAAGCTGCTTCATACGGAAAGGGTCCGGTGACGTGTGCCGTCATCATAATGCATTCCCGATAAGCCTGAAATGCGTGTCCGGAGCGATCACCATGCCGCCAGTCTATGACCTCCACAGCCACAGCACCGCCTCTGATGGCGCCCTGGCGCCCGGCGAGCTGGTCCGCCGGGCGGCGGAGCAGGGCGTGGATCATCTGGCGCTGACCGATCACGACACCCTGGCGGGCCTGCCCGAGGCGCGGGCCGCGGCCCGCGAGGCGGGGATCTCGCTGGTGCCGGGTGTGGAGCTGTCCGTGCTCTGGGGCAATCGCGAGTTGCACTTGCTGGGCTTGTGGGTCGATCCCGAGGACCCGGGGCTGCGGGCCCTGGTGGCGGACCAGATGGCCGCGCGCGAGCGCCGGGCCCGAACCATGGGCGAGCGCCTGGATCAGGCGGCCGGGCTTACCGGCAGCTATGAGCAGGCCTGTGAACGGGCCGGCAGCGCGGCGCCGGGCCGGCCCTTTTTTGCGCGGTTGCTGCTGGAGGCGGGCAAGGTGCGCAATTTTCAGCATGCGTTTGACCGTTTTCTCAAGCAGGGCCGCTCGGCCTTTGTCAAAACGCCGTGGTGCGAGCTGGCCGAGGCGGTGGGCGTGATCAATGGCGCCGGCGGGCAGGCCGTGCTCGCGCATCCGTCGCGCTACGGGCTTACGCGGCGCAAGCTCCGGCAGTTGCTCACCGACCTGGTGGCGGCGGGCGGTCATGGCCTGGAAGTGGCCACGCCCGGGCTGTCCCATGATCAGCGGGCCCTGCTGTCGGAGTGTGCCCGGGACTTTCCGCTGGCGGCCTCGGCGGGTTCGGATTTTCACAGCCCGGAGCAGCACTGGCTGGAACTGGGACGGCTGCCCGAGCTGCCCACCGGAGCCCGGCCGGTCTGGGCGGGCGCGGCGCCCGCCTGAGCTTGCAAGCGGCCGGGGTGCCGCTCACAATCGCGCGCCATGACCGAGATTGTCGATATTCATCCGGAGACGCCTCAGCCGCGGTTGATCCGCCAGGCCGTGGACGTGGTGCGTCGGGGTGGGCTGATCGCCTATCCCACGGACACGACCTATGCGCTTGGCTGTGCCCTGGGTGAAAAAAAGGCACTGGAGCGTGTGATCCAGCTGCGGCGGCTGGATGCGAAGCACCAGTTCACGCTGCTTTGTCCGGATCTGTCGAAGCTGGCTAACTATGCGCGCGTTGACAACCCCGACTTCCGCCTGCTGAAGGCGCATGTGCCGGGCCGCTATACCTTTGTTCTCAAGGCCACGGCCGAGGTGCCGCGCCAGCTTCAGCATCCCAAGAAAAAGACCATCGGCATCCGCGTGTCGGACGATCCCGTCTGTCGCGCTCTGCTGGAAGAATTGGGCGAGCCCATGATGACGTCCACCTTGCACTTGCCCGGGGACGAATACCCGCTCGCCGACCCCGCGGATGTGGAGGATGAACTGGGCAAACAGGTGGATCTGATCCTGCTCGGGGGGCATCGCGAACTGGATGAAACCACAGTGGTGGATCTGTCCAGTGGCGAGGGTCCGGAGGTGGTGCGGGTGGGCGCCGGACCCGTAGACGCGATCTTTTAATGACGCTCTGCTTCATCCATACGAGAGATTTGTTAGGCTCAAACTGTTCTCCGGAGTTCCGTAATCGCGTTCTCGTCGCGACGGGGTCGGGGGTAACCCGCCTCGGGGCCATTCCTTTTCTTGCCTGACTCGGCGTTGCCCCTCCGAGCCGTACAGGCAGTACGGTGACGTCGGTGCGTTGAGCTAGCAGGCTGTTGAAAACCCCTTGCGCACTCAGCGTGGCCTGAAGCGTACAGTTGGTGTGCTTTGTCGGGACGGATAGGGTGGCTCCCTTT
>CAYPKI010000189.1:0-1734 GCA_964411265.1 uncultured Alcanivorax sp. | reverse complement strand
CGCTTCAGGTCGCGCCCTGCGGGCCAGCCTGAAAGCCTGAGTACGCAACGGGTTTTTCAACAGCCTGCTAGGCGAGAACAGCGATGGCAAATCCACGTATGGATCAGTCCCGGGGTCCAGCAGGCGGGCCGGGTTGGATGAATTTGTGTGAATCCGCACCAATGGACAGCTATAATGCCGGGCTATCGTTTTCGGCAATGGATGAGGAGTAACTGTTGACTTCAGTGGTGTCTTCCCAGCGGGTGGTTTCGGGCATGCGTGCCACGGGCCGCCTGCACCTTGGCCACTACCATGGCGTGCTCAAGAACTGGGTACAGCTGCAGCACGAATACGAATGTTTTTTCTTCGTTGCCGACTGGCACGGCCTGACCACGGAATACGCTGACCCTCGGGAAATCGAGAATAACGTCTGGGAAATGGTCATTGACTGGCTAGCCGCCGGACTCAATCCCGGCTCGGCCACGCTCTTCATCCAGTCCCAGGTACCCGAGCACGCCGAACTGCATCTCTTGCTGTCCATGATTACGCCGCTGGGCTGGCTCGAGCGCGTGCCCAGCTACAAGGACCAGCAGGAAAAGCTGCGCGACCGGGACCTGGACACTTACGGTTTTCTGGGCTATCCGTTGCTGCAGTCCGCGGATATTCTGCTCTACCGTGCCGGATCCGTGCCTGTGGGGCAGGACCAGGTAGCGCATGTGGAAATCACGCGCGAGATCGCGCGGCGATTCAACCATCTTTACGGCTATGAGCCGGGCTTCGAGGAAGCCGTGGAGGCGGCCATCCGCAAGATGGGCAAAAAGCAGGCCCGGATCTACCGCGACAACCGGCGCAAGTATCAGGAGCAGGGCGATGAGTCGGCGCTCGAGACGGCGCGCGCGCTGGTGCAGGATCAGCAGAACATCACCCTGGGCGATCGGGAGCGGCTGTTCGGGGACCTCGAGGGCGGTGGCAAGGTTATCCTGCCCGAGCCTCAGGCTCTGCTCACGCCGGCGTCGCGCATGCCCGGACTGGACGGGGAGAAGATGTCCAAATCCTGCGGCAACTTCATCAGCCTGCGCGAGGAGCCGGACGAGGTGGATCAGAAAATCCGTCGTATGCCCACCGACCCCAAGCGCGTCCGCCGCACGGACCCGGGCGAGCCCGAGGACTGCCCCGTCTGGCCCTTGCATCAGACCTATTCCGACGAACGAACCCAGGAATGGGTCCAGACCGGCTGTCGTAGTGCGGGCATCGGCTGTGTGGAATGCAAGAAGCCGCTCATCGACTCCATTCAGGCCGAGCTGGAACCCATCCGCAAGCGCGCCGAGGAACACATGCGCAATCCGGATCTAGTGCGTACCATTGTGGCCGACGGCGCCGAGGAGGCACGCGAAAACGCCCGCGACACCCTCGAGGAAGTCCGCGAAGCCATGGGCCTGAAATACCGATAGGGAGCGACAGCGGATGCAGCAGGACGAAACCCTGGCGCAGCCCGAGCAACCCCGGCTGCCCGCTCCAAGACAGGAAGAGATGCCTTTTGGCCTGGTGTATGGTGAGGCCATCACCAAGCTACCGGACGATCTCTATATTCCGCCGGATGCGCTGGAAGTCTTTCTGGAGGCGTTTGAGGGGCCGCTGGATCTACTACTTTATCTGATCAAGCGCCAGAACCTGGATATTCTCGACATTCCTGTCAGTCAGATAACCACACAGTACATGGAGTACGTGGAGCTGATGAAGGCCATGAATCTGGAG
>CAYPKI010000188.1:4403-5582 GCA_964411265.1 uncultured Alcanivorax sp. | reverse complement strand
GGCATAGTCCTTGACCCAGCGGGCGCCGTCCTCCGCGATGCGGCGAACCCCGGCCTGGTCCATGCGGAACACCTGTTCGCGCTGCACGCGCGAGGTGGAGTTGTAGACATGGACCACGGCCTTTTTGGCCCCGTCGAGAGAGGCGAAGGTGCGCTCAATGAGATCCTCGCGCGCCTGAGTGAGCACTTGAATGGCGACGCCGTCGGGCACGAGATCATGCTCGATGAGCTCGCGGCAGAAGTCGTAGTCGATCTGCGAGGCCGCGGGGAAGCCCACCTCGATTTCCTTGAAACCCAGTTCCACCAGGAGCTGAAAGAAGCGCTTTTTCTGCGCCACGGACATGGGGTTGACCAGCGCCTGATTGCCATCGCGCAGGTCCACAGCTGCCCAGTCCGGGGCCTGGTCGAGAACCTGGTCGGGCCAGCGCCGGTCCGGCTTGTGTACCGGCGGGAAAGAACGATACTTGCGATGGTCAAAGGCCATGATTGCTCCTGATGATTACGGATCCGGTACCGCACACGGGTTACCGGCAGTGACTTCACCCGCTCGACCCTTGTGAGGCAGCGGAGTCGGTCGTGTTGCCCGGGCTTGTGGCCGCTACGGCGACACAATGCATATTCTAGGCGGTCAGGGCCGCAATTTGGTTGCTTAATTTCGCGAAATTCGGGATTATTGGGTATTAAGTTGCCAATATAAGACTCAAAAAAGGGAATAATTGCTTTGAATAGCCAGAACCCGCACAAACTCGATCGTTTCGACCTCAAGATCCTGGCCGCGTTGCAGGACGACGGCGGGTTAACCAACCTCCAGCTGGCCGAGCGCATAGGCCTGTCCGCATCGCCCTGCTCGCGCCGGGTCCAGAAGCTGGAGGACGCGGGCATCATCGAGGACCGGGCCGTGATGCTCGACCGACAGAAGCTGGGCCTGTCGCTGACCGTGATTCTGCAGATCGCCATGGACCGGCACACGCCCGAGCGCTTCCAGAATTTCGAGGACCAGGTGGCGCAATACCCGGAAGTGCAGGAGTGCTATCTCATTACCGGTCAGGAAGCGGATTACATGCTCAAGGTAGTGGTGCCGGACATGGACGGCTACCAACAGTTCCTGCTTAACAAGATCACGCGCATCGAGGGGGTGAGCGGCGTGGCGTGCGTGCCGGGTGCGGAGCGTGACGGCGCC
>CAYPKI010000188.1:0-4393 GCA_964411265.1 uncultured Alcanivorax sp. | reverse complement strand
ATCGCGGGAGTGAGCGGCGTGCACTCGAGCTTCGACATGCGCCGGGTGCTCGACTCGCGGGCGCTGCCATTGAAATACCTGGACGACGACAGCGCCTGACTCCGGAATCGGCGCTTCCGGTCGGAGGTGCGAGTGCAATACGCGCGATGATCCCTAGAATGGGCGCCCCTTTTTGCCGGAGGCCAGGCATGCCCGAGCTGTTCACCAGTGTACGCAATGCGCGCGACCGCTTTCTGCGGCCCGAAACCCTGAACCAGGCCGATCAGACACCCTTCGAGGTGATCGACGACGATGGGCTGGTGCAGGTGCGTTACTATCCGCCGCTGACGGAGGAGCGGATCGAGGTGGATGGTGAAATCGTGCCGGTAGCGTCCGAGGCCCGGCGCACGCCGCTGGTGATCGTGCCGCCTCTGGCGGTGAATATGCTGCTCTATGACCTCTTTCCGGACCGTTCGCTGGTCAAGTATCTGCGCGCCCAGGGCTTCGAGCTCTATCTCATCGACTGGGGTCGGCCCGGGCGCGAACACGACAACGTGCGCATGGCCACCTATTTCGCGGACTGGCTGCCGCAAAAGCTCGAGACCATCCGCGGACACGCGGGTACGCGGCGGCTATCCCTGCATGGCTGGAGCTTTGGTGCGCTGTTCAGCTACTGCTACACGGCCCTCACCGGTGATCCGGATATTGCCAATCTGGTGCTGGTGGGCGCGCCCTGTGACTATCACCGCAACGGCGATCTGGGCAAACAGTATCGGCGCCTGGCGCGGCGGGTAAAACTGCTACGCCAGTACACCGGGCTCAACGTCCGGGGCCTGCCCAAAATGCCGTTCCGCTCCCCTGGCTGGATGAACAGTCTGGCGTTCAAGCTGATCAACCCGGCGGGCACGGCGCGCGGTTATGTGGAATTGATCCGCAACCTCGCTGACGAGGATTTCGTGCGCAACCACGCCACCAATGCCGCCTTTCTGGATGACATGGTGGCCTATCCCGGTGGTGTGATTCAGGACATTATTCATTATCTCTGGGTGGAAAACGTGCTCACCCGGGGCGAGCTGCCCATGCGCGGCGCCACGGCCGGGCTGGGCCGGATCCGCACACCGATCATGGAAGTCATGGGGCGCAACGACACCATTGTCACCCCGGAATGCGCCCAACGCCTGCTCGAGCAGGTGCAGAGCACGGACACGCAATCGCTGGAGGTGCCCGGCGGCCACATGGGCATTCTGGGCGGCAGCCAGGCCCATTCGACCAGCTGGAACCGGATTGCTCACTGGCTGATTGAACGCGACGGCTGAAAGCGCCATGCTTTCGGCCGAATGCCATTGAAAGGATCCTGGTCCATGTCGGATACCCAACGCCTGCTGGTTGTCGCGCACGCGCCCTCGCCCAATACGGAAAGGCTCAAGGACGCGGTCATGCGCGGGGCCACGAACGAGGATATCGAGAATGTGGGTGCGGTCTGGAAGCCGCCACTGGAAGCCGGCCCGGATGACGTGCTCGCCTGCGATGCCATCCTCATGGGCACGACCGAGAACCTGGGCTACATGAGTGGCGCGCTCAAGGACTTCTTCGATCGCACCTACTACTCCGTCATCGAGGAAAAGCAGGGTCTGCCCTGCGGGCTCTATATCCGAGCGGGCCAGGACGGCACGGGTACGCGCCGGGCGGTAGAAAGCATTGTCACGGGCCTGAGCTGGTCCTGGTCCCGAGAAATCGTACTCTTCCACGGTGGCTGGCAGGAAGAATGGCTGGACCAGGCCGAGGAGCTGGGGATGTACATGGCGGCGGGACTGGATGCGGGAATCCTCTAGGTGCGAGGCGCGAGGAGCTAGGCGCTAGGAACCCCCTCTGTAATCTCCCCCTTGAGAAGCGCAATCAGCTGTGCCCAACCATCGGGCTCGTTGGCGAAGCGCTGGACCGAACGCTGATCATCGAACGCCACATCCAGCACCGCCTTGCTCACATCAATGCCGATCGCCTTGGCCATGGCTGCCTCCCGCTTCATACTGGCGAATGTGGAGAGAGCGCGCTCTCGCCCGGCTTCTGCCTTGTGGATACGAGCTTCAAGCTCCGGCAACTGTTCGAGCTCAAGGCGAGAGCACGGCTCCGGCGGTCCTTGCTTCCACAACGGCCTCTACAGCCCAAGGGGATTCGGCCTGCCGGAGCCGGCTCTCTCCACCACCCTAACCGGAAGACCGAGATACAAGGGGGAGAAGCTCTGATTAGCCCCGGTGCCTTATTGAACCGCTTCCTCCCCTTCTCAAGGGGAGGACCGAGGAGGGGTTACCTAGCGCCTAGCTCCTCGAGCCTCGCGCCTTATTCCAGAGACTATCCTGCTTTCTCTTCCGAACCGGCTTCCCCCGATGAGTGATCGGGCAGAACCCCCTGCGCTTGCTCATAGGTGAGCCCGCGTACGCCGGTCTTGTCCATGGATACGCCCAGCGAGTGCGCCAGCGCGAAGGCATAGGCGCGGCGGTAAAAGCCGAAATCCTTGCGGTGGCCGGGCAGGACGTCCTCGACCGCCTCGGCTTCTTCCAGTTGTCGTTCAAAAGCGTTTTTCTTGTCCTGGAGAAACTGGATCAGTTCTTCGTCTTCCGATGCTTGTTCAGACAGCTCCAGCGTCCAGGTAATATCCTCGTGTAGCATGCACTCGCCGATATACTGCCCGTACTGCTCCGGGCCCCATTCATGGGGGCCGATGGGCGAGAGCCAGAAACGGCCATTTTTGCGGTAGAGCCAGTAGGAACGTCCGGCGACGGCCTTGAACTTGAACTCGCTTTCCAGCACGAACAGCGACGTGAACAGTTCATTGGAGATCTGCTCGATGTGCTTGGCCGGCACATGCTGGGCCGCTGCCTTGACGCTCGACAGGGTCGCGAGAACGGGCACCAGCCCTTTGCCCTGGGGATTGGGATTTTCCGCCATGAAGAAATCGGTACAGTTGTACGGGATGCGTTAATGGGACCGTGATTGTAACCCAAAAGCCCGGATGCGTCCCGGCGGCGCAGCCGGGTGACGTCAGCGCGGGCCTGAAAGGGGGCAGCTTGTTCAACAATAACGGGCAACACGAAGCCACCGGAGCCGGATTGAACCGCTATCTGCGCAAACCGGACGCGCGCTTCTGGCTGGAGCTTCTTGGCCGGCCGCCAATGGCCGGTGAGGCGGCCGCTGTGCGACGCCGCCGGGTCACCCGGTTCGCGCTGGGCGTGGCCACGGTGGTGGCCCTGCTCTATGCGGTGCCCGCCTTGTTCCTGGTGCCGGAAGCCTTCTGGCCCGGCATCGTCGTGAACGTGCTGGCGGCGACGTCCTATGGCCTGGGGATGTGGATGGCGTCGCTGGGCCAGCCGAACTCGCCCCGGGTGATCCTGATTCTGACCCTGGTGCTGCACAATGGGCTGCTGCTCTGGCTCGTGGGCAATGCGGTACTGATCGTGGTGTTCGCGCCCCTGATTGCGCTGCTGGGCCGGGCCCTGATCCCCGAGCACCAGCGTCTGGGCCGCACCGGCTGTTACCTGGCTTCCCTGGCCCTCATCCTGGCCGCGCTGGGGCCCTGGTTTCCCGGCGTGCTGGACTTTTCGCGGATTCCCCCGGGACTGACCGCCTTTACGCGCTGGACCAATCCGGTCGTCGCTATGCTGGCAGCAGTGGCGCTGCTGGCCACCTTTGACAAGGAAGTCCTGCGCAGCGAGGCAGCGCTGATCACGGAGCGCGAACGCTCCGACCGGCTACTGCACGCCGTCCTGCCGCACAGCATCGCCGAAGAGCTACGCCATTATCCCGGCATGATTGCCGAACACCATCCAGCGATAACGGTGCTCTTCGCCGATATCGTGGGTTTTACACCCTGGGCCGCAGAACGCGGTCCCGGAGAAGTGATCGAGTTTCTCGAACGCATCTTCTCGCGTTTCGACGAACAAGTGCAGACGGTGGGCGCGGAAAAGATCAAAACCATCGGCGACGCTTATATGGCCGTGGCGGGTGCACCCGAGCCGCGCTCGGACCATGCCCGCGTCATAGCCGAGCTGGCCCGCGCCCTGCTCCGTGAACTCCAATCCATCCGCGCGGAGACGGGACTGGATCTCGATGTGCGCGTAGGCATTCACTCCGGACCGGTGATCGCGGGCGTGATCGGCGCCACCCGTTTCAGCTATGACGTCTGGGGCGACACCGTGAACACCGCCAGCCGCATGGAATCATCGGGGGAGGCGGGCCGTATTCAGGTCACCGCCGCCACTCGTGAACACTTGAGCGACCACTACAGCTTCAAGCCTCGTGGCGAGGTAGAGGTGAAGGGCAAGGGGCGGATGCCTACGTGGTGGTTGAAAACATAAGGGGCAAGGGGCAAGGGGCAAGCAGGATACTGGTTTCGAATCAGGAATATGCAACCCCTCTA
>CAYPKI010000187.1:1193-5615 GCA_964411265.1 uncultured Alcanivorax sp. | reverse complement strand
CCTGTCCCTCGGCATCCCGGCCCGGCTCACCCCGGGCGCCTCCGGCGCCGCCGCCGCCACCAGACGCGCGCTCATTATTCAAGCTCAGGCTGTTACCGCCCCCGCCGGCATTGGCGGGTGCCCCCCGGGCCATGCTGCCGCCTGGATAGCCGTCGCTACGACCGCGCTCATCGGCCTCGGGACGGGTGTCCACCCTGCCCCCCTCAGCCGTGACATAGCGCGGCGTGCCGGCTACCCCTTCGCCCTTGGCGGCGTGATGCCCATAGCCCGAGGCGCGATCCGCCGTAGTGGGCGCGCGGTAGCGAAAATCCTTCGCATCGCCCAGTGCGCCCTGGAGCGTAACCCCGCCCCCACCGCGAAAGCCCCGACCCTTCGCGTTGAGGGCGTGGCCCGCCAGATCCAGGCTGGCGCGCACGTCCAGCGCCAGTACACCCCCGGTCCGTCCGTTCCAGGGCAAAGCGCGCACATCACCGCTGAGTGTAGCCTGCTGATATTGCGGCACGCGCACCAGCTGCCAGCGCGCGCGGCCGGGCCCATCGACAGCGTCGGGTGCCCGATTTTCATAGCGATGGATCAAGCCGCCATCCGCGCCGCCGCCACGCACCCGAATTCCGGCATCGCCCACCTCGTCCACGCGCAGCCATTCAAACTGACCCGCGCGCAGATCCGTCCAGCCCGCCGCGGGCGTATCCCGCTGGCCGTCGCCGTAATCGGCATCGTTGTCGCTTTGGATGCGCGCACCCTGCATCTGGATCAGCAAGACGCGGTCACCGGCAGCAAGCCCACCCGACGGCCGGGGCGAGTTCAGCGGGATCGCGCGAGCACCCTCCGCGAGTACTCGTCCATCCGGCCCCGCAAAGTAATGGTTGATTACACCTTGGGGCTCGGCCGAACCGTCCACCCCGGGTTGCGCACACAGGGGCGCCGCCGTGGCCGCAGGGACGGCGATGAGCAGAAAAAAGCAGCAGGCAAGCAAGCGTGTCATAACAGAGTCCGGTACCCCGCAGCGACGGTACGAGATCAAAATACCAGTGTTTGCGCGGGTTTTCCCACCGACTTCCGTGCGCTTTTAATGCAGGGCCGCGCCCGGGCTCTCTTCCCCGGGCGCTTCCTCGTCGGGCCAGAACAGATAGTTCAGCTGATCACACTCCGTCGCCAGCTGGATCGTGGCGTCCAGACTTACCTGAACGAAATGCACGAACTGATCATAGCTTACCCCCTGACGACCGTGGAGCACATCACAGACCACCAACCGGGGCAGGGCTTCGTCGTTCACATCGGGGAAAATCTTGAGTGCAGGATAGAGCATGCTCAGCCTGGGTATATCGGCATGCACGGCAAACAGCGACGATGGGCGCAGCTCCAGCTCCGTGCTCAACAACACCCAGTCTTCCTCCACGAAAATCCGGCAGTCGAGCACCGCTTCACGTTCCTGCATCACCGAAAGATGCAGACCGTGACACTGATCGCAAATATAGTGATCGATGCCCGCCTGCTCCAGCCAGCGCTGGACCTGGTCGGCATCGGGCCAGCTCAAGGTCATGATCTACCTCCCATCGCGTTGCGCATCATGGTGGATTCGATCACGAAAATAAAGCGGCCTGGTCGTTTTGAGTCCGGTGCCCGCACCCGCTATGATTGTGCTTTTCGGGGGCGAGATCCGGTCGAGGGGATGAGCGAATCATGAGCAGCACAACCTATATCGTCTTCGCGTCCAGCGAACATTTGCACACGACTACGGACGGCTTCATCAACCGCATGGCTCAGGATTCACCCCGGACAGAGCCGGAGACGATCGAAACCATCATGGTCAGTTTCCTGGACGAGGCCCTGGAAGCTTTCTTCGTCCAGCCCCAGGAATTGCTCGGGCTGAGCGGCGGCATGAGGCGCATCGTCAACATGACCGTCGATACCATCTCCAAGGCCACGCGCATGGTCGTTACGCGCACCGCCAAGAAAATGGATCTGGAGCAAAACCGCGCAGCCGCCGAGTACATGGATACCACGCGCTTGTGCCACACGGACGCCGATGGTCACGACACCTGGTATATCGTTTTCCCCATCGAAGAGCAGCTGCGCGAGCAGGCGGAGGCTGCCATTGCCGCGGCCCGCCAGGGCTATAGCCAGAGCGCCCGAGAGCAGCTTACCGAAGTCATGCTGGCGTTAACGGATGTAGGCCTGTACTGGTACTTCGAGGAACCCATGAAGCTCATGCAATTCGGTCCCGTGATTCAGCGTGCGGTCAATATGGGGGTGGAAACCACGCGCAAGGCCACCAAAAGCGCCATTAGCAAGGTGTTTCCCAAACTGGATAATGAGCAGTTGCATGCTGCCACGAACTATGTTGAAGCACTCATGCTAAAGACCTAGCCCGCATCGGACAGCGGTGTTATGGACAGCACGCCGGTACGCGAATACGGTTGTGCACCCTATACCTGTCGGGTATCGATTTGCTCACAAGAACAATAGGGAGGTTCTGCCATTGTCACTCCGTCACGCCATTCTGGTGCTGCTCGATGAACACGAGGCCAGCGGCTATGATCTGGCGCGCGAATTTGCGCGCGGCATTGGTCATGTCTGGAACGCCACCCACCAACAGATCTATCTGGAACTCGGTCGACTCAGCGACGACGGCCTCGCGGAATACCGCCCTGTAGCCCAGAGCGGTCGACCGGACAAAAAGCTCTACTCTATAACCGATGCGGGGTATCGGGAACTGCGCACCTGGCTAAGCGAGCCCGCGCCCAAGCCGCGTCTACGCGACGCGCTCATGATCAAGATCGCGGGCGGGCATCTGGCTAACACGGAACAGTTATTGGCGGAATTGCGCGAACAGATGGCCGATCATGAGGAGACCATGGCCACCTTCCGCCAGATGGAAGCTGCCTACAACCAACTGCCCGCCCGGGAACAGGAAAACAAGCGTTTCGAGTGGCTGGCGCTGCGCCGTGGGTTGCTGGACGAGGAAAGCTGGATGACCTGGGCGCAAGAGGTGGAGGCGGAGCTGGTACAGCGCCTGGAAGCACAGCAACAGGACAAGCTCGCTTGACCCGGCTGGAACCATCCCGGCCGGTTTGATAGGCTCGCCTGTGAACGAACGCGCCCGAGGGTAGATCTTTCATGAAGGGAAGCATGATTTTTTCACTGATCACCCTTTGTGTCGTCATGCTTTTCATGGAGGCGCGCATCTCGCGCTTTCTACACGGCGAACCCGAAGCCGCAGCGCAAGACGAGGGTTTCCTTCCGGACATGGATTTTCTGTCCGAGTGGGGCGAAGCGGCCACGAGTTTCTGGCAGGACTGGACCGACTTCTTCGCCACCGCCTCCGATACCGTCACAGCCAGGTCGGACAACGAAGAGGTGGTGATTACCAGGGACACCGTTCAACAGGTATGGGTCTGGCGAGACGAGGGCGTCATTCAGTCGGCCCGGAAGGAACCGGCTGATGCCGACGCTCAGCAGGTCATGATCCCCAACGACATGACAGCCAGCGAATTCTTCGACAAGACCAACACGGACGATACGGCCGACAAGGCAGGCCAACAGCGTCAGGCCCAAGGCTCGTCCGGGCAAGACGAACCCTCGGTCCAGGGGGGCGCTGACACGGCAACGCCGCTGGATCAGTTCTCGCCCGAGCAACGCCGAGCCATGCTCGAACAGGGCACGGAAGTGCTGCAACAAAAATCAGCAGCGTCCGATGGCCGAACCGCCCGCTGAACCCCGGGTTACTATTCGGGGGTGCGTTTGCTCATGGACGCGTAAGGGAGCGCATGCGACCACAGAATCCTCCCGACGAGCTCATTGATCGCAACGGTCGTGTTCACCGAGGCTGGTTCAATGCCTCCGTGCCCCGCATTAACGGCGAGGATCATGACTACCGCACGCCCATGGGCCGTCCGGCGAGCGCCCGTCAGCGCCGTTTTCACTACAAGCAGTTCCAGTACTTCGGTCTGGTCAGCGAAGAACTGCTGATCGGTTGTGCCCTGGCCGATACCGCCTGGCTCGGCATGGCCTTTCTCTACTGGTTCGACCCTGCCACGGGCGAGCTCCAAGAATACAGCTGGCGCTCGCCGCTGGCACGTAATCCACGCCTGTCGCAATCCCCCACGCAAGGTGTCAGCCGCTTTCAGCAAAAGGGCGTGGCCATCGAAATGGGCTACGAACATCCGGGCGGGGGGCTGCGCAAGACCCTGACGGTGGATTTACCGGACTTCCAAATCCAGGCCCGCATGGACGAACCAGCCGATTACCAACCCATGGCCCTGAGCACGCGCACCGGCGTCAACGGCTGGACCTATGCCAACAAGGTGGCCGGGTTGCCCGTTGCGGGTCGGCTCGAGCACAACCAGGCCAGCCGGGACCTGGGCGAACTCCAGGCCGGTGGTCACCAGCCCCTCGGATATCCGGGGCGCAGCGATAGCG
>CAYPKI010000187.1:0-1183 GCA_964411265.1 uncultured Alcanivorax sp. | reverse complement strand
GGCTGGACCTATGCCAACAAGGTGGCCGGCCTTCCGGTTGAGGGCCGTGTCACCCACAACGGAACAAGCCGGGATCTGCGGGAACTGGACGCTGGCGGCCACCATGATTTTTCCGCGGGCTACATGCGCCGCCGGACCTTCTGGAACTGGGCTTGTCTCAGCGGCGCCTTGGACGGCGGTTGGCTGGGCCTTAATGTATCCTGCGGTGTCAACGAAACCAGCTTTACCGAGAACTGCTTCTGGCGGGACAATGAGCTTATCAAGGTGGATCTGGTGGATTTTGACTATGACGGCGACGATCTGATGAAACCCTGGCATATCCGCAGCGACGACGGACGGGTGGAACTGGACTTTCAGCCGCTCAACCGCCATCGGGAAAAACTGAATTTGCTGCTCTTCGCCAGCAACTTCCACCAGATTTTCGGTCGTTTTACGGGTGTGCTGCGCGATGCCCGCGGCCATGAAACCCGGGTGGACGGCCTCCACGGTTT
The DNA here is from genome assembly GCA_964411265.1 of uncultured Alcanivorax sp. Classification (GTDB taxonomy): domain Bacteria; phylum Pseudomonadota; class Gammaproteobacteria; order Pseudomonadales; family Alcanivoracaceae; genus SLJS01. The sequence goes on along the minus strand of CAYPKI010000187.1, from coordinate 692 downwards.
CGTCGAGGAACAATTCGCTCAATGGTAGACCCTGGGAACAAAGCTTCGAAACGGCGTAAAGCCGAGCGTTCAACCGGGCGGGAAGAAGTTCTTGCTTCCGGTGCGCAGCGAAGTGCCGGAAGACGGCGCGGTCTCAATGACCGCTTACGCCGGGCACTGATCTGGGTCATTCAGTACTGGCGCGAACTCTTCAACTTTCGCTTCGACAAGTACATGATCGTTCAGGTCATTCCCGGGGTGTACGGGCTGGCCCTGGTCGGGCTCGCCGTGGCGCTCATCTATCTTTCGGTTGAAGCCTTTCTCAATTCTCCCTGGCGGGGCCTGTTTTATTTGTTGATTGCCTCACCGCTGACTTTTCTACTGGCCGCCTCCGTTCTGCGCGCGCTGCTGGAATTCTATATCGTCGTATTCAAGATCGCGGAGAACGTGGATGAATTGGTGGGCATGCGCGACACCGTGGATCGTTTGAGCGGCATCAGCACCACCGTGGACGAGCTTTCCAACATGACCCGAAAACTCCCGTTCTGGAAGGCCATGACCAGCCGCAGAGGCGGGCGCCGTCCACGGGGCTCGGGCACCGAAGGCGACAACGACGCCGATCCGGAATCCGGTTCTTCCCGGTACTGAATAGCTAGCAGGCTGTTGAAAAATCTCTTGCGTGCTCAGGCTTTCAGGCTGGTTCGCAATCGAGG
>CAYPKI010000186.1:3119-5656 GCA_964411265.1 uncultured Alcanivorax sp. | reverse complement strand
TCGGCTCGATGGCCCCCCCGGCCGGTAAATCCTCGGGCGATGTCCCGGTCCCGTTCTTCCTCAAAAAGCCGGGCCAGCGATCGGTCTTCGGGCCAGCCCGAGTCGAGCTTCAGAGCGACCGACGGCAGCGCCGCAAGTTCGTCCAGAAGCCTGTTTACGACCGGTGTCAGGCGTGTCAGCCAATCCCTCCGTAGCTGGTCAATTCTATCAGAGGCGGCGACGATTTGTCCGTCCCAGACGCCCATTTCACGGGGATCCGGCCGCCCTTTTTTCAGCAACCGATTGCGTTGCTCCAGCGCCTGCCGAAACTCCTTGTAAAGCCCGGCAAAGGAGGGTTCCACGTGGAACAATCCCCAATCCAGGTAGCGTCGCCGCGCACCAGGACCTCCAACTACCAGATCCACCGTGCCGGGGTGAAACACCTGGACCGGAAAGACCTGCGCCACCTCGCCCATGCTCCGCGCATTTTCGCCGTCGAGCCGCAGCCTCCGAACACCCGAACCTTTCCGGCGCATCCCGATCCGGTGCCTGCGGTCCCGCCCCTCCACCTCCGCGAACAGCACCGTTTCCGAGCTTCCCTCGGCGATCAGGCCTGAGCCCCGCGTATTCCGAAAGCTCCGGCCCGTCGCCAGCACATGGATGGCTTCCAGTAGACTGGTCTTGCCGGAACCGTTCGGCCCCACGATCAGGTTCAGTCCGGCGTTCGGGTGGAAGGATTCGTCGCGGTAATTGCGGAATCCCTGCAGATCCAGGCGATGAAGCATGGCGGGCATTCAGACCCTCGAGCCCGGGCGGGCTCGAAAGACCCGGCTACAGCTGATCACAAGCGCATAGGCATGACCACGTAAAGCGCCTCGGCCATGTCCGGGTCCTTGAGCAGGGCGCTACTGTTGCTGTCCCCGAGTTCGATATTCACCTGGCTGCTGCTCATGACATTGAGCACATCCAGGAGGTAGCTAACATTGAAACCGATTTCGAGCGACTCCCCTTCGTAATCCAGTGACAGCTCTTCTTCCGCTTCCTCCTGCTCGGGATTATTCGCCTGAAGCGCCAAACTGCCGGACGAAAGATTCACGCGAACGCCCCGATATTTTTCATTGGAAAGAATGGACACGCGCGACAGAGCCTGCCGCAACGCCTCCCGATCCGCCACCACCTGTTTCTCGCCTCCTTTGGGCACGACCCGATCGTAATCCGGGAACTTGCCGTCCACTAGCTTGGAGGTGAAACTCACGCCGGGCGTCAACACACGGATGTGATTATTTCCAACCGTAATAGAGACATTGTTCTCCACATCCCCCAGCAAGCGCGCCAGCTCCATGACGCCTTTGCGGGGCACAATGACCTGTGCCTTGTCATTCAGCTCCGGCGCCTCCGCATCGCACAGTGCCAACCGGTGCCCATCCGTCGCCACGACCCGGAAGCGCCCCGAACTCAACTCGAAGAGCATCCCGTTCAGGTAATAGCGCACGTCCTGCTGGGCCATGGAAAAGCCTGTTCGATCGATCAGGCTCCGAAGGCGCCCGGGCTCCATGTTCAAGCTAATACCGCCGCCTTCTTCTTCCAGCCGCGGGAATTCCGACGCCGGGAGCGTCGACAACGTAAACCGGCTCCGTCCGGACCGAACCACCAGCCGTTCACCATCAAGCTCGAATTTGACCTCCGCCTGGGCGGGAAGGCTTTTCACGATATCAACCAGTTTACGGGCCGGCACCGTGGTCTCGCCGGCCTGGCTCTCGCCTTCCAGCCCCACACGGGCTACCAGCTCCAGCTCCAGATCGGTACCCGTGAGCCCCAGCCCATCTTCGTTAACTTCCAGCAGCACGTTGGACAACACCGGCAGGGTCTGGCGGCGCTCAACAACGCCAGCGACCTGCTGCAAGGGCTTGAGCAACTGTTCGCGGTTGATCGCGAATTTCATAAAATTCCCTTAATTGTTGTGCAGGTATGAAGCAACCCGCTTTCAGATAACAAAAGCCTGCCCCTATGCGTTCAGGCTCCGCACAAGATTCTGATAATCTTCCTCGACTGACGGATCATCCTCCGCAAGCTCACGCACCTTGCGGCAGGCATGCAGCACCGTGGTGTGATCCCGGCCCCCAAAGGCATCCCCGATTTCCGGATAACTCAGTGTCGTCAATTCCTTCGTCAGCGCCATGGCCACCTGCCGCGGCCGAGCGACGGAGCGGCTGCGCCGGCGCGACATCAAATCCGACACCTTGATCTTGTAGTAGTCGGCAACGCTACGCTGGATATTATCCACACTCACCTGCCGTGCCTGAACCGCCAGGACGTCATGCAACGCTTCCTTGATGACGCCAATGTCCACTTGCGCGCCCGTAAACCGCACATGGGCAATCACCCGGGTTAGCGCGCCCTCCAGATCGCGAACATTCGACCGGATCCGCTGAGCAATGAAAAAGGCCCCCTCATTCGGCAAATCAATGCCCGACGCTTCCGCCTTCTTCTTGAGAATAGCCACCCGGGTTTCCAGCTCCGGCGGCTCCACGGCCACGGTTAGCCCCCAGCCGAAGCGT
>CAYPKI010000186.1:0-3109 GCA_964411265.1 uncultured Alcanivorax sp. | reverse complement strand
CGGCGGCTCCAGCGGCTGCGACAACCCCCAACCGAAACGGCTCTTGAGGCGTTCCTCCAGCCCTTCTACCTCTTTGGGGAACTTATCGCAGGTGAGGATAATTTGCTGCCCCTTCTCGAGCAGGGAGTTGAAAGTGTGAAAAAACTCCTCCTGAGACTGCTCCTTGCCCGCAAAGAACTGAATGTCATCAATCAGGAGCGCGTCCACCGACCGGTAAAAGCGCTTGAACTCATTAATGGTACGGTTCCGAAGCGCCGATACCATATCCGCCACAAAACGCTCACTGTGGAGATAGACCACCTCGGCATTGGGATTACGCTCATGCAGGTCATTGCCCACCGCCTGCATCAGGTGGGTCTTGCCCAGGCCCACGCCGCCATAGAGCAGAAGCGGATTATAGCCATGTATACCGGGATTCTGTGCTACCTGCTGCGCCGCCGCCGCCGCCATGCGGTTCGATTTCCCTTCGACGAAATTCTGAAAAGTGTAGCTCTTCACCAGGTTCGTTCGGTGCTTCATAGCGGGCGCGGATACCGAGGCCGCATCCCCCTTCTCGGGAGTCTCCACCGCCGCCGGCGGCGCTTGCCGCCCGGCTTCCTCCCGCTCTGGCGGGGCGGGCCGATGGGAACCCACATCAAGCTGCACCAGGGGCGCTGAACCATCGCGCAACTCCCCCAGCAGATGCCGTACACGTTCCAGGTAATTATCCCGTACCCAGTCCACCACGAACCGATTGGGGGCATAGAGGGTAAGCTCCGTCCCATCAGTGGACGCTACCACCTGGAGCGGGCGAATCCACATATTGAACTGCTGCGACGGGAGCTCTTCCTCCAGCCGTTGCAGACATCGATTCCAGAGCTCTTCCGACACGAATCAACCTTGACTGACTGGACGCGAGAATCGGTTATTCTATACCCCGCCCCACAAGGTTATCCACAGCCTGAACCGCCTTTTTTGCCTGTGGATAAATTGCCTACAACCACGGGTAAAATCCCGGGGCAACCCGGTGTAAAAAAAAGGGATGCTTTTCCATCCACCCTTTTCCCGCTTTCTTCCACAGGATGCACGCCCATTTCCAGCACTGGTTATCAAGCCCTGAATCGCTTTTATCTTCCTGAATCAAGGGCATTTTTCGCACCTGTCCCCGGAAAAGCCCGACACCAATAACAACAGCAGTTAATAAATAATTTACTATAATACTTCCTGAACACCGGACCCCGAGGATCCGTCCAGGCGATTGACACCCTGGCTCTGCTCGCCTAGGATCCACGCCCTCTCACGAAATCCCATGGGGACAAGGCATGAAACGCACCTTTCAGCCCAGCAATATATCCCGCAAGCGTACCCACGGCTTTCGTGCGCGCATGGCCACGAAGGGCGGTCGGGACGTGATCAAGCGTCGTCGCGCCAAGGGCCGCAAGCAGCTCAGCGTATAAGGGCGGCGCATGCACTGCGCTCCCTTGTAAATCCGGTGCGGCCCTATTCCTTTCCCAGACAGCACCGTCTGCTCGAGCCGCACCAGTTCCAGCAGCATCCGGGCCAGCCAGGATTGCTTTCTCCTCCTGGCGCGGGAAAACGCGCTCAATCACCCTCGCCTGGGTCTGGTTGTCGGTCGCCGCAAGGCCAAAAAGGCCGTCGACCGCAACCGCGTTAAACGCCTGGGCCGCGAATCCTTCCGTCAACGCACACCCGGTGTAACCGGCCTGGATGTGGTGCTATTGCTGCGCGGTCCGCCTGATTCGCACGACCCGGCCGTGCTGCGTGATAAGCTGGAGCGGGCCTGGAGCCGGTTACTTGCCAAGCGTACGCAAGCCTGAGAAACTGCGCATCCTTTTCCACGCCGCAAGCAAACGCCGCCCATGGATATTCAGCGTGCCCTCCTTATAACCGGCATCGCCATTGTCGGCTATTTATTGATTCTCTCCTGGCAGGAAGACTACGGCGATGTACCGTCGCCGAGTGAGTCGGTTGCTGAAGAATCCGCTTCCACGTCCGAATCATCGGTGACGCCGGAAGCCGACAACGGCCAAGCCTCTGTGCCCGATAGTGCTGACGTCCCGGATGCCCCCAAGTCCCCGGCCTCCTCCGAAGAACCGGATTCCGACCGTGTCGCCGCCGGCGAGCAGCAGAGCTCGGATGCTTCGATCGTGTCGGTCACCACGGACGTTTTCCAGGTCGACATTGATCGCAATGGCGGCGATATCACCCGTCTGGCACTGCCGCAATATCCCCGGGATATTGACACGCCTGATCAGCCTTTCACGCTCATGATGAATAACCGTGTCCGTACCTATACGGCCCAGAACGGGCTGGTAGGCGAGGATGGTACGGATTCGCCGGACGGACGTCCCACCTGGCAGGCCCGGCAAAAGCGCTGGACGCTGGATGAAGGCGAAGAGAAGCTCGAGGTGGATCTCTACTTGGAGCAGGAAAGCGGCGCGGAGATTATTAAACGCTACACCTTCGAGCGTGGCAGTTATCGCATTCGGATTGATCATATTGTTCGCAATCGTGGTGACGAGCCCTGGCAGGGCGCGGTCTATGGTCAGATCAAGCGTGGTGGCTCCGATGATCCGGGCATGAACAGTGGATTCATTCCCATGCCTACTTATCTGGGTGCGGCCTACTGGACCCAGGACACGCCCTATAACAAGCTCGACTTCGGCGATATCCGCGACGACGGTCTGACGACGACCCAGCCGGGCGGCTGGATTGCCATGGTGCAGCACTATTTTGTGTCCGCCTGGGTGCCGGAAGCGGATCAGCGTCATACCTATGAAGCACTCTATCGCCCGGATAGTAATCACTACCTCATGCGCTTTGTCTCACCCGCCGTTACGGTAGCCCCGGGCGAGGAAAAGGTGTTGGAGAGTGACTTCTATGCCGGACCCAAGATCCAGCGCAAACTGGAAGCGTTGAGTCCGGGTCTCAACATGACTGTTGATTACGGCTGGCTCTGGTTTATTTCCGAGCCCATCTTCCATGTCCTGGTCTTCCTCCAGAGCGGCAAGCTGGATCTCTTTGGAATCAACTTCGATCTGGGTGTGGGTGTGGGCAACTGGGGCGTTGCCATTATCCTGCTGACGCTTTTGATCAAGCTGCTGTTTTT
>CAYPKI010000185.1:3492-5797 GCA_964411265.1 uncultured Alcanivorax sp. | reverse complement strand
GCCGGGCAGCTGCCGTTGCTGGGCGTTTGTCTGGGCTATCAGGCGGTGGGTCAGGCCTTCGGCGGGCAGGTGGTGCGGGCGCGCCAGGTGATGCACGGTAAGACCTCGTCCATTGTCCATACGGGCGCGGGTGTATTTGCCGGGCTGCTGTCGCCGTTTACCGCCACGCGCTATCATTCGCTGGTAGTGGAGCGCCAATCGCTGCCCGAATGCTTCGAGGTGACGGCCTGGACGGAAACGGAGGACGGCCAGCAGGATGAACTCATGGGCATGCGCCATCGCGACTATGTGGTGGAGGGTGTGCAGTTTCATCCCGAATCCATTCTGACCGAGCATGGCCATGGCATGCTGAAAACCTTTCTGGACTATCGCGGTGGCAAGCGGGAGAACTGACATGGACATGCAGGCGGCGCTGGCACGCGTGGTGGATCATATCGATCTGTCCACTGAAGAAATGCAAGCGGTCATGCGCACCATCATGACCGGCGGGGCGACGGAGGCGCAGATCGGCGGCTTTCTGACGGCACTGCGTATGAAGAGCGAATCCCTGGACGAGATCACCGGGGCGGCGCTGGTCATGCGCGAGCTGGTCACGAAGGTGGATGTCAGTGACCGGAAATATCTGGTGGACGTTGTCGGTACCGGCGGTGACGGCGCCAATCTCTTCAATGTGTCCACCGCCTCGGCGTTCGTAGCTGCGGCAGCCGGCTGTCATGTGGCCAAGCACGGCAATCGTTCCGTGAGTTCGAGTAGTGGTGCCGCTGATCTGCTTCAGGCCGCGGGCATCAGCCTTGAATTGGGCCCGGCGGAGGTGGGGCGCTGCATTCGGGAGATCGGTGTGGGGTTCATGTTCGCGCCTGCTCACCACGGTGCCATGAAATACGCCATTGGTCCGCGCAAGGAGCTGGGCCTGCGCACCATCTTCAATATTCTGGGTCCGCTCACCAATCCGGCAGGCGTTAACCAGCTCATGATGGGCGTATTCTCACCGCGGCTGTGCCGGCCCATGGCCGAGGTACTGCAACGCCTGGGCGCCAGCCGAGCTCTTGTAGTGCATGGCGGTGATGGGCTGGACGAGATCAGTCTGTCCACAAGTACGCATGTCGCTGAATTGCGCGATGGCGGGGTGCACGAATATGACATCAGTCCGGAGGATCTGGGTGTGGCGTCCGCCTCGCGGGTGGGTCTGGATGTCACCGAGCCCGAGGCCTCGCTGGAGCTCATCCGGGACGCGCTGGGCAAGAAAAGAACCGAGGCGGGACGCAAGGCTTGCGATATGATCACGCTCAATGCGGCCATATTCGTCTCCGGGGTTACCGATAGCCTGCAAAACGGCGTGCGCATGGCGGATGATCTGGTGCACAACGGCGAGGGGCTGGAACGGCTCAAGGAACTGGAGCGGTTTACCTGGGCGATCAGGGAGGAGGTTTGATTGCCACGGGTACCGTGCTGGACCGGATTCTGGCGCACAAGCAGACCGAAGTGGCCGAGCGCAGCGCACGCGAGCCGCTGGCGGCAGTGCGTGAACGCGCAATGGATCAGGCGCCGGCGCGCGGCTTCGCCCGGGCGCTGCACGAACAGGTTTCTGCGGGCCGTGCGGCAGTGATCGCCGAGGTGAAAAAGGCGTCGCCCAGCCAGGGTGTGATCCGGGCGGACTTCGACCCGGCGGCTGTGGCCGGCAGCTATGCCCGGGGCGGGGCCGCTTGTTTGTCCGTGCTCACCGATCAGGCTTTTTTTCAGGGCCATGAAGAGCATTTGCAGGCCGCGCGCGGCGCCACCGGCCTGCCCGTGCTGCGCAAGGATTTCTTGCTGGATGCCTGGCAGGTCTGGGAAGCGCGCGCCATGGGCGCCGACGCCGTCTTGCTGATTGTCGCCGCGCTCGAAGACGCGCGTCTGGCCGAGCTGGCGGCGACGGCCCGGGAAGCGGGCCTGGAGGTGCTGGTAGAAGTGCACACGGGCTCCGAACTGGAGCGCGCGCTCCAGCTTAATACGAGCCTGATCGGCATCAACAACCGGGATCTGCACAACTTCGAGACCCGGCTTGAGACCACCCTGGAGCTGCAATCCCGGGTGCCGGCCGACCGCGTGCTGGTCACGGAAAGCGGCATCCACACGCCCGCGGATGTGCAGCAGATGCGTTCAGAGGGCGTTCATGCTTTTCTGGTAGGCGAAAGCCTTATGCGTGCAGACGATCCCGGCGTGGCGCTGGCGGAGCTGTTTTCCGGACGCGCTGGTTGGAGAAGCGGGTAAACTTGACCCTACGGGAAATGGCAGGGCTGGCGGGCGAATCCACGTTAGTGATCTG
>CAYPKI010000185.1:0-3482 GCA_964411265.1 uncultured Alcanivorax sp. | reverse complement strand
GGGCTCTTGCAAACCCGCAGGTCGCGACCGGAAGCGCGTATCCGCGGCACTGTGTCGCCTGTCCAGGGAACCACCCTGTGGGTCGCAACAGAGCACAAAAGCTGCACGCTTCAGGCCACGCTCAGTGCGCAAGGGGTTTTCCCGCAGCCTGCTAGCGAGTGCCGTAGACGACCATGGTCTTGCCCTTGACCGAGACCAGGCCCTGTTCCTCCAGGTTCTTGAGGACCCGGCCCACCATCTCGCGCGAGCAGCCCACGATGCGGCCAATCTCCTGGCGAGTCACCTTGATCTGCATGCCGTCCGGATGCGTCATGGCGTCGGGCTGTTTGCAAAGATCCAGCAGGGTGCCTGCGACCCGGCCGGTAACATCGAGAAAGGCGAGGTCGCCTACCTTGCGCGTGGTGGCGCGCAGGCGACCGGCGATCTGAGCGGACACGGCAAAGAGGATGTCGGCATCCTCGCGGGCAAGCTGACGGAATTTGGCGTAGCTGATTTCCGCTACCTCACACTCGGTCTTGGCCTTGACCCAGGCGGAGCGGGAAGGATCGTCCTCGAACAGGCCCATCTCGCCAAAGAAATCCCCTTCGTTGAGGTAGGCCATGATCATTTCGCGGCCTTCGTCATCCTCGATCATGACGGTGACCGAGCCCTTGAGGATGTAGTAGAGGGCATCGGACTCATCCCCGGCATAAATGATGGTGCTTTTCGCCGGGTACTTGCGGCGATGGCAGTGGGCCAGGAAGTGATCGAGATTGGTGATGATCTTGTTGCCTGATTGCGTCATAACCAGCCAGCTTTCCGCGAACAATTCGTAAACGGATACTGCACGTTTTCGGCGCTATTGCCAAGGTAGCCGTTCACAAGCACCCATGATGCCGCTCTATGGCGCTTTGCAGGGTTGTGGTAGGCTTCGCTCCCCCCGAACTGCGAGGCAAGCGATGAAAGCGGAGATCCGTTGGCGTGGCGACGCCTGTTTTGAAGCGAACGCCGGTAGCGGTCATACCCTGGTCATGGACGGGCCGCCGGATCACGGCGGCCGTAATCAGGGCGCCCGGCCCATGGAGACCCTGCTTATGGGCCTCGGTGGCTGCTCCGCCTTTGACGTGGTCCATATTCTGCAAAAGGCACGTCAGTCGGTGGACGATTGCCGCTGTGAAATGACCGCTGAACGGGCCGATGAGGTACCCGCGGGGTTTACCCGCATCCACCTGCCTGTCGTGGTGGTGGGCGAGCATCTGAAAGAGGGCCAGGTGGAGCGGGCGGTTTCGCTGTCCGCGGAGAAATACTGCTCGGCGTCCATCATGCTCGCGCGTGGCGATGTCGAGATTACACACAGCTACGCCCTGGAAACGCCGGGTGCCGAAGGCTAATGATGTCGAACCTGACAGCTGAAGCGGGGTAGATGCCGGTGGAGAAAGATCCCAATTCCAAGATTACGCCCCACGGCTTCAACAATCTGACGAAGTCGTTGAGTTTCAATATTTTCGATATCAGCTACGCGCAGACAGAGCAGCACCGGCAGGAGTATATTGAGTACATTGATGAGCTTTATAACGCCGAACGGCTCACTGAAATCCTGACCAATGTTACCCGCATCATCGGCGCTAATGTGCTCAATATCGCGCGCGAGGACTATGAACCCGAGGGCGCCAGCGTCACCATGCTGATCGCCGAGCACGACAAGCTACCTGAAGGCGGTGATTGGGAGGCCGAAGAGCCCGGGCCCATGCCCGATGCCATTGTGGGCCACCTCGACAAAAGCCACGTCACTGTGCACACCTACCCGGAATCTCATCCGGATAGCGGTATTTCCACCTTCCGCGTGGACGTGGATGTGTCCACCTGTGGCGTTATTTCGCCGCTACGCGCCCTTAATTATCTGGTTCACAGCTTTGACTCGGATATCGTCACGATCGACTATCGGGTGCGTGGTTTTACACGGGACCGGAACGGCACCAAGCACTACATCGATCACGATATCAACTCGATCCAGAATTTCTTTTCCGAGGATACGCAGAATGCGTACCAGATGATCGATGTGAATGTGTATCAGGAGAATATCTTCCACACCAAGATGCTGCTCAAGGACTTCGAAATCGATAACTATCTCTTCGGTTCCGGGCGGGATCAGTTCACCCAGGACGAACTGGACGATATCGAAGGGCGGCTGAAGAAAGAGATGCTGGAGATTTTTTATTCCAGGAACATGGAATAGAGAAAAGTAGAAAGTGGCAAGCACCAAGTAGCAAGCCAAAAGGGAAGGGCGCCTTCGGCGCCCTGCTGTTTTTCCTTGCCCCTTGTTCCTTGCGCCTTGCCCCTTTCATAACCGATAGGTTGTGAACGTCATGATTTTGCTCATCAAGGTCATGGCGCTCTTGATGGGCGGGGGCAGTTGGGCGCCACCGGCTTGTTGCGCCGTGTCGGCGTGCTTGCGTTCATCCTCGCGCATCTGCGCGATGATACGCCGGCTTTGCTCGTCCGCCGGCGGTATCCGGTCGAGATGGGCATCGAGGTGGCCGACCACCTGGTTTTCGGTTTCGGCGACAAAGCCCAGGCTCCAGCGGTCGCCGGCCACGCCGGCTGCCGCACCCATGGTGAATGACAGGGCATAGAAAAGGGGGTTGAGGCGACTGGGGTGCTCGCCCAGGTCGGTGATGCGCCCTTCGCACCAGGCCAGATGGTCTTCTTCTTCACGCGCCGATTCCTCCATGGCTTGACGCACATCGGGCAGCCGGGCCGTGGTAGCCTGGCCTTGATACAGCGCCTGAGCACAGACTTCGCCGGTGTGATTGATGCGCATCAGCCCGGCAATATGGGCGCGTTCGGATTCGGGCGGCTCCGAGCGTTCCGGTGTCGGGCCCAGTTCGGGCTGGCGCTGCGCGTCGGTGCTGCCCGGCACCAGGGTGCGCAGGGCGTTATCGGCCCGCGCCAGCCATTGATCCAGGGTGGTATAGCGGCGACTGGTGGTCATATTGGCCTCTCCCGTTTGGATTCCGGCGGCAGCGGGGCTGTCCGGATACGGTTCGACGGGTAGAATAGCGCATGACATTCAGTAACGCACGGGCCGTCCATGGCGCCTGATAACCCATCCTCTGCGCTGGATCCGAAACTGGCCGGTTCGGATCAGAGTTTGTCTTCTACGTATCTGGCGACGGTCCTGCCCGCGCTGGCGGCGCACTATGAGCTCGATGCCCGCGACCTCCTGGCTACAGCCGGCCTGGCCCCGGATTTGCTGGAGCAGGACGAGCAGTTCGTGCCGCTGGTGGACGTGATGCGCTTATTCGTCACGCTCATGGAGCGCACGGGCGATCCCGGGCTGGGCTTTGAGACCGGCAAGCATGTCCGGCCGCGGGCGTATCAGGTGCTGGGCTATGCGATCCTTTCCAGCCAGACGCTGGGGGAGGCAATCGACCGGCTGACCCGGTTCGAGAAACTGGTGGGCAATTTGGGGCGCACCCATTGGTATCACCGGGGCGAATCGG
>CAYPKI010000184.1:0-5809 GCA_964411265.1 uncultured Alcanivorax sp. | reverse complement strand
ACCACGTTTTTTTCGCTTTGAAAACCAAGAAAATCATCTTCTGTTGGTTGGCTTTTAGCTATGAGAACACACCCGCAAAGCATTGCCTCAAAATTTTTTGCCATGTGCTCATCAAAACCTATATCAGCACTAAAAAAAAGACCTATTCTGTTTAGTGCATTACGATATTCAGCTGTCTCATTGTCTGTGTTTATTATTTTTAAACCGAATTTCTTGCTTATTTCTTTAAGATATTTACGCCGATCTACATAGATCCGATTTTTGATTCTCCCCACAAACGCGAGTGAGATATCTCGGTTTTTTTCCACAAATAGGTATCATCCGCCGCTTTGGGTATACATTTTGCATCAACGCCCTTATTCCGCAGGTAAGCCTCCATTTTGTAGCTTGTTACGATCACTCGAGCATTTGCCATACTTTTAAATTTTTTAGCATACTGCCCCTTAAAGCGGCCTTTACGGAAAAATTCTTGCCATGAGTCCTCTTCATAAAGAATCAAGCCTTTGACTGAACGTAAAGCAGGCAGGGAAGAGTCGAGTTTCCGTAGAGGAATATCAAGAAGAACCCGATCATAATTGTGAAGAGAGAGCGTTTCAATATGGTTATAAAGGTTATAAGTTTCTTCAACACTGAGATATTTAATATCGACATGGTCAAATTTCTTGGCAATACCATCAAAAAGAGTATCGAAAGGTCTCGAGCGGCGCTTTCGACTTACAATTAGTACATTCATATCAAACTCGGACAGTATTCAGTAAATCCATAAAGTTGGAGCATATTCAGTGGTTACGTATAATTATTGTAGATCCTTAAAAACTATTGCATCACTCGAGCTTGCGACCATCAACATACTCCGCTCTTGTGCCAGGTTATAGGCACACCAAAGCTTCATTTGAATCAACAACGTGTAAGACTTACTTATTGCACTATATAAGTATTGGATTATAAAACCCTATCGCCTATTGTCAACTTCGTAACACTGACGCATGCGCAGTTACTTGCTACCCGGATTCAAAAACGAAGTGCAACGCCCTTTGAGATATCTAGCTGATTGAATACTTCCAGTGGCGTCTCGTATCCTAATGCTTTCCGGGGTCGATTATTCAGCTTCCGCTCGATCCTTGCAATGCCGTGGTCGGTTATGTCCGCCATGGTGTAGCCCTTGGGAATGTACTGGCGGATCAGTCCGTTGATTTGCTCGTTGAGTCCGCGTTGCCAGGAGGCGTACGGGTCGGCGAAGGAGACCTGGATGCCAGTGACGCGCTGGAAGTCTTCGTGGTGAGCAAACTCCTTGCCGTTGTCCAGGGTCAGCGTGTAGCTGACCCGGCGGAAGGGGCGGATCATGTCGCGCAACGCGGGCTTGACGACTGCGGCGTAACGGGAAGCACGCGCCGGATACGAACCAGCTGGGCTTTGCGGCAGCGTAAATGGCTTGCAAGGTGGCCGCCGGCGGCACGGTCGCTGTGTACGTGCGTGTAGATGCTTTGTGTGCTGGCCAGCCCCGTACGCCCGGCGATCTGCTCGGGGCTCCACTGCTGTTCAAGCAGGCGTTCGATCTCGCGCCAGGTCTCAAGGTCGATTACCGGGGCATTGGCCGCCGAACGTTGTTGGGCCTGATTCGCGAACCGCTGGGCCTGTGCGGGGCGATAGCCCCGCTTGCCCGTGTTGCGTTTCAACTCGCGGCTGATCGTCGACGACGAGCGTCCAAGCTCGTCAGATATTTGTTGCTGGTTCCAGCCGGCTTTCAAAAATGCGTGAATCTGGTACCGTTCACAGTCGGTGAGGTGGTGATAGCTCATCTGTGCAACTTCAACTTTGGTCGGTTAAAGAGGCATGGAGTCTACACCACCTCACCCCTTTAACTCAGTTCATGAAGTTGCACTTCGCGTTAGAATCCGGGCGTGGAAATAGGGGTGGACAAAGGTACGTATTTGTCGTTTGGTTTTCTTGTATATCTTCCTTCTCATCTTTTTACCTCCGTCACTTTATACGTGCTTCGTATATACTGCTAATTGGTAAAACCGGACGAGTGAAGCTCGTTATGCAGCCATTGGCGCAATGGTAAATCCTCCGACCAGTTGGCCAGCAGCCGCTTACGGTCAAGCTCCCGGGCTTGCTGGAATGCAACCTCGCCAGAGTGCATCCGCATGGCATCCAGGTCGGTGAGAAAAGGCCGGTCCCGGTGCCAGAGAATATTGCTGGCCTTCATGTCGCCATGCGTCAGGCGCGCGTGCTCCAGTTGACGCAGCAGGGCCAGTAGTTTGGCCCCATCGGCTTCCGGAAATTCCGGGCCCTGCTCCCAGGGCTGCCAGCGGGTGCGCGTATCCTCGCCGGGTAGGTATTCGGTGACCAGCCAGGCCCGGCCGTAAAAAGGGCCGAAACGGTCACGAATCAGGGCAATGGGCCGAGGTGTGGCAATCCCGAGGAATTCCAGCCGCATGCCCTCGCGCCAGGCCATCCAGGGCCGACCCTTTCTGCGCAGACGGCGCAGTCGGACGGGCAGATTCTTGAGGTTATAACGCTTGATCACCAGTGCACGCCCCTCGATCCGGGTTTGCACCACGGTGCTGTTGCCGCCCGCCTTGAGCAGCTCCGCCCGGGCCATGAAGGCTTCCGGGTCCTGTAGCAATGGCTGGAGGGCTTCAGCGTCTTCCCGCCGGACCGCGGCAAAACGGGTCGGGGTCCGGAGGACATGAAAGCGTGTGCATTCGCGATCGATCTTGGCCAGGAAGTTGCACATGCGCCGGCGCCGGTGGTGTGCCAGCGCGCGCACAAGGCTCTCCCGGGAAAACCCGGGCGCGTCTTCCGCCTCGCGGTAGGCGCCGAGCAGCGCATCCATGCTGTCGTCCAGGGCCGGGGAGAGCTCCGCCAGGAAACGACCCAGATTGTCACAGGCCCGGGCCGAAGGAAGCGGTCGGTCTCCGTGGACGCGCAGCCCATCCCCATCGATGATGTAAAGATGGCCGCGCTGCTCGAGGAAATTGCCCGGATGGATGTCCTGCTGCCGCAAGCCCCGGGCATGAAGTGCGCCGATCAGCCGCGCCACCGGCATGAACCGCCGCAGCTTCTCGTCAACAGCAGACTCCGGGAGCGAGTGCCAGACATCGCTCATGGTCCGTGCTTCTTCCAGCCACCGGGTGACAATCACCGGCGCGCCGCCAGCCGTGGTCGCAACAAGCAAAGCGGGCGTGGGCAGATGGCGCGCCTGCAGGGCCTGGATGCCGCGCAGCTCCCGGCGCCAGTGCCGGCGGGCACCGGCACGGGCAATAAAGAGCTTGGCGAGCACGGTTTCCCCCTCCAGTTCGGCCCGGGCCGCCACACGCTTGCCCGGCAGCAGGCGCATGATCCGGTGCAGCACCAGCGACCGACCGTCGTGGAGAGTGACTTCCAGTGGCGGTTGAATCGCCCGGCCGGCGGCGCGCAGCGCGGCTGCAGTCCAGACCTCGCTCATTCGTCCGCTCCCGGCGCATAGAGGCGATCATAGCGATCCTGCAGCCGTGGTGCTTCATTTTGGAGCCAGCGCAGGGACCGCCTTTCGGTCCGCATGACTTCCTTGAGGGGGCGATCGAAATACAAACGCAGGAAGCGCAACTCTTCGTTGCGCGTCAGTCCCATGGGCAGGGAGGAAAAGTACAAGGCGGCCAGATCCTTGTCGCGCCAGCGCCGCGGCACCCGCCGACGCATCTGGGCCCGGTGCAAATCGATCAGGGCAATGCGTAGTTCAGCCGGATTATCGGGCACCGGCTGGTGCAGGAGGAAATGACACAGATAACAGTCCCGGTGATTGACGCCGCCTGCATGCATGGCGCGCACCATGGTGGCAAGGCGGCGCAGAATGGCGCGCTTGAGCCAGAGCGGCGGCGGCTGCTCGCGCCAGTTCCGCGTCAGATCTTCCAGGCTTATGGTGGGCCGCAGTTCGGCCGTAATCAGAAAGGATTCGCGGTGTGCCGGATTACCTCCCCGCTCGCCGGCCGCCAGCCCTTGCATGGTGGGCACGCCCAGCTTGCCCAAGCGGACAATCGCGCGCCACTCATTCAATGCACTGATGACCGGCAGACGCAGCCGGATCAGGTTCTTGAAAATCTCGGACCAGCCCACGCCGCCGTGAATCTTGGCGAAAACGGGTTGACCGGCCACTTCCGTGCGCAGGGTGCGACGCCCGTCCAGCGCCCGATACACATCACCCTCCAGCGCCTCCACCACGGCGAAGGGCTGTTCGGTAAACCAGGGCTGATCCAGGGGTGGCCGCACGAAAAGCTTCACGCGCTTTTTCCCTCCTCGAGAATGATGTCAGCGGCCCGTTCCGGGCGGCTGTAGAGATCCAGCGTACGCGCCGCCTGCAAGGCGTTCTCGTGCCAGCGTCGGCGACCGGATTCATCGGCCAGGATTGCCGCCACCACACGGTTCATCTCTCCCTGACGGAACTCACCCTCGAGAACCGCCCCCGCGTCCGCGTCCCGCACATAGCCGGCATAGCCGCAGACGGCGGTAACCAGGGAAGGCACCCCCGCAACCATGGCTTCCAGAATCACATTCCCGGTATTTTCGTGCCGGGCGGGGTGCAGGAAAAGATCCGCGCCCAGGTAAAAACGGAGAACATCCTCGCGCCCGCCCGGAAACTGGACACGGTCGCCGATGCCGGCGGAATGCGCCTGGGCCCTGAACGCGTCCGGCGAATCCTCCCCCACGACCAGCAAACGGGTACGACGGCGCCACTCGGCCGGCAGGGCCGCCAGGGCGGCAATGCTGCGATCGACCCCCTTGCGGCGGAAATCGGACCCCACCTGCAGGAGAACCCATTCGTGGGCCTCCAACCCGAAGTCTCGGCGGAAACTAACGCGAATTTCGTCCGCGTTATCCGGCGCGCGCCGGTCCCGGCTGATGCCGGGCGGGAGCTGATAAAAACGCTCGGCGGGCGTGCCATAGTGCTTCTCGAACAAAGCGCGTTCCGGTTGCGAGACCAGCATGATCCGGGTGCCGGCCTCGGGCCCAAAGACGGCCTGTTCGTAGTCGATAAAGTGACGGTAGCGCGCCGTGTAGCGATACCACCAGGGCCGCTGGGTAATGGCCTTGTCCGCGAAACAGGGATCGCCGGCATAATAGACATCCAGCCCGGGCATCTTGTTGAAACCCACCACCCGGTCAACGGGATGGGCGGCAAGATGACGGTTTACCCAGCGACTGTAGCGGCGATAGCGCCCGATATTGGACAGGGCCTTAACGGGGACACGAATTACGTCGAGCCCCTCGGGCATCTCGCCCTCCCAGGACAGACAATAGACCCGCACCTCATGGCCACGCTCCCGGCATTCGCGCGCAATGCGCAGGAAGTTGCGTTGCATGCCCCCGAAGGGCAAGTACTTGTAGACACAGAAGGCGAGCTTCATGCGGTCACCTCTGCGGCCCTGCGGTTCAGCGCGACCGGGCGCGGCCCGGGGCGCCCATCGGCTACCTGATCAAGGCCACGCCCGGCAGACAAGGGGTTAACCAGCAGCCCGCTACGCATCAGCGGTCGCGTCCAGTAGTTGCCGCAGTCTGGGCCATACAGTATCGGGTGCCAGGCGGGTAAAGCACAGCGGAAACTCGGTTTCCAGATCATGATTACGCCGATCCTCCTCCGTGGGTCGGTAACGGCATGTGTGGCTCAAACAGGGGGCACACGGAAAGTCCGAGGCCAGATGCACCTGCTCACGCCCATGAGCGCCCGTCAATCCCGGATTGGTGGGGCCGAAAAGCGACACAGTGGGAACCGCCAGAGCGGCAGCCAGATGCCCGGGCCCGGTATCCACAGCTACACAGGCGCGTGCGG
>CAYPKI010000183.1:0-5840 GCA_964411265.1 uncultured Alcanivorax sp. | reverse complement strand
ATTCCACGGCCTTGACGTCGTGGTTCGTGGAAGACTCGATGGACTTGATTCGTTCGGCGTCGGCGAGGCTGAACTCCGCCACCAACTGATCCAGCCAGGCCCTGGCTTCGGCGCTGAGCGCGGGTACCTCGGCGATTTCCGGGCGGGCCGCGAGCTGCTCCAGCCAGCGCACCTCCACGGTCAGGCGGTTGCGGATCAGACCGTATTCGCTGGTCACGGCCCGCAGGGCTTCACACTTGCCGGCGTAGCGGCCGTCCACGGGGGAAAGCGCAGTCAGCGGGTGGTAGTCGTGGGCCATGGACGGGCTCCTTGCTCAGTAGCGTCCGGAGCGCGGATTCTACACCATTTCACCGCCGGGAGAAGACGGCGGCAGCGATACTTGAGGTCCAGAATCAACTTGAATTTTTTAATGCAAGTTTCTGACTTTATTGTTTTTTACCTGCTCCAGCGCCGTGAGCAATCGGGGTCGGCGGGTGAGAAAATGATAGCGCCGGCCACCGGCCTGGTGCCAGAGGAAAGCTCCGCGGATGCCACCGAGGAAGAGGGCACGGATGCGCGCAGCCGTGTCGTCGTTGTTCAAATATTCGGGCTGGCCCTGGACCCGAATGTGAAAGCGCAGTGTACCCAGCGTGTCCTGGTAGATGCCCGCCAGGCGGTGGCAGAAATTCCTGTCCGCCGGGTCGTCAAAATGGGGTCGCTGAGCGCGCAGGGCTTCCAGGCGATTGCGCAGGATATCCGTCAGGCCATTGTTCTTGCGTAGCCGGTGCGCCAGCTGGATCAGGCCCAGGGTATAGGCCACGGGCCGATTGCTGTCCCGATCCTGGCCGTGGCGCAGCACACGCTCCAGCACGGACAATCCCGGGTCCAGTACCGTCAAGTCCGTAAAGACATCATCCACACTCGTCGAGTCCAGACTCAGCACGGATTCCGTGACCACGCCTACCGAACCGGGATGAGCCTGATAGCCGTTCGCCAGGCGGTCAGCGAGCACCGCCGCCTGAAATATGGCGGCCAGGGCGATGACTTGCTGCTCGTCCGCACTGCGACTCATGCGGTTTCCTCGATCACGCCGCCGCCCAGACAATATTCGCCCTCGTAAAAGACGACGGATTGTCCCGGAGTGACGGCCCGCTGGGGGTGATCGAAGGTCACATGGACACTGCCCTGGTCGCCCGGTTCGACGCGACAGGACTGATCCGGCTGGCGGTAGCGGGTCTTGGCCGTGACAGACGCCGGCCACTCGGTTGGTGGCCCGGCGACCCAGTGCATCGGGCCTGTGGTCAGCCTGGTACTGAACAACAGTGGATGATCATGCCCTTGAACCGCGACCAGTACATTGCGCTCGAGATCCTTGGCCGCCACATACCAGGGGTCGGCCCCGCCGCCGGAACGTCCGCCGATGCCCAGCCCCTGACGCTGACCCAGGGTATGGAACATCAGGCCGTCGTGCTCGCCGATCACGTAGCCGCTATCGTCCTCGATGGAGCCGGGTTGAGCCGGGATATAGTGCTCCAGGAAGTCCTTGAAACGACGCTCGCCGATAAAGCAGATGCCGGTCGAATCCTTCTTGTCGTGATTGGCGAAGCCCTGCTCGCGCGCGATCTGACGAACCTCGTCCTTGGCCAGATCGCCCAGCGGGAAGAGTGTGCGGGCAAAGCGTGCCCCCTCCACGGCATGGAGGAAATAGCTCTGGTCCTTGTGTCGGTCGCGTCCGCGCAACAGGCGGGCGGCTTTGCCGCCATATTCGGCGCGCGCATAGTGGCCCGTCGCTATGGCGTCCGCGCCCAGGCTTTGGGCATGATCGACAAAGGCGGCGAACTTGATTTCCTTGTTACAAAGGATATCCGGGTTGGGGGTGCGCCCGGCCCTGTATTCGGCCAGAAAGTGCTCGAAGACCCGATCCCAGTATTCCTCGGCGAAGTTGATGGTGTGCAGTTCAATGCCCAGAGTCCCCGCCACCTGGGTGGCATCCAGCAGATCCTCACGGGCCGTGCAATAGGCCTCGCCGTCCGCTTCGTTCCAGTTCTTCATGAACAGCCCCTCGACGTGGAAACCGGCGTCCAGCAAGCGCCAGGCGGCCACGGACGAATCCACCCCGCCGGACATGCCTACGATTACCCGGGTGTCCTTCGGTGCCTTGTCAAAGGGTGTCGTGATCATCGTTGCTGCAAGGGCCAGGGGTGCTGGTAAATGGCGTCCAGCGGGAGCCGGCAGCCCGCCTGGTAATCCCGGACGCATTGGGCCACCAGGGGGCTGCGGTGCTCGGCGGCCGCGTTCTGCAGTTCCTGCGGATTGAGCCAGAGCGTTTCAATGATGCCGTCGTCGAGATGCTGTCGATCATCGCGGCCCAGAGGCTCGCCGATAAAACAGTAGCGGTGGTACACCTCGGCACCGGGTGCCGGCTGGAAGATATAGACGCCCAGCCAGGCGGTAAGCTCCACCCGCCAGGTGGTCTCCTCGAGCGTCTCCCGGAACGCGGCCTGGGTCAGCGTTTCGCCGTGTTCAACATGACCGGCTGGCTGGTTGATGACGATGGCGCCGCTCTGATGCTCGCGCACAAAGAGCAGGCGCTCGTTGTGTTCCACGACTGTGGCCACGGTAATGCGGGGTTCAAAACTGTTCATGGACAGCGCACCTCGCGAAGCTGGTTTAACGCCCATGTGGCGCCTTGCCAAAACGGGATGTGGATGGTAACCCGGCAGACGCTGCTGGAACAGGACCCGAGGATAGACGAAAAAAACCATTCGATCTGGTTTTGCAGGTCAGGCATGCGCGTTTTGGCAATGATATACTCCTTCCGCGAATCGCGGCGGGGCGATCATTACTTCGCCCCGGCACCTCATAGGCATGCCGCAGATTTTGTGGTCTCGCCCTGGCACCAGGCCCATGCGGTTTTCAGCCGGGGACGATGCGTCCAGTGCGCCTTGCAGAATATTTGTTGTTCCGGAGGGAGTTGAGTAGATGGGATACGAGAAGATCACCGTTCCGGCTGACGGGGACAAGATCACGATTAACGCGGATTTGTCCGTCAATGTGCCCAACCATCCCATTATCCCCTATATCGAGGGTGACGGCGTCGGTGAAGACATTACGCCCACCATGCAGAAGGTGGTGAACGCCGCAGTGGAAAAGGCCTACGGCACCAAGCGCAGCATCACCTGGATGGAGGTCTTCTGTGGAGAAAAGGCTACCAAGGTGTACGGCCCCGACACCTGGCTGCCCGAGGAGACGCTGGAAGCGATGCGCGAATTCCTGGTGGGTATCAAGGGGCCGCTGACTACGCCGGTGAGCGGCGGTTACCGTTCGCTCAATGTGGGCTTGCGCCAGGAACTGGACCTTTACACCTGCATGCGTCCGGTACGCTGGTTTGAGGGCGTGCCCAGCCCGGTGCGGCACCCGGAACTGACGGACATGGTGATTTTTCGTGAGAATTCCGAGGACATTTACGCGGGCATCGAGTGGGCCGCCGACAGCCCGGAGGCGACCAAGCTGATCCGTTTTCTGCGCGAGGAAATGGGCGTCACCCAGATTCGCTTCCCGGAAGGCTGCGGCATCGGCATCAAGCCGGTTTCCCGGGAAGGCACCCAGCGCCTGGTGCGCAAGGCCATTCAGTACGCTATCGACAATGACCGGGACTCGGTCACCCTGGTGCACAAGGGCAACATCATGAAGCACACGGAGGGTGCTTTCGCGCAGTGGGGCTATGAGCTCGCTGCCGAGCGCTATGGTGCCGAACCGCTGGACGGCGGTCCCTGGCATGTCATGAAAAACCCGCGCACGGGCCGGGAGATCGTGATCAAGGACGTGATTGCGGACGCCTTTCTGCAGCAGATTCTGATGCGGCCCTCCGATTTCAGCGTCGTAGCCACGCTCAATCTCAACGGCGACTACATTTCGGATGCGCTGGCGGCGGAAGTTGGCGGTATCGGCATTGCTCCCGGCGCGAACATCGGCGGGGCGGTGGCCATGTTCGAGGCGACCCACGGCACCGCGCCCAAATATGCCGGCCAGGACAAGGTTAATCCGGGCTCATTGATTCTGTCCGCGGAAATGATGCTGCGGCATCTGGAGTGGTTTGACGCCGCCGACCTGGTTGTCCAGGGCATGGCTGGCGCCATTGCCGCCAAGACAGTCACCTACGACTTCGAGCGGCTGATGCCGGATGCCAGTCTGCTCAAATGCTCTGAGTTCGGTGATGCCGTAATTGAACATATGGCCTTCTAGCAGGCTCTTGAAGGACCCCGTAGGCACTTAGCGTGGCCTGAAGCGTGCAGCTGTTGTACTGTGTTGCGGTGGACAGGGTAATTCCCTTCCCGAGCGACAAAGCGCACAAGATGCGCGCTTCAGGTCACGACATACGGGGCTTTCAGGCTGGTACGCCGTCATCGCTGCCATTGGTCGATAGGTGGAAACCCGCCTTCAAGGTTGCGCCTCGATCGCGGATCAGACGGAGAGCCTGAGTACGCCACGGGTGTTCAACAGCCTGCCAGGCTTTGGCGGGGCTGTGCTTACCCGGGTGCGAACGGTGATCCCGGCACAGGCCCACGGCCAGCGTTTATTCCGCGCGCTTTTCGTTGATGCCGGAGCCGGCTGTGTCACCGTTGTTGCGCGCGGCGGGCTTTTCCAGTGGCAACAAATTCACGGCATGATAACCTTTGGGCGCTTCCTGAACCTCGAATTCGACGGGTTGGCCGGCCTTGAGGCTCTTGAAACCGTCCATCTGGATGTAGGAATAGTGAACGAAGAGGTCCTCGCCCCCTTCATCGGGGCGAATGAATCCGTACCCCTTGGCGTTGTTGAACCATTTCACCTTGCCGGTAGTCATGGTGATACCCCCGCCTTTCCCATGGCTGTCGTTATTCTTGTTGTTCCGGAGCGGGTCGATGCCGGGTGGGGTCATCGACGCCATCTTCACGGGTTCACCCGTATAACGTTTCACCGTGGAACGGAGGCTGTCAACCCCCGCTCGACGGGCGTTATGCCCGGCCGTCGTGGTGACGATCTAAACCGTGACGACGGGTTGCTCCATCGCCAGCAGAGGTATAAAAACTTGGTAGGAGAAATGCATCGCAAACGGAGTCTGATGCGCGTAGCAAAGCTGGTCATCGGCAATCAGGATCCGCCCGATCCGCAGGAACCGGAACGCCCGGATCACGACGATGATCTGGCCGTGGAGGAAAGCCGGCCCGGGGTTGAGGAACCACCCATGTATAAAGTCGTCATGCTCAACGACGACTACACCCCCATGGAATTCGTGGTGGAAGTTCTGGAGCGGTTCTTCGGCATGAATCGCGAAAAGGCCACCCAGGTCATGCTGACCGTGCACACGGAAGGGCGAGCCATATGCGGTGTTTTCACACGCGATGTGGCCGAGACCAAGGCGGATCAGGTCGTTGACTACGCGCGAGAAAATCAGCATCCGTTGCTTTGCCAGGTGGAACAGGCTTGAAAACGGCGGATCAAAGCCTTATGTATTGTAGCGCCGCAAGAGGTGACTAAAATGCTCAGCAGAGAACTGGAACACAGCCTCAACGAGGCGTTTCGTTACGCCCGGGCCCATCGCCATGAGTTCATGACCGTCGAGCACCTGCTGCTGGCGCTTCTGGACAATGCCGCCGCCGCCGAAGTGCTCAATGCCTGCGGGGCGGATCTGGTAGAGATGCGCGAGTCGCTGGAACGCTTCATTGATGAGAACACGCCGCTGATATCGTCCGACGATAGCGAGCGCGACACGCAGCCGACACTTGGCTTCCAGCGTGTATTGCAGCGCGCCGTCTTTCATGTGCAATCCTCGGGCAAGCGCGAGGTGACCGGGGCGAATGTGCTCGTGGCCATCTTCA
>CAYPKI010000182.1:5285-5853 GCA_964411265.1 uncultured Alcanivorax sp. | reverse complement strand
CACTGGGTGTCACCCCCGAGTTGGCCGTCGGGCACCCGGGCCTGGCGGCCCGGCGTTACCACCCGGGCGCCGCCCGCTACCGCCCGGGTCACCATGCGGTCACTGAGTTCCCGGGCCAGGGTGCGGTCGGTGGCGCCACGGGCGAAATGGACAAATCCATCCGTGAAAGCCGGCTCCAGTCTTCGAACGCGGCAGAACTCCAGAAACTCCTCGAGGCGTTCATCCATGCGCCGCTGCCAGTGCGAGCGCCGGGCCTGCCAGGCCAGCCCCGCAACCCGGCCCTTTACAGGCCCGACCAGCGGCCCCGCCAGGCGGCCTGCCCATTCTCCCGACGCGAGCTGGAACTGCCGGTCGTCATCGAGCCAGCAGTGGTAATCGAGGAAATCCAGCTCACTGGTATCCAGCTGACGCATGTGACCCATGAGCGGTGTCGTAGCCGAAAGACCATACAGATACCGGGGAAAGCTCGCGCGTACCGCCCGAGGGACTTCGAGCAGATAGGCCTCGGCCCGGCGCGCCATGCCCTCCGACCAGGTCCTGGTCAGGGGCAGCGGATGGCGCGGATGGC
>CAYPKI010000182.1:4172-5275 GCA_964411265.1 uncultured Alcanivorax sp. | reverse complement strand
CGAACGCCCGTGATCATCGAAGAGCCGCAAACGCGGATGGCGCGGATGGCGCTGAAAGATACGCCGGTAGGCGCCCCAGCCCGCCGGGGGTGTCGGAAACTCGCGGCCGAAATCCACCGCTTGAACGGTCTCCCCCAGACCCTCGCGCTGGATAAAGTCCAGCGTCTCCGACCAGACGCGCACGAAGTCCCGCGGACGACGGACAAAGGACCGGCGGACCTGGCTGTCCGGTAAAAAGGTGCTGGACAGCCATATCCCCAGCCCACGCTCTTTTGCCGCCGCCAGCACCTCCAGCAAAGCCCGGCGCGGACGCACCAGCACCGACCGGGGCAAGCCGGCCCGAGCATCGGGGAGCAACTCGAAGCGATCCAGATGAATACCGGTAACCGGCGCAGCAATCAGATGCGGGCACGGGTCCAGCGAAATGGTGTTGAAGCCCCGCTCGATGACGTCATCCAGCGCCCGGGTCAGGTTGTGCTGATCATGGCGGTCGCCGCGCCGCCCGGTCACCCAGCCATGGCCCCAGCCGGTAACCGCCAGACGGGGCACCTTCCCTTCATCGATGATCATCGAATATGACTACCTTGCCCTGGGCTAGCGCCGACTACCCATGGCCTTGAAAGGCCACATGCCGGGAACAAGGTTGTATGGTAAGCACGGGTCGGAAAAGTGTCATCCACAAAACCCGGCGCACGGGTACCCTTTCGGGCAACGAAAAGCGTAGAGTAAACCTATGAGATATCTTATGGTACTGATACTACTGCCCGTACTGGCCCGGGGCGAAAAGCTGCCCGATTCCGCCGAACTACCCCATGAACAGGATTCGGCGGAAACGGAAGAGCGTTTCTCGGCACCGTCCATGAGCAACGAGGAACTCAATTCGCTGTTTCTGGAAAGCCCGGTGGAACTGGGCAATGCCGAGGACAAAGGCGGCATGAATTCGCTCAGCGATGAGGATCGTTACAAGGAATCCGACCTGTTCTTGCGGGAAAGGCGTCGGTCCGATCGCCTGGACGCTCCGCGGCGCCCGGAAGAGCAGACGGATGAACAGCGCGAGGCCCCACCGCTGCTAGCGCCTCTGCGCGAGCTCTAACCGCCCAGAC
>CAYPKI010000182.1:3355-4162 GCA_964411265.1 uncultured Alcanivorax sp. | reverse complement strand
GTTTCGGGCTCGGCCCAGCGGGTCCAGGGTCACCAGCCGGCACTGATCCCCACAGAGACGCTGCAGCAGTGCGCGGCGGGCGCCGGGCTCGGCCACCACGCAACGGACGTCCCGCCGCTCCATGGTGCGGGCCAGCTCGACAAAGCGCCGGGCGCTAGCCCCGGCGGATACGCCCTCGCTGGCCACCAAACCCGGTTGCAGCTCAAAGACTTCAGTAAAATAACGCCAGGGATTGTGCTGACTCACATAGCGCTGCGCTCTGACTGGTTCAAGCCGTGCCCGCAGGGCTTCTCGTGTGGCCTCCAGTTCATGCTGAAAAGCCTGGTCGTTTTGTCCCAGACGCGCCGCCAGGGCCTGCCCCAGGCGCGCCATATTGCGTGGATCCAGCCAGAGGTGGGGATCCAGCGCCGTAGCCTCGCCGCCGTCATGCTCGCGAGCGCCTTCCTCGTGGGCATGATCATCTCCGGCGTGCAGACGGTGAACACCGTCCAGGCTCAGCAGCGCCAGATCCGGCCCCGCGCGCCGTTCCACCAGGGGCGCGAGTTGCGGTTCGGCCCGGGCCCCCAGCCAGACGAAGAGACCGGCGTCGCGCACGGCGCGCACCTGATCCGGGGTCAGACTGGCGCCGTGCAGGCTCTGGCCCGGCCGCATGAGCGTGTTCACAGCCGTATCGGAAGCCCCAACCTCCCGCGCGACCATGGCCAGCGGCTCGATGCTGGCCAGGATGCGCTCTTGCGCGGGCAGGGTCGGCGCCAGCAGTAGCAACAGCAGAGGTGCAAGCCGCAAGGTGATCTCCGTCGTTCGAAG
>CAYPKI010000182.1:0-3345 GCA_964411265.1 uncultured Alcanivorax sp. | reverse complement strand
TACGCGGCAGAGGTGGATGAACGGGAAAATGTTATAGTATATCATTGCGACCTTTGCGTGCCACCGCAGAAGGGCTCATGGAACCGCTGATCGCATTGCAGAATGTGGATAAAAGGCTGGGCGATACAACCGTTCTTGATAGCGTCTCGCTTGCTCTGGAACCGGGGCGGATCGTCAGCCTGATCGGCCCCAATGGCGCGGGCAAGACCACCCTGGCCCGGGTGGCGCTGGGGCTGCTGAAACCCGACCGGGGCTGGGTTCAACGCCGGCCCGGGGTTCGCGTGGGCTATGTGCCCCAGCATCTGGCGCTGGACGAGAGCCTGCCGTTGACGGTGGACCGTTTCCTGGCGCTGGCGGATCCCGACGCGGATCGACGGGCCGCGCTGACACGCACCGGTGTGGAGCATCTGCAGCGGCGGGCCGTGCAGCAACTCTCCGGCGGCGAAATGCAGCGTGTGCTGCTGGCCCGGGCGCTGTTGCGCCGCCCCCATGTGCTGGTGCTGGACGAGCCCGCTCGTGGGGTCGACATTGTGGGCCAGGACGCGCTCTATCAGCTGCTCGCGGACGTGCGCGACGAATTCGGCTGCGCCATATTGCTGATCTCCCATGATCTGCACATGGTCATGGCGGCCACGGACCGGGTGATCTGTCTGCATCATCATGTCTGCTGTCACGGCACGCCCGAGTCGGTGAGCCGCAATCCGGCTTTTCGCGAACTCTTCGCCCGTTCGCCCGAGGCCTTGTCTCAGCTCGCGCTCTACACGCACGAACACGATCACGCCCATGATCTCCATGGCGAGGTGAGTGACGCCGATGCTGATTGAACTGCTGCTCGCGCCCCTGCTGGCCGGCTTTGCCGTGGCCCTGGTGGCCGGTCCCATGGGATCGTTCGTCGTCTGGCGCCGCATGGCGTTTTTCGGCGATACCCTGGCCCATGGCGCACTCCTGGGCGCGGCCCTGTCGCTGGGCGTAGGCATCAGTCTCTATCCCGGGGTAGTGCTGGTCTGTCTGCTGCTCGCGCTGCTGCTGGTGGCCCTGCAGCAACAGCATCACCTGGCCAGCGACACCCTGCTCGGCCTTGTCGCGCATACCACCCTGGCCGCGGGCGTGATCGCGGTGATGCAAACCGACGTGCAGGTGGATCTGTTCGCCTTTCTCTTCGGCGACCTGCTGGCGGTGCAGTGGTCCCAGCTGGCCTGGCTCTGGGGGGGCAGTGCGCTGATTCTCGTCATGGTGGTGGTGCACTGGCGCTCGCTGTTAAGCATTACCGTGAGCGAGGATCTGGCGCGCGTGGAAGGCGTCCCCGTAATGCGCACCCGCGTGGTTTTGATGCTGCTGCTGGCACTATTGATCGCCGGCGCCATCCGCACCGTGGGTGTACTGCTGATCACCTCGCTGCTGGTCATTCCCCCGGCCACCGCCCGGCGCCTGGCCGCGACGCCTGAGCGCATGGCCGTACTGGCCAGTATCATCGGCCTGCTGGCCGTCCTGGGCGGGCTGACGCTGAGCTGGTTTGCCGATACGCCGGTGGGGCCATCCGTCGTGGTCGCCGCCGCGGTCCTCTTCCTGTTGAGTCTGGTGCGCCGGCCGACATGAACACCGGGCTGCACACACGCATCTGGGCCCTGGCCTGGCCTATGCTGCTGTCCAATATCACCGCGCCGTTGCTGGGGCTGGTGGATACGGCCGTGGTGGGCCATCTGCCCGACCCGGCCTATCTGGGCGCCGTGGCCCTGGGCGGCAACTTCTTCATGTTCCTGTATTTTTCCTTCAACTTCCTGCGCATGAGCACCACCGGGCTGGTCTCGCAGACCGCCGGCACCGGCGGCAATACCGTAGTGGTGCTGGTACGCGCGGGATTGCTGGCCCTGGGGATCGGCCTGCTGCTGATCCTGCTGCATCCGGCGCTGCGCGAACTGGGCCTCACCCTGCTGGGCGGCAATGACCGCATCCAGAACCTCGCGCGGAACTACATCAATCTGCGCATCTGGGGCGCGCCCGCGGCGCTGGGCACTTTCGCCCTCATCGGCTTCAGCATCGGGCTGCACAACACGCGCATTCCACTCATCATCACCATCGTCATGAACGGCGCCAACGCGGTGCTGGACGTGGTGCTGGTGAACGGCCTGGGCCTGGATGTGGACGGCGTCGCGCTGGCCAGCATGAGTGCGCAGTATCTGGGCCTGGGCTCGGGCCTTTGGCTGCTGCGCCACCAGATCCGGGCCGGACTGGGCGACTGGCCGGAGCGCGCGCTGCGCCAGCTGGAGCCGCTGCTGCGGCTGCTGTCGGTAAACCGGGATATCTTTCTGCGCACCCTGGCGTTGCTGGCGGTCTTCTTTTTCTTCACTGCCCAGGGCGCGCGCCTGGGCGAGACCATTCTCGCGGCCAATGCGGTCCTGATTACCTTCATGCTGGTGCTCAGCAACGCCCTCGACGGTTTCGCCAATGCCGCCGAGGCGCTGGTGGGCGACGCCCACGGGCGCGGCGACGCGCCGGAAATGGACCGTGCCGTGGCCGCGACCGGCGCCTGGTCGGCGGGCATGGCCCTGGCGCTGATGCTGGCCTTCCTCGCGGGCGGCTCCGCACTGATCAGTCTTCTCACGGACCTGAGCGAGGTGCGCGCCACCGCCGATACCTATCTGCCCTGGATGATTCTGCTGCCCATCACCGCCACGGGCTCGTTCTGGATGGACGGGGTCTTCGTGGGCGCCACCCTGGCGCGCGGCATGCGCAACGTCATGCTGGCCGCGACCCTGCTGTGTTTCTTCCCGATCTGGTGGTTCACGCGCGACTGGGGCAACCACGGCCTCTGGTTCGCGCTCAATGCCTGGATGCTCGCCCGCACGCTGTTGATGATCGGCGTCTGGGTGCTCTGGCGGCGACGCGGCTGACGACACTGGCAACCCGGCCGGCCGGTGGCTATAGTCGAGGCACAGCGGTGCTTCGGGGAAGGGAATGTCCGGAAAGCGAGCCATTGCGCGCTACTACGACACCATGACGGTGTTCTATAACGGCTTTTACAGCCGGGCCGGACTGCATTACGGATTGTGGAACCGGAAAACGCTGACCCTGCGCCAGGCGCTGTACAACCACAAGACAGCCGTCTTGCAGGCCCTGGCCCCGGTAGACGCCAACAGCACGGTGCTGGACGCGGGCTGCGGCACGGGCGCGACCGCCCTTTTCTTCCACCGGCTGACCGGCTGCCGGGTCACCGGCGTCACCCTGTCCGACGACCAGATCCGCCGGGCACGGCGCGCGGCAAGCCGCCAGGGCGCGGACGAACGCGTGCGTTTTCTGAACGCGGATTTTACGGACCCCGGACTGCCCGCGGCCTCCTTCACAGAA
>CAYPKI010000181.1:0-5885 GCA_964411265.1 uncultured Alcanivorax sp. | reverse complement strand
TCGGGTTTCACGATGTAGCACAAGCCATTACCGACAAGATGGTCAGGCGTCATCCTCATGTCTTCGGCGACCGTGCCAGCGAAACCACCGATGAAGTCAAACAGGACTGGGAATCCATCAAGGCGGCCGAACGCGCGGAAAAGGGCGAGCACCGCGCGAGTCATCTCGACGGCGTGCCCGACGGCCTGCCGCCGCTGCAGCGTGCGGCCAAAATGCAGAAAAAAGCCTCGAAAGCCGGTTTTGACTGGTCCTGTCCGGACGAAGTGGTGGAACAGGTCCACAGGGAACTGGATGAACTCAAGGATGCCCTCGCGGGCATGGACCAGGATCACATCGACGATGAGTTCGGTGATGTGCTTTTTACCCTGGTGAACCTGTCCCGTCATGTCCGTGTCGATGCCGGACAGAGCCTGCGCCGTGCCAGTGAAAAATTCGCCCGCCGGTTTCGCGCCATGGAAGCAAGCGTGGAAGCCGAGGGTCACGCCCTCGAGGACCTTGATCGCGATCAGCTCGAAACGCTGTGGCAGGAAGCCAAACGTTCGTAGGAGTGGCGTCCTCGCGACGATTTTTTCAGAAACTCTGTAAAGCGCCGCCCTTCGGGCGGCAAGCCGGGACGCGCCCCATAGGTTGCCTTCCAGAACCCCCGTCCGGGGGTGTTACCTTTTTGTTTTTCGACAAAAAGGTAACCGAAAAAACGAACCCCCGACGGGCTACCCTGCACGCCAGCGTTCGCTGGCATGCAGGGTTCCCTTATCCGCTCCGGCTCATGACGGGTCGGGCGAGACAGATCGTCCACGATTCGGTGCCCTGCCCACCCGGTAAACGGGATCGCTGAGAGCCATAGCCAATTGCTGACAAGGCGCGTGGACGAAGGTGTGGTGACGCCACATCGAGTCCACGCAACGCAGTTCAGCGAGTGGCTATGGCTCTCCCGGAGGGCGCGCCGCGGGCGCCGCTGTACTGCGTTGCGGCTGCTTGACGTGGCGCTACCACGCCGGCGCAGCCGCGCCTTGTCCAGCGACGACCGCAACGCGCAGCGATCCCGTTTACCGGGTGGGCAGGGCACTGAGTCCTCAAGCCGCCATCCCTGGCGGCTTGACCCTATTCGCCTGCGCTCCTTCGGTAGCCCTCAGGGGAAAGTAATAAACGCCTCGCCTTCGGCCTCGGCGTGTAATGGAACGGGCGAGGCCGGAGGCGAGCCCGTATCAAGGGGCCCCGCTGAGCCGCCGAGGGCGGCGGGCGGAGCGCAAAACAACTTCGCCATGGATGGCGAAGTTAGGCGAGCCAAATCGTGGAGGATTTGTCTCGCCGCGTTTTGCGTGGAGCCCGCCAACCGAGGGGATCCGACCACCCGATCAAAAGTCGGGTGGTCGGACGGCGAGGTGGGGTGTCGTTTTTTTGCTTATTTTTTTTGGACAAGCACGTCCGAGCGAAGCGAGGCGAACGCACGAAGTGCGGCCCGAAGGGTGAGCGCCGAAGGCGCGAATAAAAAAGAGTAAAGCGCCTGCCGGGGCGCGTCCCGGCTTTGCCGCCCGAAGGGCGGCGAGTGGGATCGGCGCTTTGCTATGTTCCAGTTGTAACATGTGCGAACAAAGATCGCTGGGATGCGTCAGGGGCCAAATAATAACGGTTTTAACTGCTTCAACCAGAACGGGATTCCGGAATCCCCCTGAACATAGTGAAACCGCTGCCCGAAATGGAACTCGTCGCCTTCTTCGGCCAGTTGCTGTTGCAGGAATTCCTGCAATTCCAGAACGTTTTTCGTGCCGCCGTCGCGGGCGGTGTTGTTGAAGATGCACCAGGTTTCGGTCTCCCGCGCGAAGGCGTGCAGTTGGACCGCGAGATCGCGCAGCGAGTCGGCGTCGTATTCCGAGTAAAAGCGTTGCGGGCTGCCATGCAGGCGGACATAGCGCAGGCCGGGCCAGCCGCCGGGTTCGTCGTCGCCGGCCAGACGGCTCGGGTCCACTTCCGCGCGTGCCACCCGGTATTCGTCCAGAAAGGCATCCGCCTCCTCGGTGAGCCAGGATGAATGCCGGGGCTCGCAGACCACGGGGCCCTCGTGCTGCCCGCGCAAGGCCTCGAAGAAGCCGCGCATGGTCTCCGGGTCGAAGACCAGCTTGGGGGGTAACTGCAACAGCACCGGCCCCAGCTTGTCCCCCAGGCCGCTGATCTGATCCAGAAAAGTCTCGAGCCCGGCCGTATCCGCCAGGCCCTGATCATGGGTGAGCCAGCGCGGTGCCTTGACCGCGAAGCTGAAATGCGGCGGCGTTTCGTCATGCCATTTCGCCCAGGTGCGGCGCCGGTGTTCCCGGTAAAACGAAGAATTGACCTCCACCGCGCCCAGCCGTTGCGTATAGCGCTGCAGATGGGTGCCCGCGCCGCCGAAATCCTCTGTCAGGGACTTCGGTACCTGCCAGCTCGCACAGCCGATATGCAGATTGCTGATCGGCGACATGAGTTTCTCCTCGGGTGCTAAAACCCGTGCTTCTTATCCAGATCAGGGCCCGCCAGCCGTCATTCAAGGGACGGTCAAGCATGGTTTGCCATGCCGGCGGTGTTACCGCGCTATGACGTTTTCATGTCCGGGCTGTCATCGAACTGCAATAAAAAAGTCAATATATCGTCATATTCCGGGCCTAGGCTGTCGCGTAACTGAGTTGGAACCCTATGCGGAGGAGCCTTATGCCCGCGCCCGCAAGCCCACGGTCCCGCGCGGCCGTGATTCTGTGCAGCGCCCTGCTGTTGTGCGGCACCGCCGGAGCGGCGGACGACCAGCGTGCCACCGATAAGCTTGTGAATCAGATTATCGAGCTGCGCGGCGAGGTAGACGAGCTGGACAGCCGCCTGCAGCAGATGAAGGACGAGCACAAGAATCGGATGGCATCGCTTTCGCGCGAGCAGGGCCAGCTGGAGTCCGAAAGGGAACGCCAGCAAATGCGGCTGAAAAAAGTCAAGCGCCAGGTGAAGCAGGAAAAGGAAAAGCTGGCTGAAGCCGGTGTGGGCAATGAAGAACTCAAGCCCGTCATCGCCGATAGTATTGCCAACCTGCGCGGCTATGTCCGCACTGCTCTGCCCTTCAAACGCGCCGAGCGCCTGAACGCACTCGACGAAATGGAAAACCAGCTGAAGGGCGGATCCCTGCCGCCGCCGCGCGTGGCCAACCGGCTGTGGTCCTTCGTCGCTGATGAGATGCGCCTGACAGAGGAAACCGGCCTTTATCGGCAGTCCATCACGATCGATGGCGGCGACAAGCTTGTGGATGTGGCCCGGCTGGGCATGATGCATCTGTATTTCCGTACCGATGACGGCCAGGCCGGCTTTGCCGTCAAGGAAAACGACAGCTGGCAGTACCGCTACGCCCGGGGCGGGAACAAGGACCGCATCAATAACCTCCTGTCGTCGCTGCGCAAACAGGTGCGCACCGGCTACTTCGAATTGCCCAACCCCGTCCGGCCCAGGGAGCTGAACTGATGCTGCGTCAAAACGGTTTTGCACAATGGCTTTTGCCCGGCCTGCTGCCGGCACTGCTGACGCTGGGGGCACCGGTGGGGGCGCAACAAGAGCCCGAGGCCGGTCCCACAACATCCGGCACGAGCGCGAGCACCGAAACCGGCGAGGGTTCCTCCGGCCAGGCGGAGCTGCGCCAGGCTTACCAGAAAGAGTATGCCTTCCTGGCCGCGCAGAAACGGGATCTCGAAAAGCGGATTGAACGTTTCGAGGACAGTGCCGGCGAGAAAGTGGCGGCCACCGAGCAATCCATCAATGCCTTGCAGGATGACGTGCTGGCGCTGGAGAACCAGGTCCGGGAAGCACAGCAGCAGCTGGAAAGCGTGAAGCAAGAGCGCGAGGACGCGCAGCGCAACACCGACGTACTGCGAGCAACCTTTCAGCAGGCCGGTACGTCCCTGGGCGAACATGGCCTCGATTTCATGAACACCGAGGCGTTCAACGATCTCAGCGACGAAAAGCGCCTGGAACGCATTTTCAGTTCGGGCCGTGATGTCCTGAGCCGACTGTCGTCCGTATCCACGGAATCCGGCGCCTTCTTTACCCAGGGTGGCGACAAGGTGCAGGGCGAACTGGTGCGTTTCGGCGGCGTTGCTACGTATGGCGTGGCAGATCAGGCCGCCGGCGTTCTCGTGCCCGCGGGCGGCGGTGAAATGAAACTCTGGAACACGCCCCACCCGGACACGGCCCGCGCGCTCGCCAAGGGTGAATGGCCATCCGTTCTGCCCGCGTTCGTACATGGCTCCTCGGATAACGCCGTGGATACCAGTGCCGGTGACGGCTTCCTGGAAACCATTCAAAGCGGCGGTGTTGTTGCCGGGCTCATTGTCCTGCTAGCCACGGGCGCGCTGCTGTTGATCATCGCCCGGATCATCTTCCTCAAGCGAGCAAGCACCCGCACGGCCGAGATTACCGACGAAGCCACGTCGCATGTCGAACAGGGCAATATTGAGCGCGCCATTGAGTTCTGCCGTCAGCGCAAGGGCTCCACGGCCGCCGTGGTTAGCTCGGCGCTGCGCAACCTCGATCGCGAACGCGAGTCCCTGGACGACATCATCAACGAAAGCATTCTCCATGAAAGCTCCCACCTGGAGCGCTTCGGCACCATGATTCTGGTAATTGCCGCGGTGGCGCCTCTGCTGGGCCTGCTGGGTACCGTCACCGGCATGATCTCCACCTTCGAGGTCATCACCGAACACGGCACGGGCGATCCGCAGCTGCTGTCCGGCGGTATTTCCACGGCGCTGATCACCACAGAGCTCGGGCTGATCGTAGCCGTGCCCACGCTCTTGATCGGCAACGCCCTGTCTGGCTGGGCCGACCGCATCAAGGACGACATGCAGAAAGCCGCGCTGCGCGTCATCAATACCCACGAGCGGGTGCTGCACAACAATCAGCGCAAGGCCGCCTGAGATGCTCGGCGCAGTCTGGGACAACCTGACGTTCTACTTCGCTTCAGGCGGTTATGTCATGGGGCCCCTGGTGCTGGCCAGCCTGCTGATCTGGTTCGGCATCGGCTACCGCTGGTCCGTGCTCCACCGCCCTGATAACCGCAATGTCCGGCGTTTGCTGGAAAAGCATCGCGCCGGTACGCACAAGCCCAGCGGCGGTTTGGTGGAACAGGCGGTGGTCAAGGGGTTGGCGGTCGCGCGCACGGACCCGCCGCATTTGCGTCGTGTACTCGACGATACCTTCGCCGAGGACGAGCAGGTGCTGCATCGCTATACACGCCTGGTGAAGGCCCTGGTGGCCGCCGCGCCCATTCTGGGGTTGCTGGGTACCGTCAACGGCATGATCGATACCTTCGAAGCGCTGGGCGAGATGAAGCTCTTTGCCCAGTCCGGCGGCATCGCCGGCGGTATCTCCCAGGCGTTGTTTACCACCCAGCTGGGGCTGGCCGTGGCCATTCCCGGGCTGGTGGTGCATGGCGTGCTGGAGCGCCGCGCCCGCGAGCGGGAAATGGAGATTACGCAGCTCAAGGACATGCTTTGTGCCCGGGCCGAAGAAATCCGCAGTCCATCGGGAGATAACTCATGAGCTTGCGCGCACGCGCCCGCAGCCAGACCACGGAAACCATCGACATATCACCCTTGATCGACATGGTGTTCATCCTGCTGATCTTTTTCATGGTCAGTACCACCTTCGTCAAGGACATGGATCTGGATATCAATCGGCCCAACGCGGAAAGCGCGGACCAGGCCTCGCCGGACGCCGTACGCCTGTATATCGACGGGCAGGGCGATACCTATCTCGACGGGGATCCGGTCCGCACCTGGATGATCCAGAACCGGCTGCGCGATCTCATGCAGGCCTCGGGCTCGGAGACTGTTCTGCTGGTAACGGACGAAAACGTGCCCGCCCGGCGTCTCGTGGATGTT
>CAYPKI010000180.1:0-5890 GCA_964411265.1 uncultured Alcanivorax sp. | reverse complement strand
GAGCCACCAGCGCCTGAAAGGCGCGCAGAATTGCTCCACGAAGTGGAGCAACCCGCAGGGCGAGGCCGCGTAGCGGCCGAGTAATCCTCGCGCATAAAGCGCCTGCAACGCCGCGGCAGGAATTCCCCAATCAAGTTTTTTTATGGGTGGTGCACCGGGGAGTTCGTAAGCAGAACCCCCCGTTCGACCACCGCCCAATTCACGCATTGGGCGGTGGCGGCGAGACAGCGCAGCCGGCGAGCCACCAGCGCCTGAAAGGCGCGCAGAATTGCTCCACGAAGTGGAGCAACCCGAAGGGCGAGGCCGCGTAGCGGCCGAGTAATCCTCCCGCGTTACGCGGCTGACGAGTGCACCCAACAGGCCCTTTTTTGAAGGCATCTGCCGCACCGAGGAGTTCATAAGCAAAACCCCCCGTTCGACCAACCCCAATCAAAGATTGGGGTTGGAGCTGAGCGGCTGAAGCCGCTCATCAATTCTCCCGCAGCCCCGTTCGGCTCAATGCCGGACAGGGCTGCCAAAGCCTCGACTCTTGGACAGCGGTTATCGCGGCCCGGTGGCTGAACTCCGCAGTCGCTACAACCCGGGGCCGTGTGGCTCTCACGGGAATGAAACTCCTGAAGCACCTTTTTCGCGGGTCATGTACCAGCCGCCAGGCCTTGCTTGCCCGGTGGCACTTGGACACCTGATAAATGCTCGCGTGTGCAACCGACTACGCGCTCCATCCTAACTCCCTGATTTTTCGGTACTTGATAAAAATCCGCTGGTGTTCGTCATTGCCAATTGTCAACAACCCCGGTACATTCCCGTGCTCTAGGGGCCGGAGCCCTGAATCCAATTATTGCCTGGCGCCGTCGTCTGATGGGGCGGTCAGCCTGGGCGGGGGAGTCGCCATGAACGCTTTGTTCTCGCAGGGCGTGGAATTGATGTTGCTGGGCATGGGCGTGGTCTTCGGCTTTCTGATCGCGTTGGTCGTCACGACCACCACCATGTCCCGTCTGGTTAACCGTTTCTTCCCCGAAACCGGCGAAACAGGGGCGGCCGCAGAGCCTGTGGTGCCTGTTGCCGGAGAGCCCGTTTCACCCCGTACCGAGGCTATTATTCGTGAAGCCATTGCTCAGCACCGGGCCCGTCGCGGTCGCTGATCGTTCGCCGAGGAAACGTCATGACCGAGCTTAAGCCCCTGGGGATTACGGATGTGGTGCTGCGCGACGCGCACCAGTCCCTGTTCGCCACGCGCATGCGCACTGATGACATGCTGCCCATTGCGGAAAAACTCGACCGCGTCGGGTTCTGGTCCCTGGAGTCCTGGGGCGGCGCCACCTTCGACGCCTGTATCCGTTACCTGGGCGAAGACCCCTGGGAACGCATCCGCCGGCTCAAAGCGGCCATGCCCCGGACCCCCCAGCAAATGCTGCTCCGGGGTCAGAACCTGCTGGGCTATCGCCATTACGCCGACGATGTCGTCGACCAGTTCGTTGAGCGCGCGGCCGTCAATGGCGTGGACGTCTTCCGCGTTTTCGACGCCATGAACGACATGCGCAATATCGAGCGAGCCATCAAGGCCGTGGTGGGACAAGACAAGCACGCCCAGGGCACCATTGCCTATACGGTCAGCCCGGTCCATACCACCCAGATGTGGCTGGATCAGGCGCGGCGGATCGAGGACATGGGCGCGCATTCCATTGCCATCAAGGACATGGCCGGGCTGCTCCGACCCTATGATGCCTATGAGCTGGTCAGCGGGCTCAAGGAAAGCCTGAACATTCCGGTGCACATGCAGTGTCACGCCACCACGGGCCTGTCCACCGCCACTGCGCTCAAGGCGGCCGAGGCGGGCATCGACAATGTGGATGCGGCGATTTCGTCCATGTCGATGACCTATGGGCACAGTCCCACCGAGGCCGTGGTGGCCATGCTGGAGGGCAGTGACCGGGACACGGGCCTCGATATCCAGTTGCTCGAGGAAATCGCGGCCTATTTCCGCGAGGTGCGCAAGAAGTACGCACAGTTCGAGGGCAGCCTGCGCGGGGTGGATTCGCGCATCCTGGTAGCCCAGGTGCCGGGCGGCATGCTCACTAATATGGAGAACCAGCTGCGTGAACAGGACGCCGAGGACCAATTCGACGAGGTGCTCGCCGAGATTCCGCGCGTACGCGAGGATCTGGGTTATATTCCGCTGGTGACGCCCACGTCCCAGATCGTGGGCACGCAGGCCGTCATGAACGTACTCTCCGGCGAGCGCCACCACGCCCTGTCCAAAGAGACTCGCGGTGTGCTGCGCGGCGAGTACGGCGCCGCGCCCGCGGCGTTCAACCAGGACCTGGAGGAACGTGCGCTGGATGGCGACGAGCCGATCACAAGCCGGCCCGCGGATCTGCTGGACAATGAAATGGAGACGCTCCAGGCCAGGCTGCGCGAGCAGGCGAAAGACAAGGGCATCCGGCTGGCCGAGGGCGAGCAGGAAGTTGACGACGTCCTTACCTATGCGCTCTTCCCGGACATCGGACTCAAGTTTCTCCAGAACCGCGACGACCCGGACGCCTTCGAGCCAGTGCCCACGGGACAGCAATCGAGCGTGCCCACCACCGATGCGGGCGAGGAAATCTACACCGTGGAGGTGGCGGGCCAGTCCTATACGGTGACCGTGTCCGCGGGCGGCGATGTGACCGGCATCCAGCCCACCGGGGGCGGCAGAGCCGGGGGGGCTGCCGCCAGCGGCGACGGCGAAAATGTGGCCGCGCCGCTGGCGGGCAATATCTTC
Source organism: uncultured Alcanivorax sp. (assembly GCA_964411265.1). Lineage (GTDB taxonomy): Bacteria > Pseudomonadota > Gammaproteobacteria > Pseudomonadales > Alcanivoracaceae > SLJS01. The sequence continues at coordinate 3,129 of CAYPKI010000180.1, read as the reverse complement.
CGCATTCTGATCAAGCCGGGGCAGCACGTCTCCCAGGGGGAAAAGATCATGGTCCTGGAGGCCATGAAGATGGAAACCGACGTATCCGCACCGTGCAGTGGCACCATCGGCGAAGTGCTGGTCAGTGAGGGCGATGCGGTAACCCTGGGTAAGCCCCTGGTCACTCTGGTCTGAGCCTGCGGGAGACGTTCGATGAGTAATCTTGAAACCCTGTGGCTCAGCACGGGCCTCCAGCAAATGGCGCCCGGCCAGTTCATCATGATGCTGGTGGGCCTGGCCTTGTTATTCCTCGCCATCCGCAAGCAGTTCGAGCCCCTGCTGCTTATTCCCATCGGCTTTGGCGGTATTCTGGCCAACATTCCCGTGGCCGGGCTGGCGGAATCGGCCGTGTCGCAGGCGTTGAGTCTGGGCGGCCCGGAGTTGCTCGCCGCCATTGCCGACATGCTCGATGTCGACCCGGATGCCGGCGCCAAGGCGTTGAAAAACGCCTACCATAACGCCGGGCCGGCGCTGCAGGAGCGTGTTCATGAACTCGCCAGCAAAGCGAACTATTCGGATGGCCTGCTCTACCTCATTTATGAAGCCGGTCTGACTACGGGGGTTTTTCCGCTGCTGATTTTCATGGGCGTGGGAGCCATGACGGATTTCGGGCCGCTATTAGCCAATCCGCGCACCCTGATTCTGGGGGCAGCGGCGCAGTTCGGTATTTTCGCGGCCCTGCTGGGCGCGCTGGCGCTCAACAAGGTGGGCCTGGATTTCTCGCTGTCTGATGCCGCCGCCATCGGCATTATCGGCGGCGCTGACGGACCCACCTCCATCTACGTTACGGCCAAGCTGGCACCGCAACTCCTCGGTGCCATCGCCGTAGCGGCGTATTCCTATATGGCGCTGGTACCGGTGATCCAGCCGCCCATTATCCGGCTTTTCACCACACGCGCCGAGCGCGAGATCAAGATGGAACAGCTGCGCCATGTCACGCGGCTGGAAAAGATTCTCTTCCCCATTCTGTTGTTGATTCTGGTGGCCTTGCTGCTGCCGGACGCTGCCCCCCTGCTGGGCATGTTCTGCTTCGGTAACCTGATGAAGGAATCGGGCGTAGTGGCGCGACTGACGGATACCACCACCAATGCGCTGATCAATACCGTGACCATCATGCTGGGCCTGGCCGTAGGGTCGAAGCTCTCGGCGGAGCAGTTCCTGGTCTGGGAAACCCTGGGCATTCTCGGTCTGGGGCTGGCGGCGTTCATGATTGGCACCATGACGGGCGTGCTCATGGGCCGGCTCATGAACAAGGTCTCGCGCATGCCCATTAACCCGATTATTGGCGGCGCGGGTGTATCCGCCGTGCCCATGGCCGCACGGGTGTCCAACCGGGTGGGGCTGGAAGCGAACAACCAGAACTTCCTGCTGATGCACGCCATGGGGCCCAATGTGGCGGGCGTGATCGGTTCGGCGGTATCCGCGGGCATCTTGCTCAGTTTTGTGGGCTAAGAGCTCCCGGAGCCATCAAGTCCAGGATTCCAGAAGCGAGAGATCGCCCGCGAGCAAACGCCGGAAATCGGTGACCAGTTCCTGTGAGCGGGCTATGGCTTCGCCCCAGGCCTGTTCCCGCTCCTCGTCCGAGAGCCGTTGAAAATCCCGCCGATCCGGAATGCGTCCATGGGGTAGCCGGGCCACCCAGTCGTCGCTGGGACAAAGCAGCACGACATTGTCGTAATGCGCTCCCCGTGGATGACGCCAGGCCAGTTTCTTGTCGAACCAGCCCGGAGTGATTCGTGGATAAAAGTGCGGGTAAAGCACCAGGCCTTCGTCGGCGAAGGGAATGTCGAAGTGATAGTCGGTGATGCCGCCGTCGTAGAAGGGGCCGCGGCCGGCACCGGCAATCTCGTTGATCGGATGCAGCACCATGGGAATAGACCCCGAGGCCATGAGCGCGTCGCGGAGGTTGTCCAGGGTCAGGGCAAATTCTTCCGTGGGCAGATCCCGTAACCCGGAAAACGGCGGCTGGCCGTGCGGGTTGCGAAACAGCATGCGATGGAAAAACCATCCCAGGCAGCGTCGGCTGATGGTATTGGCCAGGGCCGTCAGGCCCATGCCCGCGGCCAGGGTTAGCGGATCGCGGCCGGCGGCGGGTCCCCGGGCCCGATTGACGACAACATTGAGACGGATGATGTCGTTGTCGATCACCTGCTGTTCGTTTTCCGGTGCTGGAAAAACAGCGTCCAGCATGAAACGCGATACGCGCGTGATCTCGTTGCGGCTCGCGTGATCGGGAAAGCGCAGATGATGATAGGCGTCGCGAAACCGCCGGGTGGCAGCGACCGGATCGTCCTGCGCAAAACAGGCGAAACGCCAGGCCCCACTGGAGCTGCCCAGCAGGTCGAGCGGCGTTTCCCGAGCTGCGAAGAATTCGCCCAACAGGTATTCGTCCAGCGCCGCCAGGCAGAGCCATTTGGGGCCGCCGCTGGCGCCCACCAACACCCGCACATCCCGCTGGTTCAGCCCCTGGTTTTCGATATGGGCACGAGCCCGACGGCCGGCGATTACGCGAAGCGCGGATTCGGCCATGGCGGCGCTATTGAATCTTCATGCCGGGTTGCGCGCCGTTATCCGGACTCAGCACATGAAGGTCGTCACCCCCCGGGCCGGCGGCAAGCACCATGCCCTCGGAAGTGCCGAACTTCATCTTGCGCGGTTTGAGGTTGGCCACATAGGCAACCAGACGGTCCTCGAGCTCGGCCGGCGCATAGCGCGCTTTGATGCCGGCGAAGACGTTGCGCTCGCCCAGCTCGCCTACATCCAGCGTCAGCTGGAGCAGCTTGTCGGCACCTTCGACCGGCCGGGCCTGCTTGATCCGGGCCACCCGCAGATCCACCTTCGCAAAATCGTCGATGGTGATGGCGTTATCGGCGTCCCCCTCGTCCGGCTCCTGCGAGGCGGTTGTTGTTTGACTCGACGCATTGACCAGCGCTTCCACCTGTTCGCTGCCTACGCGCTGCATCAGCGGCTTGAACTTGTTGATGGGGTGATCCCGTAGCAGCTGTTGCTCGTCGCCCCATTGCAGCGGTTCAACCGCCAGGAACTGTTCCGATTTTTCCGCCAGCACCGGCAGAACCGGGGGAAGACGGA
>CAYPKI010000179.1:0-5946 GCA_964411265.1 uncultured Alcanivorax sp. | reverse complement strand
GATCAACCCGCCGGGTTGTTTCGCCAACAGGACGGGTCTTCGCAGGCCTGGTCAACAGCCTGCAGGATCTTCCCCCAACGCCCCGGACTTCCGGGGCGTTGTTTTTTGTGAGCAAAGCCTGGCCGTGCTCATCTGGTTCTGAGCATAAGCTCCATTGCATGGGCATCCATGCGTTCATGCAGACCCTCGCGCTCGCGCGCCAGACGCCTGGCGTTCCACACCGCCTTGTCACTGGCATCGGCACGGAATCTGGAGCCATCAATGGCCACCCACTCATCAGACAGCAAGCTCGCGCGGCGGCAGAACGGGACGAAGCGAGCACAGGTCGCGCGCAGGGTGTCGCCGTTGTACTGACGGAACCGGGCAATGGTTTTCAAGTCCGGGGGTCAGCCGACCCGGTAGCCACACGACCTTGATGTTGCGCTGAGACTTGCGCGCGAGCCGCCGGGTTCGGCCAACGGGAACCCCCTATCGGCAAGATCGAGCGAGTCCACGAGGATCTCGATCACCCGGCAAACGTGCGCTTCAGGAATCAGTTCATCCAGTGAAGCAGGGGAAAGATTACCTCGCGTGCGTCACTCCGGATGTAACCCGTAAACGATGATGCCCGCCACTGAAGTGGCGGGCAGTATGGCCTGCGGTCTCGGCAGGGGGCCAAGTTTTTGGCACTCCCTGTTCTGGCCCCTTTTTTATACCCGCCGGACTTATTTTCTTTTGCGGCTGGCTCTGCTAGGTTCCGTTGGTGGCCCTGTAACGGCGGGTCGGCACAGGAACCGAAGAACCAGCCGGTCTTCCGGGGTGTTTGCAATGGGGGAATCATGAAGAAATCGCTATTTCGATGCTGGCTCTTGGCCGTGGTCCTGGCGGCGGGCTGCGCCCCACTCAGCGACCAGGCCATTCGTGATCTGGCGCGCAACACTTCGTCCATCCGCCCGCTGACGGAGTCGTTGGCCCAGGCGGACGGTGGTGCCGTGAAATCGCTGGACAATGACCGTTTCCTGGCTGAAGTATCCGCCGATACGCTGTCCCGCGAACAGTTTGTCCAGACCCTGAGCACCCAGTGCCAGCGGGCCTATGGCGGCAGTCTCAAGACCAGCAGCGATCAATTCCGCCTGGCCGCGGACAATATCCGGCAGCACCAGCTTCGGGCGCTGGCGGGCCGGGACGGGCCGATCACCCTCTATCTTAGCGACGCGCTCAGCCGCACGCTCAACAGCGAAGTCAATGCCGCCGCACGCAAGCTTCAGGACAAGGCCGAGGAAAAGCGCGGCGAGCGCCTCTATCGTCAAGCCACGCTTGCGTGTACCCGGTATGGTGATAACGGCCTGCTGCAAATCCCCCACATGGTGAGTTACCTGACCCCGGACAGCGCCGGCCAGGGTAATGCGCTTTGGGCCGTGGCCACAGGATCGGCCTTCAGCGAGGCTATACAGCAAGCGCTGGAGCGGGCGGAGACAGCGGCGGGGCGGGCCATGAGCGACGACCGCGACAGCGTGGCGCGTTACAAGGGGCTGAAGAATGCGGGCGAGCTGGTCATCGAGGCAGAATTGAGTCGGCCCGGCGCCTATGGTGAGCAATTCCGGATGGACGTATCGCTGGACAACCACACCGCCGAACCGATCAATGTGAACCCGGTCCCGCCGCTGCTGCGTTCCGCTGCGGGCCAGAGCTGGTCCACCGCCCTGGATGGCTGGATCCGCGAGGGCGACAACAATTGCCGCCGCGTGGAGGGTACCCAGGTTCAGGTACCCGCCGGACAGCAGTGTGCCGCCCGCTTCTGGTTATTGGCCGGGGGTTTCCGCATGCCCAACATGCTCGTGGAAGCGGATCTGGCCAGTTCCACGCTTGAGTTGCGCCCGGTGACGGAATTCCAGGTACGGCGCAACGAGGCCCGGTGACTGGCCGGGCCCAGGTGCCGAGTCTGAACTGACTTAGTTGCTGTTTTTGCCGGCGCCGGACCCGGAGGAGCTGGATGTCTGCCCCAGATACCACTTCAGTGCCTCGGCGGCATCTTTCATCGCCTTTTTAAAAGTCTTCGTTGACTCCGTGGTGGCGTTCTTCTTGATCGCCCCCTGGAAAAGCTCCATCTGGTAATCGCTTTTGTCACCCCGGGCCGCGTTGCAGGCTCGGCGGGCCCGCGTCCGGTCCTGTTCGACGCCCTTGCCGTGATACCAGATGGCACAAAGATAAGATGCCGGGTAAGCGGGTTCGTTGTCCGACTGCAGGGAATAAATCAGCCCGGAGGTGAAATGGTTCATGGCCTCCTGATAGTTGCCACCCTCATAGGCGCTCCGGCCCTGCTGGAGAATGATGTCCATCTTTTGGTCGGCCTGCAGCGGCGGTGCAAGCAGTAACAACGCCGGGACAAGATAACGTTTCAAAGTGCACCTCTCTTGTTTATGCTGTTTTCGGCTTTGGGTACGTGCGTCATGGCTCGCGGGCGCGTCCGGGAGGCGGCTGACGCCATGGTTTTTAGTCCAACCGGGCGCACGCTGCTAAGCTTGCTGCTTACAAGCAATAAGGGTGTCCTATCTATGTCGCGGGAACAAGACCCCAATGTGGGTGATATCGGCAACCTGGAAGTAGAAGACCCGCGAACTGGTCAGAGCAGCGACGGAACCCGCTCGGGTGGCGCTGCCGAGCCGGGCAAGAGCCCGGGTGGCGGAGGGCCCCGCAAGCCCGGCGACGGTAAGCCTGGAGGCAAAACAGCTGGCACAGGAGGCCAGGGGCCCTGGATCCTCGTTTCGCTTGCCCTGCTGGCGCTGGTGCTGGTGATGGGCGCCTGGACCTATGGCGAGATCACGGATCTGCGAGCCCGGCTGGACACCGCCATGGACCGCTCGGGCCAACGGCTGGATAATCTCGAGTCGCTAGTGTCCGCTACCGACGAAAATCTGAGTCAGTCGGCGAACAGCATCCAGGGGCAGCTAAAGGATCAAATGGGCGAGATCCGCAAGCTCTGGGATGTGAGCAACAAGCGCAATCGCGGCTGGATCAAGGATAACGAGAAGGGCCTGGCCTCGGTCGAGCAAAGCATGACCGACTTGCAAAAGAGCATGGAATCACTGCGTGGCGAAGTGTCCGCGCTGCGCGAAGACGTCGAACGGGCCGCCAGCGAACAGGGCAAAACCCAGACTCAGGTGGAGATGCTGGCGGAGACCCTTCAGCAGCTGGAGGCTGCCGATGCCCGGCATGAAAAACAGCTCAAAGACCTTCAGGCCCTGCGCGATCAGTGGCAGGACCTGGACAAACGCCTGACGGACGTCAAGGAGGCGATCGACGCCTTCGACGCCTATCGGCGCCAGGTCAACCAGCGTCTTGAGAAGCTGGAGGAAAGCGGGGCATCATCAGGGTCATAGCGGGGGATAAGGATGGCGAAACAAGGCGACGAAGACAAAAGTCGACGACTGCAATCACTGGATCAGGACGTATTAGCCGTGGAACAGGAAAAACAACAACAGAGCAGCCGGTCGTCCGGCGGAGCACATCAGCAAGCAACTGCGCCCGTTGGCGCGCCGGCCGCCGGGGGAGGTGGCTCAGGCACGGGCATGGTCGTGACCGTATCCATTCTCAGCGTGCTGCTGATCTTTACCATCGCTGCGGGCGTGCTTTATGGCCTTTATATGTACGAGCAGATGCAGGGCATGGACGAAGGTCCGGATATTGCGGGTAAACTGGCGCCACTGGAACAACGCCTGGGAGAACTGGAAACCCGTGTCAGTAACCTGGCCCAGAGCAGCGGTGATAGTGATGTCAGCGCCGACGTCCTCAATCGGTTGGACGCGCTGGAGAGCGAAATCGCGGGCCTGAAATCGGATGTTGACAGCGTGGGCGCCCGCGCGCGCAACGCGGCCAGTCAAAGCAAAAACGCCTTGAGCACAGCAGAACAAGCGAAAAGCTCGGTCAGCACCCTGGAACAGACCGTGTCGACGCACGGCAGTCGTCTGGACGATTTGTCCAGCCGGATTGCCGAGCTCGGGTCATCGTCCGGACAGGAAGATGTGGCCAGCCAGGTGCAGCATATCAATGGTCGTGTCGAGAAACTCTCGGACGATATCGACAGCATCTACCGGATCCTCGAAAGCCGCTGATCCGGTAGTCGTATAAGGTTTCAATGTGCGCCAGTGGTGGAATGGGTAGACACGCTGGTTTTAGGTACCAGTGCCGCAAGGCATGCAGGTTCAAGTCCTGCCTGGCGCACCATCAATAGAATCAACTGGTTATACTGTTTTTCGGTTGATTTTTGCGCCGCTTTTTCTCGATTTCGGTGCAATTGCGGTACAGCTGGAAATTGATACCAGTGCCGTTATCCCTGGCCGTGATTCGCTCTGCAGAGAGGCCCGTTAATTCAGAGGGTTAGAGGCTTTGCTGGAGGTTCGGCACAGGCTTCCGCGGATTTTGGTACACGATAATTTGAAAGTTCTTTTTGGGTTCCCGGGGGTTTGCGGGTCCACGATTTCACCCCCACCTTGCTTTTGAATTTCGCTCTATTTTTTCGTATCCGGGATGAGACACACAGCGATGTGTTCGATTCCATTGAGCGATGCCGCAGTTAGAAATCGTGAGAAATCGTGAGAAATCGTGGACATCCACAAATTTTAAGCCCTTTCGCACACCTGCCTGAGAATTCGCTTACATGCCCCGCGCGCTCCCTCCGGTAATCTGCCGTTATTGGCAGGACCAGGGAGGAGCCGGTGCCCCGCGCAAGACGCGAACAGATCTCGTTGGCCGAGACTCTGTATTATCACTGCATCAGCCGCTGTGTGCGCCGGGCCTTTCTCTGCGGCCATGACCGGGCCAGCGGCCGCGACTACGAGCACCGCCGTGCTTGGATTCGGAGCAAACTCGCCGAACTGGTCGAGGTCTTCGCCATCGACCTCTGCGCCTACGCCATTATGTCCAACCATTATCATGTGGTGCTGCGCGCGGACATGGAACGGGCTGAATCCTGGAGCGACGACGAGGTACTCGAGCGCTGGCGCCGGCTGTTCAAGGGCCCGGAGCTGGTCCGGATGTACATGGATGGTGAGTTCCTCAGCGAAGCGGAGCACCGGTATCTGGCCGAGTTAGCCGCTACTTGGCGCGAACGCCTGACCGATATCAGCTGGTTCATGCGCACCCTGAACGAGGCCATCGCCCGCTGGGCCAACGAGGAAGACCACTGCAAAGGTCGCTTCTGGGAAGGCCGGTTCAAGAGCCAGGCCCTGCTGGACGAAACCGCCGTCCTCACCTGCATGGCCTACGTGGACCTCAACCCCGTCCGCGCAGGCCTGGCCGAGACCCCGGAGACCTCGGACTACGCCTCGGTCCAGCAGCGCGCCGAGGCGCTGCAGGAGAGCGAGCGTGATTCCGGGAAGACCGCGGGATCCGAGACCTTGCCCCGCCTCGCCCCGCTGGTGGATGCCACCAATATCGATGAGGAAGACAGCGGCGCCATCTGCGATCTGCGCCTGCTTGATTACCTGGAGCTGGTCGACAGCACCGGACGCGCCCTGCGCGCCGACAAGCGGGGCGAGGTCTCCGGCACGGCATCGCCTGTATTGAAACGCCTCGGGATCGAGCCCGAGGCCTGGCTGCGCCACATGCGCCCCCGCCCCAACTACCACCTCAAAGCCATGGGCCCGGCCGAGGCCCTGCGCGGCTTCGCCGAAGCGGTGGACCAGCGCTGGTTATGGGGGCTGCATGCGTGCAGCGGGCTTTATGCCACAGGCTGATATCGGCAGAACAATAAGCCCGTGTGCCTGTAAGACAGGGATTACATCCAGAAGCGCGTATATCGCATAGTTCGGATAGTCCTTCGCTTAAAGTCTCTTTGTAATCAATTGGCTGAGAAAGTTGGTAGCTGCTATCGTTTTCGCAAGCTTTAATTTGTGGATGTCCATGATTTCGCCCTGTTGGCTTCTGCGATTCCGGCAAGGACATTTGCGGCTGCTGCAAACAGTATTC
>CAYPKI010000178.1:0-5959 GCA_964411265.1 uncultured Alcanivorax sp. | reverse complement strand
CGAGATCGTGGCGGCGCAGCGAATGCTCACCGAGAAAGAGGGCGTGTTCTGTGAACCGTCATCGGCGGCGTCCATCGGCGGAGCGATGCGCGATATCCAGAACGGCATCATTCCGGAGGGCTCCACCGTCGTCTGCACACTGACGGGCAATGGTCTCAAGGATCCGGACACGGCCATTGATCAGTGCAAGGATTCCGGCATGGTCACCATCGACGCTGACCGGGCGGCCGTGAACGAGGCCATCCGGAACAACCTCTGAGGCGGTAGGTTCCTCGGCTCCTGGTGGGTGGCGCAGCCCGGTTCCGGGTTGATTCTGTTAGGATCGAATCTGGACGAATATAACAGGGGAGCCAGATGCACGGCCCTGGTACCACTTTTTTCGCAGTTTTGCCGGCGCTGGCGCTGGTATGGGGGTTGATGGTCGCGCCTTCAGCGTCTGCCGCGGCGGAACTGAGTTCCGGCGTGTGGTGGGTGTACGGCTACATCACGGAATCGGATTTTTCCCTTACGAGCTTCAACGAGACGCTGGATAACACCACCGGCGGCAATTTTTCTGCTCCGGCTCTGGTTTTTTACGCCGACGATGATGGTTCCTACGGTCCCTGGGGCTACAGTGCCGAATTGCGCATGGGGCGTGGTTCCTTCACAGACCCCATCAATAACAGCAGTGGCGGCACCGTCGCCATGCACAAAGCCTGGATCGATTATCAGTTCAACGATCATCTCAACCTGAAAATCGGCAAGAGCCAGATGCCCTTTGGCTGGAAGACGGGCAATTTCTGGCCCGGCGATTTGCTGCAGGGTGGTTATGGCGACCAGATGGACCCCGGCTTCAAGCTTAGCGGCCATGCGGGTGACTTTGCCTATGATCTGGGGTATTACCATCAGGATGACTGGGGCGAGACCAGCACGGATACAGTGGATGACGGCGGCCACTGGGGCGCGAGCGACACCTGGCGCAAGATCAAGACCGGGGTGGTGAACCTCGACTGGAAACTCGATTCGATGAATACGCTGGGTGTCTCCGGGCAGAGTGGACGTATGCAGGATCTGGTGCCGGTAGCTAATGACACTCCCGGGGCGAGCAATGACAGTGGCCGCCAGCATGCCCTGGATTTTCACTATATATTCAAGGGGAAGCAATTTACCGGCAAGTATCGCTTTATCCACACGCGACGTGATTTCAGCGGCATGGATGCGTTTTTGAGCCTTTCCTCGGATGCCCCGCCCTCTCCGGATGTTGAAACCAGTCGTCATGTGGCCCATCTGGGCTGGCAGCAGGACCGCTGGCAGTATGTGCTGGAAGCGAGCACCGCGACCACGGGCACCGACGGCAACACGGCTGATCGAGTTTATGCCTGGACGCCGGGTGTGCGCTACAACTATGGTCCCGGCTGGCTCTATCTGGAATCTCTGGCTCAGAGCGGCGATATTGGCCGTAACGGCGATATCCACGAGAACGAGTTCCGCAGTGTCTATGTTGCCTTTGATTTTTATTTCTGACGGGAGCCGCGACAAAAAGGTACGCGGCTCCGCCCTTTAGGCCCGAAGCGCGGAGAGAACCACATGAAAGAAGAGGAAATTCGCGAGCTGGAGGAAGCCTACCAGACCGATTACGAACTGGGGCAGGACAATCTCCGCATCCTGGGCATGGATCTGCACAACCCGGTTTTTTTCGTCAGTGCCTTTCTGATCCTCGCCTTTGTGGTGGGCACGCTGGTAGCGCCGGATCAGGCCAGCGCTTTGATGGAAGGCTCCAAAAACTGGATCATCGAGCATTTTGACTGGTTGTTCATGTTGGCCGGCAACATCTTTGTGGTGTTTTGCCTGGTTCTGATCTTTCTGCCTATAGGCCGGATCCGGCTGGGTGGACAGGATGCTCGTCCCGAGTTCACGACCCTGTCCTGGTTTGCCATGCTTTTCGCGGCCGGCATGGGAATCGGCCTGATGTTCTGGTCCGTCGCTGAACCCGTGGGCTATTTCACGGACTGGTTCGGAACACCCCTCAATGTCGGCGCTGGCGGTGAAGAAAGCGCTCGTCTGGCCATGGGGGCGGCCATGTTCCACTGGGGGCTGCACCCCTGGGCCATTTACGGTTTGGTGGCGCTGGCGCTGGCGTTCTTTGCCTACAACAAGGACATGCCGTTGACCATTCGGTCGGCTTTTTATCCCTTGCTCGGGGATTGGGTCTGGGGCCGGGTGGGTGATCTGATCGATATCTTTGCCGTGCTGGCCACGCTCTTTGGGCTGGCCACCTCGCTCGGGCTGGGTGTCAAACAGGCTGGCGGCGGATTGCATTATCTGCTGGATATTCCCAACTCCATCAACCTCCAGATCGGGATCATTGTGGGCGTTACCGCCGTGGCCCTGGTGTCCGTGGTCCGCGGTGTTCACGGCGGCGTGCGGCTGCTGAGCAATCTCAATATGATGCTGGCGGGCCTGTTGTTGGTCTTTGTCATCGTCACGGGTTCGACCCTGGCCATGTTCGGCTGGATGGGCGAGACCGCACTCAGTTATGTGCAGAACATGCTCCCCTTGAGCAACTGGGTCGGTCGGGAAGATCAGGACTTTCTTCATGACTGGACGGTTTTCTACTGGGCCTGGTGGATCTCCTGGTCGCCCTTTGTGGGTATGTTTATCGCTCGGGTGTCGCGCGGGCGTACGGTACGCGAATTCATGACCGCCGTGTTGCTTGTTCCTACCGTGATCACCGTGATCTGGATGGGCGCGTTCGGAGGCTCCGCCATTGAGCAGGTCATGGCCGGAACCGGTTCACTGGCCTCGGGTATATCCAGTGTGGATACAGCGATGTTCGAGATGCTGGACCAACTGCCGCTGGCTGCGTTTACGGCCTCGCTGGCGATTTTCCTAGTGCTGGTGTTCTTCGTCACGTCGTCGGATTCCGGTTCCCTGGTAATCGACAGTATTACCTCGGGCGGCAAGGTGGATGCGCCCGTGGCGCAGCGGGTCTTCTGGGCCACCATGGAGGGCTTGATTGCCGGGACCCTGCTCTTCGGGGGCGGGGAGCAGGCCCTCAAGGCGCTGCAAGCAGGCGCCATCTCCACGGGTTTACCCTTCACGATCGTGCTACTGCTGATGTGCGTCAGTGTGGTCAAGGGGCTCTATCACGAGCATCTTATTCTGCGCTTCCGGCACGGTGAATAGGGCTCGGTGACAATGTCCTGGTGACAAAGGAAGGTCGATGTCGTGTCGGCCTTTTTTACAGCTCCCTGAGCGGCCTTATTGCCAGAGCCGATTGATATCGTATTGCAGCTTCACCAGCCCGGGCAGGTGGGTGCCGATCACGGCCTTGCCGGTGGTGAGCAATGCCCCCGAGAGCGCGCGCTGGGGATCGGCCCAGGTTATAATGGTGATGAAGCCCAGATGCCCGAACGCCTGCGGTGTCCCGGGTCCATAGAGACTGAAAAGACGCTGGCCGAGCATGAAGCCCCGGGAATAGTGCATCGGCAGGAGCAGGGTACGATCAAAGCGCGGGCGGCGTGTGACCGGCTCGATTGCCCGGCGAACGGTTTCCGGCCGGAAAACCTGCCGGCCCTGCCATTCACCGCCATTGAGCAGCATTTGATAAAAACGTCCGGCTTCTTCGGCGGTGGCGTAGAGGTTGCCGGCGGGGATGACCACATCTCGAAAACGCGGATCATTGGATAGCTCGACCACGTCTTCGAGCCCCGTCCCCACGGCGTGGCGCATATAGCGGTCCAGCAACCCCGCGTTTTTCAGGCCCGTGACCACATTCTCCGCCGCGTTCGGGCCTTCCAGCCCGAAGCGGAAATATTCCATGCCCAGGGGCCGGCGTATGACGCGGTCCAGCACCGTATTCAGGCGTTCTCCCGTCACGCGCTCCACGACTTCCCCCAGGATGAAGCCTCCCGTGAGCGCGTGATAGGACTGCCGCCGGCCCAGGCCCTGCGGATAGGCGCGGCAGAGCAGCTCCATGATGCGGCCCGGCTCGAACAGGGTTTCCGGGTCAACGTCCTCCTCGATCCGAGGGATGCCCGCGCGGTGGGTTAGCAGATGCGACAGGGTGGTACGTTGCTTGCCGTGCCGGCCGTAGTTGGGAAAAAAGCGCGTGACCCGGTCGTTGAGACTGATCTCGTTCAGCTCCACCAGATGGTGGATGAGCATGGCCGTGATCGCCTTGGACGCCGAAAACAGACAGATGGGGGTGGCCGGGGTAAGCGTCGCCGGGTCCGGTGCGCTGCGGTTGGGGTATTGCCCACTCGCGTGCCCCAGGCTCCGGTCCATGATGAGTCGGCCCTGGTGGCGCAGGCAGAAACTCACCCCGGGAAACATGCCGCTGCGGTAGAGCTCCTGGAGGTCGCGCCAAACCCGGTCGCGGTTGTCGTGTTCGGTGCCGGTCAGGGAGACTTCATCCGCGCCCCGGATCCCCGCCAGGTCGTCGCGCAGGGGCACACGATTGGTGGACAACCAGCGGGGTCGGGACATGGGTAATCACCCGGTTGGTGTTAAAAACGCCTATTCTCCTTGTGCGGGGGGCGGCGTCAATGAGATAGAATCAGCGGCAGAGGTGATGAATGATGAGCCCGATCAAGCAGACCGGTTTTAACAGCTTCGCGGAATTTTATCCCTATTACCTGAGTGAGCACGGCCATCCCACCAGCCGGCGTCTCCATTTCATGGGTACAACCCTGGTGATCGCGCTGGCGATCTGGATAGCGTTTTCCGGCCAACTCTGGGGCCTGCTACTATTGCCTGTGGCCGGTTATGGCTTTGCGTGGGTGGGGCACTTCTTCTTCGAGAAAAACCGTCCGGCCACCTTCCAGTATCCCTTGTACAGCCTGGCCGGCGACTTTGTCATGTTCAAGGACATGCTCACGCGCCGGATTGACTGGTAGAGCGCGGCTCAACGCGCCCCGCCGGCGGTGTTGCGCAACTGGTTGATGAGGGCGTCGCGGAAGCCTTCCTGAAAGGGCGTAAGTTCTTGCGACGACTCTTGTTGCCGCGACCGGGGCGGCTCCTGGTCTGACGGGTACGCCTGTTGTTCCAGCATGCGCCGCCGCTGCTCTTCGAGCCACTCCTGACCGCTGGATTCGTCTTCCCCGTTTGCGGCGTCGCCGGCAAGTGGCACCCGGGCTGCATCCATCTGGTCCGGATCCAGGGGTTCCATGGTCCCGCTACGCCCGGGCTGGTCATGCGCCACGGCCGGCAGGGCCAGAGCCAGGGCGGTCAGTATTCCAATCTGCTTGAGAAAGCTGCGCATAACCGCCATTTATCGCCGAAAGAAGTAGAGAATGGCCGACAGCACCAGGCTCACCAGTATCATGGTGGTGACCGGGAAATAGAACTTCATTCCGGGCCGGTCGATGATGATATCGCCCGGCAGCCGCCCCAGTGGCACCTTGCCCACCCACGGCCAGGCGAGCCCGGCGAGCACCAGGGCCAGCCCGATGACAATGAGTGTTTTCTGCATGGTTCAATCATCACCACAAACCACTGACACACGCAAGCCCGACCTGGACAGCGCCGAGCGCATCGACGCCTTTGTGCGCCGGTTCTATGAGCAGCTGCTGGAAGATGACTGGCTGGCGCCGGTGTTTCTGGATGTCGCCGAAATCGATCTGGACGAGCATCTGCCGCGCATTGCGGCCTACTGGAAGAAAATGTTGCTGGGCGAGCCCGGTTATGACCGGCACATGATGGTCCACCACCGCAATATCCATGCGCAGCAGACCATTACCCCGGAACATGCCCGGCGCTGGCTGGCCTATTTCGAGGCCACCCTGGACGCCCACTATGCCGGGCCCATGACGGAAAAGGCCCGGCATCTGGCGAACACCGTCATGCAGAACATGATGGTGCAGTTCAATGGTATGCCCGGCGGTTACAGGCGTCCCGGTTCCTGAGTAGGAGCGGTGTCCCCGCCGCGAATAAATTCCAGATGCTCTGGAAACAATCGCGGCGGGGACGCCGCTCCTAC
>CAYPKI010000177.1:0-5979 GCA_964411265.1 uncultured Alcanivorax sp. | reverse complement strand
AGCTGTTGTACTTTGTTGCGACGGACAGGGTGGTTCCCTTTCCGAGCGACAAAGTCCAGCAGATGGGGACTTCAGGGCGCGACCTGCGGGGCCCTCAGGCTGGTTCGCAGTCATCGTTGCCATTTTTCGACGGGTCGACATCCGCCTTCACAATGGCGCCTCGATTACGAAACATCCGGAAAGCCCGGGTACGCAACGGTTTTTTCAACAGTCTGCCAGTGGACGAGTGAAGTTTTTGTCTCGCCCGGTCAAGGGTTTGTGCCTGGCCGGTCATTGCCAGCCCGGTGTGGTTTTGCTACCAATGCCGGCCGTTCCCAACAACGACAGGTGAACTCGCATGCCCCAGTACAAGGCTCCCTTACGCGATATCCAGTTTCTGGTCCATGACGTTTACGATTACCCGGCGCATTATCAAAAGCACGGTTTTACGGAGGTTACGGCGGATCTGATCAATCCGGTGCTGGAGGAGGCCGCGCGTTTCGCTGAAAACGTCCTCGCGCCCACCCGCGCGGAAGGCGATGAAATCGGCACAAAACTGGTGGACGGCGAGGTGGTTACGCCGCCGGGCTACCACAAGGCCTGGCAGGCGCTGCGCGAAGGGCAATGGGGTGGTATCAGTTGCAACCCGGAGTACGAGGGCCAGGGACTACCGCACAGCCTGGGCATGGTTTTCCACGAGGTGGCGGAATCCGCCAATATGCCATTTTGTCCCCTGATGACGCTCACTCAGGGTGCCATCCGGGCACTAGAGGCGCACGCCAGCCAGGAGCTGAAGGACCTTTATCTGCCCCGCATGATCTCCGGGGACTGGACCGGCACCATGGCACTGACGGAAGGTCATGCGGGCTCGGATCTCGGGCTCATGCGCACACGCGCGGAACCTGATGACGAGGGCAGTTACCGGATTACCGGCACCAAGGTCTTTATTACCTGGGCGGGACAGGACATTACCGACAATATCGTCAACCTGGTGCTGGCCAAGCTACCGGACGCGCCCGCCGGACCCAAGGGCATCAGCCTCTTTCTGGTGCCCAAATATATTCCGGACGCGGACGGCAATCCGGGCGAGGCCAACAGTCTCGGGATCGCCAAACTCGAGGACAAGATGGGGCTGAAATCCTCGCCCACCTGTGTTTTCAATCTTGATGGCGCCCGGGGGTGGCTCGTGGGCGAACCCCACAAAGGCCTGGCGGCCATGTTCACCATGATGAATGCGGCCCGACTGGACGTGGGTTTTGAGGGTCTGGGCATCTCCCAGCTGGCGTTCCAGGGCTCGGTCGATTATGCGCAGGAGCGCCTGCAGATGCGTGCGCCGGACGGTGCGCACTATCCCGAGCAGGAGGCTGACCCGCTCATGGTGCACCCGGACGTGCGCCGCATGCTGCTAACCCAGAAAGCCCTGGTCGAGGGCAATCGGGCGCTGGGCTATTTCGTGGCTACCCAGCTCGATATTGCGCTGGGCGAGACGGCGGATGAAGATCGTCAGGAAGCGGATGACCTCGTGGCGCTCTTTACGCCCATCTGCAAGTCCTTTTTCACCGATCGCGCCTCGGAAATCACGGATCTGGGCATTCAGGTGTTCGGCGGTCACGGCTATATTCGTGAGCACGGCATGGAACAGCTCTACCGGGATGTGCGCATCTCGCGCATTTACGAGGGCACCAACGGTATTCAGGCCATTGATCTTATGCGGCGCAAAACCCTGGCCGGTGAGCGCAAGCTGCTGGACCGTTTTCTGGCCCGCATTGAGCGCTTCTGTGACCATCATGAAGACGACGCCCGGGTCGGAGGGCTGGTGCAACGCACGCGTGCCGCGACGCAGGAATGGAGTCGTTTAACCGATGATTTGATTCAGCGCGCGGGCGAAGACGTTAACGAGCCCATGGTGGCTGCCACCGAATACCTGGAATATGCCGGGTACACAGCGCTCGCCTGGTGCTGGGCGCACATGGCCGTAACCGCTGCGGCCAAGCTGGATGAGCCCGGTGCCGACCGCCCATTTCTGGAGAGCAAGCTCGCCACGGCCCGGTTCTATTTCGACCATATCCTGCCGCGTGCTACGGGCCTGCGCGAGAGCATCCTGGGCGGCGCCGCTTCGGTCATGGAGCTGGAAGGAGAACACTTCTACATGCCTTGAGGGGTGTCGGAAAGGCCTGTTCAACTGCGACGACCTTGCGAACAGGAGGCGAAACCTGGCTGGATTTTGACCCCAGAGTTCACAGAGACCGCAAGGATCCCTTCCTTGCGCTCACTGTGTACTGTGTGGTTATTTCAAGCTGGTTATCATCTGCTTCAGCGCCGCAGCCGAGCCGCCAGTTCGGCCATGTGGCGCTGAAACCGCTTCGGCATCCAGCGGCTCTGGCGCCCGGCGCGGCGGGCCTCGCTACCGGGCGTTACACGGGGCTGATTGCGCTGGATGGCGCGCACGATAGCTTCTGCTACGCGGGTAGCGTTGAGCTCGCGACTGTCCAGCAGTCGCTCGAAGCGTGCCGTGCTGATCGGATCTGGCGCGCGCAGGGATTCGGTCAAATGCGTGCGAAAAAAACCCGGGCACGCCACGGTCACCTGGATACCCTCCGGCTGGAGTTCCGCGCGCAGACTTTCGGAAACACTGACGATGGCCGCCTGGGCGGCGTTCCAGGCACTCATGGCCGGACGAGGGGCCAGAGCGCCGGCCCCGGCTATATTGACGATATGGCCCTGATGCTGACGTTTCATGGCACTTACGGCGGCCCGGCAGCCGCGCACCGTGCCCATGACATTGATGTCGAAGAGCCAGTCCCAGTCTTCCTGGGGGATGGCCTCGAAAAGGCCCGCGCTCGCCACGCCCGCGTTATTGATAATGACGTCCAGTCTCTGCCAGCGCCGCAATACCCGTTCCACGGTCCGGCGCAGGTCCTTCTCCCGACGTACGTCGCATTCCACGAAAAAGGTCTCGGCTCCAGCCTGAACCAGACCGCGGCAGGTCTCTTCCCCGCGGGTCTGATGGACGTCAGCTACCGCCACGCGATAGCCGTTGGCTGCGGCCTGTTCAGCCAGGGCCCGGCCCAGCCCGGACGCGGCGCCCGTGATCAGGATGGTGGGTGCGTACTTCATGGGTCGCCGGTTTCCCCCAGTGACCATCGTGGATGCGGCGCGTAGCGTAACACGCCCGGTGCGCACCGCGCCTTGAATGAACGCCCATTTTCATTCTTTCCTATCGGCGTCATTTTTAATCTTTTAATTCAGCAAGATGGAAACGATAAATGAATCCCAATTTAAGTGTACATGTGTTTACAAAAGGACGAAGCATTACTACGCTGAGTTGAAGAGTTCATTACGGAGGGCATCCAACATGACTACGCGTGGTTTCCTGGTTCTGTTCAAGCATGCGCTGTTCTTGTCGATCTTTGTGGCGGCTACCGCCTCAACCGTGACGCTCCTGGCGCTGGCCTATGCGCAACCGGCACCGGCGGTGCTGGTGCTGGCGCTGATGACACCCGTCATTGCCAGTACGGCGGTTCAGTTTTATTACCAACTGCCTTACACAGCCGGGGTGACTTCGCCGCACGCGCGCGGATAAGGCGTGCTCAGGTGCGCGGCGCTTCCGCCTCCGTCACGGGGTGCTTCAGCACCGCCTCTTCCCCCTCACTGCGGGCAATCAGGACCGTGCCTACGCTGTCCCCCCAGACATTGACAGCAGTGCGGCACATGTCCAGCAATCGGTCCACGACCAGAATCAAACCTACGGCCTCGGCTGGCAAACCGATTACCCCCAGAATCACGGTGATAGCCACCAGGCTGGCCGCCGGGATGCCGGCTACGCCGATCGAGGTGAGCAGGGCGATCAACACGACGATGAATTGCGTGGCGAGGCTGACATCAATGCCATAGGCCTGGGCCAGGAAAAGTGCCGCAACACACTCGTACAGTGCCGTACCATCCATGTTCACGGTCGCTCCGAGAGGCAGCACGAAACTGCTGGTGCGGTTGGACACGCCCGCGCGTCGCTCCACGCATTCCAGTGTCAGGGGCAGGGTGGCGGCGGAACTGGCGGTGGAAAACGCGGTCATTAGTGCCGGCGACATGGCCTGAAAGTGGCGCCCGGGCGAACGGCCCCCCAGCAGCCGGATAGCGACCGGCAGCACCACAAAGGCGTGGGCCGCGAGCGCCAGCACCACCGTGATAAAGAAAAGCGCCAGTGGCCGGATGGCCTCCAGGCCGGTTTCGGTAACCGTGGCGGCGATCAGGCCAAAGACCCCGATGGGCGCCAGGGCCACGACCAGCATGGTCAAACGCATCATGGTGTAGTAAATGCCGTCCACAAGCTCGCGTAGCGTCTCGCCCGGGCGACCTTCCACCTGCCGCAGGAACCAGCCGAATAGCAGCGAGAATACAATCAGGCCCAGCAATTGAGCCTCGGCGGCGGCCTGGACGATATTGGGCGGGAGGAACTTGAGCAGGATCTGACTAAAGTCACCGGCGCCCTGATCCTTGACCTGGTTCAGCACCTGGTCGGTGTCCGCGCTCAGGCCCAGCCGATCCCCGGCGGGCTCGCCCCCGATGATGCCGGGCGCAATCAGGTTGACCAGCATGAGTCCCACCAGAACCGCTACCAGGCCGGTGGCGAGATAATAGACCAGGGTTTTGACACCCAGGCGACCCAGATCGCGCCCTTCGCCGGCGTTGATCAGGCCGCTGATGATGGCGCTGGTAATCAGCGGTACCACGACCATCTTCAAGGCATTAATGAACAGGGTGCCGATCATGTTGTAGACGCTGAGCCCGTGTACCCCGGCGAGCGTGCTGTCCGGGTCCGTGGCCCAACCGGCCAGACCGGCGAGCACCATGGCCACAAAGATTTGATGGTGCAGACGCAATATTCCGCCCTCCGACAGGCATAGCGAGAACGTCGAGCATAGAAGTACGCTCAAGTCCCACGCAACTCAAGCCGGTCGTTTTGTCACAATAAGGCGGCCATGGCATCGACCAGCTCTGGATGCTGGTCGCGCATATCGCCTGTGACCTGGCGTAACACCTGATCCGCCACGACCGGGCCCTGGTATTGCGCCAGCAAAACATAGGCGCGATTGATGATCGCACGCAGTCCTTCAATGGGCGCAGCGCTGATTTCCAGCCCTTCACGGTCCAGCAACCAGCGTTGCAGTTGCTGTAGGAGTAGCTCCGGAAATTGCTCTCGTCTGAGACTGGCCAGCAAATCCAGCCGCAATTGGTGATCAGTACTGTCGTCCAGCTGCCGGAGGAAGCGGTGCAATAGCGCCTCGAAAGCGCGATCTTGCGCCGGCGTTGCCGCCTCCGGGATCGTGCTTTGCGTGCGCACCGGTGCGCCGTCGGGCAGGGATTCCACCGGCATGTTCATCGCTCGCACCAGACTCAGGTGAAGATCCGACCGGCGGTCCCGCAGATCGGCCAGCTCGCAGATCTCTTGCACGAAACGCTGCAGGGCGAAACGCGGTGCCCGGGTGTAATGTTCTTCCCAGTGCGCCAGGGCCCGCTCGAGCATCTCGCGGGAGAGGTAAGGTTCGAGTCCGGTATAAATAGCTCGACGGCGGTTCTCCAGATCCTCGCTCATGACCGCGGCTCCACCTGATCGGCGATATCAGTGCTGTAGGGGGTCTGGACCGAAAACTCGGGATAGCCGATCTCTGCGTGTTCGGTCAGGTCAAGCCCGCGCTGTTCGTGTTGGGTGGGTGCTCGCAGGCCCGTCGTCAGGGCGATGACCAGGTAGAGAATGAGCGCGGTGAAAAACACCCAGGCAAAAACGGCAGTAATGCCGAGCATCTGTACCGCCACACGCTGCTGGTCAAACAGATCGCCGGCGAAAAACAGGCCCGCCGCCAGTGTGCCCCAGGCACCGGCCAGACCATGTACGTGCACGGCGCCCACCACGTCGTCCAGACGCATGCGCACCATCAGGCCGCTGCCGATGGAACAGAGCATGCCGCCCACGGCGCCGGTGAGCAGCGCCCAGGGCGGCGT
>CAYPKI010000176.1:0-5993 GCA_964411265.1 uncultured Alcanivorax sp. | reverse complement strand
CAGCGGACGCCGGATCACGTCCAAGCAGGTGCCGCTGGGGCTGGGTGAGATGACCGCGGATTTCATCAACGCCTATGTG
This sequence comes from uncultured Alcanivorax sp., assembly GCA_964411265.1. GTDB lineage: Bacteria > Pseudomonadota > Gammaproteobacteria > Pseudomonadales > Alcanivoracaceae > SLJS01. The sequence continues at coordinate 5,914 of CAYPKI010000176.1, read as the reverse complement.
CTCGGCAGCACCGGGGCCACGGGCGCCGCCCTGGGCGCCTGCGCCACCTTTCTCTACAATCTCTCGCTGGGCGTAAACGACATCCGCAGCGGTCGCCGCCGCGCCGTGCTCGTGGGGACCTCCGAGGCACCCCTGGAGCCCGAGATCATCGAAGGCTACCGGGCCATGGGCGCGCTGGGCGAAGACGAAGCGCTGCGCAAGCTCGACCCGGGCCGGGACACACCGGATTACCGACGCGCCTGCCGCCCCTTCGGCTATAACTGTGGTTTCACCATAGCCGAGTCCAGTCAGTTCACCCTGCTCATGGATGACGAGCTGGCACTGGAACTGGGCGCCGACATTCTGGGCGCGGTGCCGGATGTCTTCGTCCATGCCGACGGCCCCAAAAAGTCCATTTCCGCGCCCGGGATCGGCAACTACCTGACGCTGGGCCGCGCCACGGCCCTGGCCCGGCAATTGCTCGGCGACGAAGGTCTGCAACGCCACACCGCCGTCCACGCCCACGGCACCGGCACACCCCAGAACCGCGTGACCGAATCCAGTATTGTTAACGAAATCGCGGACGCTTTCGGCATTCGGGACTGGCCGTTGTCCGCCATTAAGTGCTTTGTCGGGCATTCGCTGGGTAGCGCCGGCGGCGACCAGCTCGCCGCCGCCCTGGGCGGGTTCGCGCTGAGTCGCCTGCCCGGTATTACTACGGTGGACGAGTTTGCCGAGGACGTGCACGACGAGCGCTTGTCGCTGAGCAATGAGCACCGCGAACGCGACGACCTACAGGCCAGCCTGCTCAACTCCAAGGGTTTCGGCGGCAACAACGCCACGGCCCTGGTGCTGGCACCGGAAACCACCCGAACGCTTATGGCGCGCAAATACGGAAGCGCACGCCTGCGCGACTGGGCCAGTCGCAGCGATGCCACTCGCGCGGCCGTGCAAGACTATGACGACAAGGCGCTGCGCGGCGACGCCAAGCCGGCGTATCATTTCGGCGAGGGTGTGCTTAACGCCGACAACCTGACGCTGACGGACCAGGGCATCCGTATCGATGGTCACGAACAGGGCCTCGAGTTCCAGGATGATGAACTGCTGACGGATTATCTCTGATCGGTCCCCCGGGCCAAGGGTTGTACCGCGCTGCTGCTTTGCTATTTCATTCCCCCGCGCGTCGGTTACGATAACTGCACCAAGCCGACAGGCGTGTGTGCGCATTGCTCAAGGAGTCATCATGGCCGGTCACGATCTGCAGGACAGCCAGCTTTTCCGTCAAAAGGGCTATATCGACGGCCAATGGCGGGACGCGGATGGCGGCGCCACCCTGGACGTAGACAATCCGGCCACGGGCGAAATCATGGGCACGGTGCCCGACATGGGCTCGGTTGAAACCCGTGGCGCCATCGAGGCAGCGGATCGTGCCCTGGCCCACTGGCGGCGCAAGACGGCCGGCGAGCGCGGCGATCTGCTGCGGCGCTGGCATGATCTGATGATGGAACACCAGGATGATCTGGGCCGGCTGATGACACTGGAGCAGGGCAAACCTCTGGCGGAGGCGAAGGGTGAAGTGGGCTATGCCGCTTCCTTTCTCAAGTGGTTCGCCGAGGAAGCCCGTCGCATGTACGGCGACACCATTCCGGGCGGCAAGCCGGATCAGCACATCGTTGTGATCAAGGAACCCGTGGGCGTCTCTGCGGCCATTACGCCCTGGAATTTTCCGGCGGCCATGATCACGCGCAAGGCCGGCGCGGCCCTCGCCGCCGGTTGTCCCATGGTAATCAAACCCGCCGCGGCAACGCCTTTCTCCGCGCTGGCCATGGCCGAGCTGGCCGAACGCGCCGGCATCCCCGCAGGCGTGCTCAGCATTGTCACGGGCTCGCCGGGAGAAATCGCCGGCGAGTTCACCCGGAACGGGACCGTGCGCAAAATCAGCTTCACCGGCTCAACCCAGGTAGGGCGCAAACTCATGGCTCAGTGCGCTGAACATATCCAGAAAGTGTCGCTGGAGCTGGGCGGCAATGCCCCCTTTATCGTTTTCGACGACGCCGATCTGGACCGGGCGGTTGAAGGCGCCATGGGCTCGAAATTCCGCAATACGGGCCAGACCTGTGTCTGCGCCAACCGCTTTCTGGTGCAGGACGGTGTCCATGACGCCTTTGTGGAGAAACTTCAGGCGGCCATGGACAAACTCCAGGCCGGCAATGGCCTGGAGGATGGCGTCAATCAGGGGCCCCTTATCAACGCGCCTGCCGTGGAGAAGGTCAGCACTCACTTGCAGGACGCGCTGGACAAGGGGGCGACGCTCGTCTATGGCGGCGAGGGGCATCCGCTGGGCGGCAACTTCGCTCGTCCCACCCTGATCACGGGCGTGCATCGGGACATGCAGCTCTGCGACGAGGAAACCTTCGGCCCCCTGGTGGGCATCCTGCGTTTCAAAACCGAGGACGAAGCCATCCGCATGGCCAATGACACCGTCTATGGCCTGGCTTCCTATTTCTACAGTCGCGATATTCACCGCTGCTGGCGCGTGGCCGAGGGACTGGAGGCCGGCATTGTGGGGGTCAACGAGGGTCTGGTATCCAATGCCGCGGCGCCCTTCGGCGGGGTCAAGGAATCCGGTCTGGGCCGCGAGGGTTCGCACTACGGCCTGGATGAATTCACGGAGGTAAAATATCTGTGCATGGGCGGTGAATAACCCATGAGCTCCCCAACTCACCGGAAGCTGGCCGTCATGCCCGGCGACGGCATCGGCGGCGAAGTCATGAGCGCCACGCTGGACGTATTGGATTCCCTGCGCCAGCAGCATCAACTACCACTCGAATGGGAACAGCTGCCCTGGCCGTCCACGGACTGGCACCGGCGCCACGGGGCGATGATGCCCGCCGACGCCCTGGATCAGCTGATGCGCTATGACGCCCTGCTGCTGGGCGCACTGGGCGACCCGGGGCCGACCTCGGAGCCCGGCCGGTATGTGCTGCCTGACGGCATTTCCCTGGCGCCGCTGCTCACGCTGCGCAAGGGCTTCGATCTGTGGGCTTGCGAGCGCCCCGCACGGCTTTTGCCGGGCGCGCCGCAATACCTGGCGGACCCGCGCGCGGCGGACGTTGACATGCTGGTGATCCGCGAAAACAGTGAGGGCGAATACGTTAACCAGGGTGGGCGCGTACATCAGGGGAGCGAGCGCGAGGTGGCCACCCAGCTGGAAGTTTTCACGCGCCCCGCGGCGGAACGGCTGATGCGGCATGCCTTCGAGCGGGCCCGCCAGCGAGGACAGGCGCGGGAGCATGCGCGCGCATTCCCGCTGAACGACGGCAACATGGCGGCTGCCCAGGTCTGTCTGATTACCAAGCGCAATGCCCTGCCGCATTGGGGCGAACTCTACACGCAGGTCCTCGATGAGATCGCCCCCGAGTACCCGGATGTAGCCACCCACCATGAACTAGTGGATGCGGCCTGCATGAAATTCGTGCAGTCTCCGTGGATCTTCGATGTAGTGGTGGCAAGCAACTTGCAAGGCGACATCCTGACGGATCTCGCTGCGGTACTGTCCGGCGGCATGGGCGTGGCACCGTCCACCAACATCAATCCGGACAACCGGGATTACCCGGCTCTGTTTGAACCCACGCACGGTAGCGCGCCCGATATTGCCGGGCAGAACCAGGCGGATCCGCGTGCCATGCTGTTGACCGCGGCGGAAATGCTGGCCTGGCTGGGTACTACCGAGACCGTATTCGCCCGGGCGGCTGGCGCGCTGCGTGGTGCGGTCGCGGCGGATCTGTCCGGGGCGGCCCGCGATCCGCGAACCACCGGCGAGATCAGCGCTGCTATCATCGAATCCTTATGGGCGTAATGAACAGGAGTCCCGCATGAGCCATCTTTCTCCCCTGCTGAAACAATCGAGCGATGTCATCGCCGAACGCGGCGAGGGCTGCTATATCTATGACGCCTCCGACCGGGCCTGGCTGGACTTCACCTCGGGCATCGGCGTGACCGCCACCGGCCATTGTCATCCGCGTGTAGTGGCCGCGGCCCAGGAGCAGGTGGGCAAGCTCATCCATGCCCAGTACGCCACCGTCCAGCACCGGCCCATGCTCGATCTGGCGGACAAACTGAGTGAGCATCTGCCTGCGCCCCTGGACTCGGTTTCTTTCACCAATTCGGGTAGCGAGGCCGTGGAAACGGCCCTGCGGCTGGCACGTCAGGCCACGGGCCGGCCCAACCTGATCTGCTTTCACGGCGGTTTCCATGGCCGCACTGTGGGCGCAGCTTCCATGACGACGTCCGGGACCAAGGTACGCAGTGGCTTCCACCCCTTGATGAGCGGCGTGGTGTTTGCGCCTTTCCCGCACGCCTACCGCTACGGCATGACCGAGGAAGAGGCGACGGATTTCTGTTTGCGCGAGCTGGACGAGCTCTTTGTGACCCAGACGTCGGAGTGCGATACAGCCGCCATGATCATTGAGCCGGTGCAGGGCGAATACGGCTACTGGCCCGCCACCACCCGGTTCATGCAAGGCCTGCGCGAACGCTGTAATGAACACAAGATCCTGCTCATATCCGACGAAGTGCAGTCGGGCTTCGGCCGTACAGGTAAGTTCTGGAGCTACGAGCACTTCGGCATTACGCCGGATGTCATCATCACGGCCAAAGGGCTGGCGAGCGGCTTTCCGGTGTCCGCCATAGCGGCCTCTCAGAGCCTGATGCAGCAGGCCTGGCCGGGCTCGCAGGGCGGCACCTATGGCGCCAATGCCGTCGCCTGCGCGGGCGCGGTGGCGAACATTGACGTCATGCGGGACGAACAATTGGTGGACAATGCCGCCCAGCGCGGTCAGCAAATGCGGGCCGAACTGGACAAGCTGAAAGACCAGTACGACTTTATTGACGAAGTCCGCGGCATGGGTCTGATGCAGGGCATGGAAATCGTCGACGGCCATGGACACCCGGACGGTGACAAGGCCGCGGCACTGCTCAAGGCCAGTGAGCATGAGGATCTGCTGCTGCTGCGCTGCGGCACGCATGGTCAGGTAGTACGCTGGCTACCGCCGCTGGTTGTCACCGAAAACCAGATCGAGGAAGCTCTGGACAAATTCAAGCGCGCTATCGCACGGACCTGAAACCATGAGCGAACTCCAGATCACGGTACTGACAGCCCCGGACGAAAACGAGTTGCCGGGCCTGGATCAACTGGACGGTCGAGCCCGTATTCGTTATGCCCGGGACGAAGCTACGCTGGCCGAATTGTTAGCCGACACAGACGTACTCGTTGTCACCGACTTTCGTACCGAGATGCTCGAGCGTGTCTGGCCGGACGAGCATCGCATTCAATGGGTGCATGCCACCAGCGCGGGCGTGGATGCGCTCATGTTCCCGCAACTGGTCGAAAGCGACATTGTCGTAACCAATGCACGCGGCATCTTTGACCGGGGCATTGCCGAGTATGTTCTGGCCGCCATTTTCATGTTCGCCAAGGACACGCTGGGCAATCTGCGGTATCAACGTGAACATCAGTGGCGGCATCGTGAAACCGCGCTGGCTCGTGAAGCGCAAGTGCTCATTGTGGGCGCCGGCTCCATCGGCCGGGAAGTGGGCAGCCTCTTGCGAGCGGTGGACATGGATGTGATCGCTACGGCGAGGCATGAGCGCGAGGACGAGAACTTCCGGCATGTGTACCCGCAGGACAAGCTGGCGGACTTATTGCCCGAAGCGGACTATGTCGTTATCACAGCCCCCCTGACGGAAGAAACTCGCGAGCTTTTTGATCAGGAGATGCTGGAACACATGAATCCCTCGGCGCGGCTTATCAATGTGGGGCGCGGGCCCATCGTCAACACGGACGATCTGGTGGCAGCCTTGCGTGACGGCATTATCGCCGGCGCCGCCCTGGATGTTTTCGACGAAGAGCCCTTGCCCGAGGATCACCCCCTCT
>CAYPKI010000175.1:2532-6013 GCA_964411265.1 uncultured Alcanivorax sp. | reverse complement strand
ATCCTTCCAGCAAAGCAATCAGATCACTGAGCTCGTGGAGGTTGTGAATGCGATGGGGGTGATGGGGTATATGTTCCGGCCAGTCCAGATCGAGGAGGTTGGCCCAGACGGCGTGCCAGCCGTGTTCCCGGGCGGCATGCACGTCCTCCTCCGGATGGTCGCCTACATGGAGGGCACGCTCGGCGGCAATACCGGTGGAGTCCAGTGCCGCCTGGAACATGTCCGGTGCGCCGAATGATGAAAGCTGAAGAGGTGGTCAATGCCGATGCGTTCCAGATCGGCATTGCCGTTGGTCAGAGCGCCCAGTTCGTAGGAATCTGCCAGAACCCCGAGGATATCCAGTGCACCCGGGAAGAAAACCACCTCATTGCGTGCCTCGTGGAAAACGTGGAAAGCGTCCGTGGCCCGTTTCACCGCTTCCGCCCGAGCATAGCCCGCCGCCTGGAAGCCCGCGGCCATGGCGTCGCGGCGCAAGGCGGTGAGGTTGTGACTGTAACCCGGGTCCTGCGCGACCAGCTGATCACGCATTTGCCGGATTCGTTCCGAACCGAGTTGTTCGGCCACCTCGGGATGCTCACGTTGAAGCCAGGCACTAGTGGTTTCCTCGGCCCGGCGAATGACTTCATCCACGGGCCAGAGCGTGTTGTCCAGATCAAAAGTGATGAGTTGCAAGCCCGGCATAGGCATCAGTCTAGCCCACAAATCGGAGCGGGCAAATCGCAGGGATGAAGCGCGAACCCCCGCGCGGTTCAGTCGTCGGACGCGTCGTCCTTGTTCTTCTTGCGGGCGCGGGGATGGGCGTCGTCATAGATGCGTGCCAGATGTTGAAAGTCCAGATGGGTATAGATCTGGGTGGTGGAAAGATCACTGTGACCCAGCAGCTCCTGGACGGCTCGCAGATCGCCCGACGATTCGAGCATGTGGGTGGCGAAGGAATGCCGCAGCATATGCGGGTGGAGTCGCCCGTCCAGGTTGCGCTGTACCGCGGCGCGGGCGAGCCGTTGCTGCACGCCCCGGGGCCCCAGCCGTGCGCCGCGGTGGTTGAGGAATAGCGCTTTTTCGTCCGGATCCTTCACCAGCGCCGGTCGGGCCTGGAGCCAGGCCCGTACGGCTTGCAACGCGGGTCGTCCCACCGGCAACCGGCGCGCCTTGTTGCCCTTGCCGGTTACCTCCACCTGGCCGGCGTCGAGATCAATGGTGTTGGTATTAAGGGACAACAGTTCCGCCAGGCGCAGTCCGGAGGAATAAAGCAATTCCATCATGGCCTGGTCGCGCAGTGACAATGGATTGTCGCCGCCGGACTGCTCCAGCAAGTGCCGGGTCTGGTCCGGATCCAGGGTGGCGGGCAGAGGACGACCGCTGCGCGGGGCGCTCAACCCTTCCGCCGGGTTGTCCCGCACACGGCCTTCGCGCGCCAGCCAGCGGTAGAGCCCGCGCAAACTGGACAGTAGCCGCTGCAGGCTCTTACCGGCCAGCCCGCGGCGATGGAGGGTCGCCACGAGAGCGCGGATGACGTGTACATCCGCTTCCTCCCAGTGCCCCATGTCGCGCTCGCGGAGAAAATCGGCAGCTTTCTGCAAGTCCCGGCGGTAGCCGGCCACCGTGTGCACCGACAAACGCCGCTCGTGCGTCTGATCCCCGAGGAAGGCGTTGAGGGTTTCGTCCAGGCCGGCGCGGGCAGCAGCCATGGTCAGGCCCGCTTGGCCTCCGGGGCCGGACTGGCCTGGAGGAAATCGGCGAGCCGACGACTCAGCACTTCGCCGATATGGGTAAGGAAGAGCGTATCCATGGAGCTGCGGAAGTGGCGTGGATCCGTGCTGCCGATGGCCAGCAGGCCCTGCCGGCCCTGCCATTCGAGCGGCACCATAGCCGCCGATTTGACGCTGTCGGCTTCGTCGTTGAAGAGCTCGCGTAGTTCCGCCTCGCGCAGGGACCCACAAACCGCGCGGTCGCCGCGCAATAGATTACGCAACGCCTCGTGCAGATCGGCGAAGGCCACGCAGCGCACCTGTCCACGGATGTCGGCGCTGAGGTCCAGCTCATGGTCGTAGATAAGCAGGCTGACTACATCGCTGCCGAAGTCCCGCTTGAGCGCATCGATGAGGTTGTGAAACAGATCCTCACAGTCGCTCGCTTCCAGCACCTTCAAAACCAGATTGCGGGTTTTCTCGAACAGACGGTCGTTGTCCCGGGCGACGTCCAGAAGGTGATTGAGCCGCTCGCGCAGCTCTTCGTTGCGCGTGCGCAGCACACTGGCCTGACGTTCCAGCAGCGACACCGCCTCGCCGCGCGCATCCGGAACTCGCAGCGATTCCAGCAGCTCCGGACGTTCGTCGAAAAACGCCGGATGATCTCGCAGCCAGGCTGCCACCTGGTCCGCGTTGATAGGCTCCTGTTCACTCATGAGCGGGTCCGTCCCCCGGGATTGTCGTTGTCGATTTCTATAAAGCCATCATAGACACGCGTGGCCGGACCTGTCATCCGCACCTGCCCGGAGCCGGTGTAGGTAACCAGCAGGTCGCCGCCGGGCAGTGATACCCGGACCCGGTCTTCCAACAGGCCGCGACGGCGGCCACAGACCATTGCGGCGCAGGCGCCCGAACCACAGGCAAGGGTTTCGCCTACGCCGCGTTCCTGGACGCGCAGACGAATATGGTCCGGTTCCAGTACCTGCATGAAACCGGCATTGGCCTGTTCCGGGAAATCCGGATGTTTCTCCAGGACAGGTCCCAGGGTATTAACCGGCGCCCGCTCCAGATTGTCCACCAGCGCCACGCAGTGCGGATTGCCCAGGCCTACCGCGGAAATCTCCAGGGTTTCGCCCACAGCTTCCAGCGTATAGGTATCCGCTTCCGCCTGGGCGTTGAAGGGAATGTCCTGAGGTGACCACAGTGGTTCGCCCATGGCTACGGTCACCTCGCCGTCCTCGGTAAGCGTGAGCGTCATTTCCCCGGCGGCGGTGGCCACCCGAATCTCGTCGGCGTCGCTGTACCCCTGTTCGCGCACGAAACGCGCAAAGCAGCGCGCGCCGTTGCCGCACTGATACACCTCACCGCCGTCGGCGTTGAAGACGCCATAGCCGAAATCCACATCCGGGCCGGGTGGCGGCCGAACGACCAGCAGTTGATCAAAGCCAATGCCGAAGCGCCGGTCCGCCAGCCACCGTATCGTCTCGGGCGCCAGCGGCTGCCCCTCGGCGGGAATGGGCTGACTGAGGGCGTCCAGTACCATGAAATCGTTGCCCAGCCCGTGCATCTTGGTGAATCGCAGTTCCATGATCGTCCGGTCGTTATGAAGGGAGCGCCATTGTAGAGCCCGCCTGCCTGCGTCGGAACCCGGCCGGGTGTGCGCGGGTCAGCGCTGGAGCCAGTCGGCGATGACGCGCGCGAGCTCCTCGCCCTGGTCTTCCTGAAGAAAATGACTGGCGCCCCGGATGGTGGTATGGGGCTCGCCGTGCGCGCCCGGGATGAGTTCCTGAAAG
>CAYPKI010000175.1:0-2464 GCA_964411265.1 uncultured Alcanivorax sp. | reverse complement strand
CGGTCAGGAAGGGCTTGTCCCAGCGCAGCAGCTGTTGCCAGGCGTCGCGGTTGGCGCGGCGCTGTGTGGGCACCAGGCGCGGGAAGATCCGTGCGCCCGCCATGAAACGGCGATCCGGGAAGGGCGCGTCATAGGCCTGAACCACGCTCTCGGGCAGTTTTGACGCTGTGCCCAGCTGCACCACCTGACCGGCTTGCCAGAAAGGATACCCCTGGGAGAAGGCGAACCAGTCGCCGAAACCCGCGCCCGCGGCGAGCTTGTCGCGCATGCGCAGTTTGCCCTTGAGGCGCGGATGATTCGCGGGGAAACCGGGCAGCATGGTGTTGGCGGCGACAATGCGCGCGAAACGCTCCGGCTGTGCCGCAGCCAGGCGCAGGCCCAGCAGACCGCCCCAGTCCTGGCACACCAGATGGCTGGCACTGAGCTGCAGGTTGTCCAGGAAACTTTCCAGCTTCTTGAGATGGAAGTCATAACTGTAGTGCCGTTGATAGCGCAGCTTGTCCGAGCGGCCGAAGCCAATCAGATCCGGACAGACCACCCGATAGCCCGCCTCGGTGAGAACCGGGATCATCTTGCGGTAGAGATAGCTCCAGGAGGGTTCGCCATGGAGCATGAGCACTACGGGCGCGTCCGCCGGCCCCGCGTCCACATAATGCATGCGGAGCTGATCGACTTGCGTGTAGTTGGGCGCAAAGGGATAGCCGGGCAGATCCCGGAAGCGGTAATCAGGCGTGCGGAGTATGTCGTCATGCATGATCCAGGCTCTCCTCAGGGCAAGCGCGATTCCAGGCCCAGCTGATCCTCGATGGTTTCGCGCCGACGCACGACAAAGGCCTGATCTTCGTCCACCAGGACCTCGGCGGGTCGGTTGCGCGCATTGTAATTGCTTGCCATGGCAAAGCCGTAGGCGCCCGCGGCGCGCACGGCCAGCAAATCGTCGGCTTCCAGCGCCAGGGTGCGATCCTTGCCCAGGAAATCGCCGGTCTCGCATACGGGCCCCACCAGATCCCATTGCCGACAATCCGCGTCATGGGGCGTGACCGGCACGATTTCCTGCCAGGCACCGTAGAGGCTGGGCCGGATCAAATCATTCATGGCGCCGTCGACAATGGCAAAATTGCGCTGATCCGTGGGCTTGAGATAAAGCACGCGGGTAACAAAGATCCCCGCGTCGGCAGCGATGGCACGGCCCGGCTCGATATGCACGGGCATGTCGCGGGGTACATGGCGCAGCAGGGTGGTCACATAGTCCGCAGGCGTGGGGGGCACCTGATCCTCATACTGCACGCCCAGACCGCCGCCCAGATCCAGGTGACGGATGCGCATGCCCTCCCGCGTCAGTCGATCCACCAGTGCCAGGATACGTCGCACCGCATCTTCGTAGGGGCCGAGTTCCATGAGCTGGCTACCGATATGGCAGTCCACACCCAGCACCTCGAGATGGGAGGCTTTCGCCGCCTTCTTGTAGAGCCTGGGCGCCTCCTCGATAGCTACGCCGAACTTGTTTTCCTTCAGGCCCGTGGAGATGTAGGGATGGGTGCGCGCATCCACATCCGGATTGACACGCAATGCCACCGGCGCCACAAGGTTCTGTTCCCGGCCGATATGCTGAATGCGGTCCAGTTCTTCGGCAGATTCTGCGTTAAAACAGTGAATGCCTGCGCGCAGCGCTGTCTCGATTTCCGCATCCGTTTTGCCTACGCCCGAGAACACGATCCGATCGGGCTGGCCGCCGGCGCGCAACACCCGCTCCAGCTCGCCGCCCGAGACGATGTCGAAGCCCGACCCCATACGGGCAAGCAGGTTCAGCAAGGCCAGGTTGCCGTTCGCCTTGACCGCATAGAAGACCCGGTGCGGGTGTTGGCCAAAGGCCTCGTCGAAAGCCTGATACCGGCGCTCCAGCGTTGCCCGGGAATACAGATAAAGAGGCGTGCCAAAGCGTTCAGCCAGAGCGCTCACCGGGACTTCCTCGGCGTGCAGGGTGCCATCCTGCCAGCTAAAGTGATCCATTAATTGTTGCCATCCTGTTGTTCCTCGCGTTCATCTTCGTCGTCCGTGAAATAAAGCGGCCCTTTCTGGCCGCAGCCGGACGCGGCGGTGGTCAATACCAGCAGTAGCAGTATCAGGCGAGCCATTGGCGTCCCCGCTCCACGGCGGCGCGCACCTGCTCGGGCGCGGTACCGCCGATATGATTGCGCGCGCTCACCGAGCCTTCGAGGGTCAGGACGTCATGCACGTCCGACTCGATGCAATCACTGAATTGCTGTAGCTCAGCGAGACTCAACTCTTCCAGATCCCGGTCGTCGTCCAGCGCCCGTGCGACGGCCTGACCCACAATCTCATGGGCGTCGCGGAAAGCGACACCCCGGCCTACCAGATAATCCGCCAGGTCCGTGGCGGTGGCGAAGCCGCGCTGAGCCGCTGCGCGCAGGTTAGCCCGCCTGGGTTCCAGCGCCGGCATCAT
>CAYPKI010000174.1:0-6084 GCA_964411265.1 uncultured Alcanivorax sp. | reverse complement strand
GCACCACCAGCCCTGTGCACAAACCCAGCACAATGAGTACACCGGCACGGCGGCCGTAGAGGGCCGATTGCGTCAGGACAAAGAGATTATCCGGGCCCGGCGCCAGCCCCAGCAGTGTGGATGCCAGGACGAAGGCAGACAGGGCGTCCACTGAAGGCAAGCGAACAGAGCGCTTTGCTCAGGTGCCACAGAAGGTCTGTTGCACGGCCTCACCGTCCACCGGCGGTGCCAGGAATTCATCGTCCACGGCATCGTCCTCGAAGGGCCGGCTCAGGCGTTCGTGGAGCTGTTCGAAGAGCGCGAAATCGCCGTTAACCGCCGAGGCAATGGCATCTTCGACGCGATGATTGCGCGGAATCACGGCCGGATTCACCGAGCGCATGCGCGCCGCGCTATCCACCGCCGAGGCGGCGTCACGGTCAAGCCGGTGCCGCCAGCGTTCTTCCCACTCGTACCAGTCAGCGGTCGAGGCAAAGAGCTCGGCCACACGTTCATTGTTCATGGGATTTTCCGCGGCCTCGGCCAGACGACGGAACGCCCGGGTGAAGTCCACCCGATCGCGGGCCATGAGCGCCAGCAGATCCTCAACCAGATCCTGATCGCCGTCTTCTTCCGTTTCCAGACCCAGCTTGGCACGCATGCGCGTCAGCCAGGCCCGCAGATAAACGGACGGAAAATCATTGATGATCGCTTTGGCCTCTTCAATGGCCGTGGATTCGTCTTCATGCAGCAAGGGCAGAATGGACTCGGCGAAGCGCGCCAGATCCCATTGCGCGATCACCGGCTGCTGGCGATAGGCGTAGCGTCCGCCCCGGTCAATGGAACTGAAGACGGTATCCGGATGATAGGTGTCCATGAAGGCGCAGGGGCCATAGTCCAGCGTCTCACCCGCAATGGCGACGTTATCCGTGTTCATGACGCCATGGATGAAGCCCACGGCCATCCAGTCCGCCACGAGTTCGGCCTGGCGGGTGCAGACCGCTTCCAGCAGCGCCCTATAGGGGTTGTCGCTTTGCGCGACCTCCGGGTAATGACGCTCGATGGCATAGTCGGCCAGCCGGCGCAGGTTTTCGCGATTATCCCGGGCCGCGAAAAACTGGAAGGTGCCAACACGGATATGACTGGACGCCACCCGCGTGATCACGGCTCCGGGCAACGCGGTTTCGCGGATCACCGGCTCGCCCGTTGTGACCAGCGCCAGCGCGCGGGTGGTGGGCACGCCCAACGCATGCATGGCTTCGCTGACCAGATACTCACGCAACGCCGGCCCCACGGGGGCGCGGCCATCGCCGCCGCGACCGAAGGGGGTACGCCCGGCTCCCTTCAACTGAATATCCCGCCGCCAGCCATAACGGTCAATCACTTCGCCCAGCAACAAGGCCCGGCCGTCGCCCAGCTGCGGCACGAAGTTGCCGAACTGGTGCCCGGCATAGGCCATGGCCAACGGCTCCGCGTTTTCAGGCGTTTCATTGCCGGCAAAAATGCGCGCGACCTCATTTTCGCTGAACAGATCCAGCCCCAGTTGCAACTCGTCCGCCAGTTCAGTGTTGAGCTGGATCAGCCGCGGCTCGGACACCGGCTCAGGTTTGCTCCGGACAAAGAATTCATCCGGCAGTTGGGCGTAGCTGTTTTCAAAGGGTAGTGCCTGCATGAGATCTCTGCCGGTCGTGGATTCGCGCGTATCCGGGATTCTCCGGCCTAGCAGGGCCGGAAGTCATTCAGCAACACAACTCTATTGTAGACCTGCCATCGCGGCAGAAAATAGGCAGGAGCTATCATAGCTATAGGAGAGCTGCCATAACCGCTTTATTTGCCTCGCCCTCCGAGCGGGGATCACAAAAGAGGCCGGATTCAGGCTACTCAGTCCGAATTCCAGAGCCAGCCGTAGCGTGTGCTGTGCGCACCATCGCGGCAGTGGCGCCCAATTCTTTACCTCGGGAGCCGCAGTCTGACCGGGCAATCACCACAGAGGTAACAGAGAGGACAGAGGACAGATTTTCATATTCTCTGTGACCTCTGTGGTAGTTAGGCCAAGAAGCGCGCCTGGTTAACAGGCTGTCAAATGCCGCGCGCCTCTTTGAGCTGTTCAAAGGCGCGGCGGATTTCGGCGGTTTTATCCGTGGCGCGCTTGACCACGTCCTCGGGCAGGCCTTCGGCCATGAGCTTGTCCGGATGGTGCTTGCTCATCAGCCGCCGGTAGGCTTTCTTGATTTCGCTGTTGCTGGCGCTTTCATCCACCCCCAGCACCTTGTAGGCATGGGATAGCGGCGGCTGGCGCTGGCCACCCGGAGAACGGCCACCCGCGCCGGCGCCGGCACCCACGGCGGCGCCGCCGTACTGCTGCCGGGCCATGACCATGGACAGGATCTGGCGGAACTGCGCCTCGGGAATGCCCAGTCCGGCAGCGATCCGGGTAAGCAGCTCCTGCTCCGCGTCGGAGATATCGCCATCAGCCATGGCCGTCTCCAGCAGGGTTTCCAGCAGCGGCAGAATCAAGTGCTTGCGCCTCTGGGTGGCGCGGCGGAATTGCGCTACCACCTGATCCACCGATACTTCATCCTCCTTGCCCTGGCGGAAGCAGTTAATAGCCCGCTCGCTTTGGTCCTCGTCCAGACGCATACGCGTCATGGCCGCGCGCGCCTGGGCAATCTCGTCCTCGCTCACCCGGCCATCCGCCTTGGCCAGATGGCCCATGAGGGTAAAAGAGCAATCCAGAAAGGCGGTCTGAACGGTTTCGCGTTCGCCCGCCTCCCAGGGCCGTTGCGGGTTGAGCGACTGAATACGTTGATAGCCCCGGTCGAGGACATGGCCGAAAAACAGGCCCAGCATCAGGCCGATGGGTCCACCCACCAGCCAGCCCAGACCACCGACCAGCAACTTGCCCCAGATCTGCATCTTCACTCCTCGTACAACAACCACCGCGCGTTCCGGCGACATGATAAAGCGACCAGCCCGCTTTGTAAGCGCTCTGCCTGCCTGAATTCGTCAAGATCGGGCTCGTCCCTGTCCCGGACAAGGTCAGCCGTAACCGGTTCCCGCGGTCATTGAATAACTGTTCGTACGAACAGTATTATGACGGCATGGATACCTCTGCCTCCAGCCTGGATCATTTGCTGCATCGCGCGGACGTCTGGCGGGCCCGCGACGGCCGGCGCTGTAGTGGCGAGGCCGTGCTGCCCTCGGGCTGGCCGGAGCTGGACCAGGCCCTGCATCTGGGCGGCTGGCCCGCCCACGGGCTGACCGAATGGCTGCTGGACGGCTCCTGCCCCCAGGCCCTGCGACTGCTGCTGCCGGCGCTGGCCGAAGCGGATGACGGCCTGGTGGTACTCGCCGGCGCCCCGGCCCGGCCGCATACCCGCACCCTGCGCCGGGCCGGGCTGGATCCGGAACAACTGCTGCTGCTCCGCGCCCGGGACCCGGAGACGCTGATGCGCGCCTGCCGGGAATGTGCCGCCTCGGACACCGCTGCCACCCTGGTGGCCTGGCTGCCCCGGCGCCTGCACGAGCCGCGCAATCTGCAAAAGCTGCACCGGGCCGCGCGTCTGGGGCGCTGCCTGCTGGTGCTAATGCGCGATGTCCAGGACGCGGAACAACCCTCGCCCGCGCCCTTGCGGCTGGTGCTGAGTTCACGCCCGCCCGGGGATCTGACCGTGCGCATCGAAAAACAGCCCGGCGGCTGGGCGGGTCAGGACTTGCAGCTGGCCGTATTGCCCCAGCACCTGCGCTATCCCCCCGAAGCGCCGGCCCATACTGCCCCGGCGCCGGAACCGGAACCGGAACCAGCATCCTTGCCTCAACCGCCGCTGTTGGCTCCACACCGGCCCATGGAACCGGGCGAGGAGCTGCCGGGATGAAACTCTGGCTGGCCGTGCGCTGCCCCGGCCTGCCGCTGGAGGTGCTAATCCGGGGACTGGACCCCGTGCCGCCCCTGGTGGTCTGCGAGGAGCACCAGGTGCTGCTGGCCTCCGGGGCGGCTCGCGAGGCGGGCGTCCAGCCGGGCATGCGCCTGGCGACGGCCCGCGGTCTCTGCGACACCCTGCACACCGCCGAGCGCGACACCAAGCGCGAAGAGCGCGCGCTCCACCGGCTGGGCGAGCGGCTGCTGGATATCACGCCCCGGGTCAGTGTGGAGCCGCCAGACACGCTGCTGCTGGATATCGGCGCCTGCCTGCGCCTGTTTGGCGGCCTGGACCCGCTGCTGGAACAGGTCCGGCAACGGCTGACCGGCAGCGGCCTGTCCACCCGTCCGGCTCTGGGCCCCACACCCCTCGCCGCCCGGGAGCTGACCCTGCGGCCCCTGGCGGACAGCCACGCCTGTTGCTTTGCGGACGACACCGACGCCGCCTTCCGCGCCCTGCTGGCCGAACAGCCGCTGACCGAGCTGAATCTGTCCGGCAAACTGCGCCAGCGCCTGACAGCACCGGGTTTCGGCACCCTGGGCGAAATCCTGGAGCTGCCCCGCCATACCCTGGGCAAGCGCCACGGCCGCGCTCTGCTGCTCTGGCTGGAACGGCTGCTGGGCGAACGCGCCGACGAGCGCGCATTCCTGGCCCCGATCGAGCGCTTTCAGGACGAACAGGCCGCGCACCTGCGTCGGCGCCAGGAATCGGTGACCGCCATATACTGGCACTTCCGACCCCTGAAGGGCCCGGCCCAGACGCTGACGGTGGAACGCGCCCAGCCGGCCCATGACCTGGACACCTGGCTGGAACTCACCCGGCGCCGGCTGGAACACCTGCATCTGGATGAGCCCGTGCTGGTCCTGGTACTGGAAAGTGGCCCGCCGCTGGAACGAGCCGTGGGCGGCGGCGACCTGCTCACCGAACCCGATGCCCGCGCGGATCGGAATGCCCTGCTGGACCGCCTCGCCACCCTGCCCGGGCTGTCCTGCATGACCCCGCGCGAAAGCGACGAACCCCTGCCGGAGGCCGCGGACCAAGAAGCCGATCCGCGGCAAACGCCTGCGGCGGAACCTGCCCCTGAACTGCCCTTCGACGAACCACCCCTGTGGCTGCTCAATCCACCCCGGCCCCTGGCACTGCAGGGCGAGCGACTGATCTGGGATGGCACCGAACTGGAATGGCTGCCCCATGAGCAACGCTACAGCAGCCACTGGTGGCGCCCCGACCCGCCCGTGCGCGAATACTGCACAGTACGCCACCCGGCCGGCTTTTGCTGCCGTGTTTTCCGCGACCGGCGCTCCGGGCAGTGGTATTTGCAGGGGTTGTTCTAGGCGCGAGGAGCTAGGAGCTAGGAGCCAGGAGCCAGGTGCGAGTGGGAGCGGCGTCCCCGCCGCGATCCCTTCCAGAAATTCTTGCTCAAGTTGAAAGCTGAAAGGGACGCCCGGGATCAGCCATCGGTATGAGGGTCCCAGGGTGCGCTGTACCCACCATGGGGTTTCTACAGCTTAAAGCGTGGCAGTCGGAGCAAGATACTCTTCCCACAGATTTTTCCGGGATTCGGGTTTTGCGGGAGGTGCATCCTGCGCCAATCTTGGCCCCCTTTCGCAAAAGGCCTAGAAAGGGCCACTGCCGTAAAGCAGTCTGTCGGAGCCGGGGAAGATCAATTACCGGTTTGCTTTTCTTGCGCCTCCCGCCTCGCACAACCGATTCCCGAGCAGAACCGGTGAAAGAGACGCCAGCGGATTCAGGCCCGGTCAGCCGACGGCTCCGCCTGCGCGGCAGGGGCGGTCCTGTCGATTTCCTCGACATCGGGCTGCGCCTGTTGCGCGGGCGCGGCCGTTTCGACTTCCTCGGCTACCGACTCCGGCTGACTGCCAGCGTACTCTTGTGGGTGAAGTTCCCGCAGGATCTGTTGCTGGCGTTGTATCAGCTTGTCGGTATTGCGACGTAGTTGTTGTGTTGTTTCCTCCGCTTGCCGGCTACGCACCAGCGCCAGCCAGGCGACACATAAAGCAAAAACGGCTACGATAATTGTCATTAGTTCCTCCGTACGCAACCCCTCTGCGCGCGACTGCAGTACATCAACCTTCCTTCACCAGCACAACACAATCGGGAATGAGCGGACGATATGAACGCCGAGTGGTCGCCTCTGCACAAACAATGTGAAATAGTTCACATTTAT
>CAYPKI010000173.1:0-6088 GCA_964411265.1 uncultured Alcanivorax sp. | reverse complement strand
GGCAAGGGTCATCCCAATACTTAACGACCCACAACAGGGCCGGCCATCGAGGATCTCGAAGCTCGGCTATGGCACACAGCGCCAGAGCAGGAAAAAGGGGACATGCAAGAAGGCCGGACGAAACAACCCATGGGGGCCCTATCAGGAGGGATGCTGAACGTCGCGGACACGCCTTGCTGATGAGCATATTGGTGCTGGGTCTGAGCGCATGCGGCGGCGACTCGGGCGCAGAGGACGACGCTGCGGGCGAGCCCGAGGAGACCACGGGACCCGGGAACTCAGCGTCGACGCCGCCCAGGACAAGAGCATCGACGGCAGATAGTCGGTCATGGTCAAAGCGAACACGAACTTCGACCAGGCAGTAGCCTATCAATGGACACTGGCCGAAAAAAACCGAACCCGTTGCACGCTATTCGACGCGATGATTAGCCGGACCAGTCAAGCGGAGCCGGCTTTTACTCCCTACGCGGCGGTCTCCTACCGGTTGCGGGTGCAAGCTAAAGCAGATGGCGAAACCGCCCCGGATACGCTGGACGTACAAGCCCGGATTACCGTGGCAACAGGGGACGATAAGCGTGTGGAAGACCAACAGAAAGTCGACCTGAAAGCGCAAACCGATCTGAAGGCGGACAGGAGCTATCAGTGGACCTTCGCCAACCGCCACGCCGCCAGCGAGCTCGCTGACAGCGATATCAACAAGCCCCACCGGACCGAGGCGAGTTTCACCCCATACACCGGCGGGCGCCACGCACTCCAGGTTACCGCCACCGCGGACGGCACCACGGTGCGCGATCGGGTGCAGATCGATGCCGACCGGATCTGGCAGACCAAGGGCAGCGCCGGCTTCTCGCCTTCCCTTGACGTGATTTTCTCCACCGTATCGCTCGCCCTCGCCGATGACGGCACGCCCTTCGTCGCCTATGTCGATAACAACGAGGACACCGCCACCGTGGAGCGTACAACGCCATTGGCGCCCCGCGTGACGCGCATCCAGCCGGCCAATGGCGCGAAAGTCGACGATTCGCTGATCGCGGTGAGCGCCCTTTTTGACCGGCCCATGAAAGCCGCCACGGTCAAGAACACCGAGAACTTCCGGGTGACCGATGCCAATGGCGTCGTGCCCCAGAACGGCATCGACTATTATCCCGGCAGTTATACAGCCGCTGTCCTGCTCCCGCGCGACAACCTTACCGGGGAGGTCACCGTGGAGCTGACGGATCACATCGAAAGCAAAAGCGGCGTGCCCTTCCCGGGCCGGACCTGGAGCTTCCAGGTGCAGTAACGGCTCCAACCAAGCACAGCCCATAGCCCAACAAAAAAACGCCCCCGGAGACGGGAGCGTTTGTTGTTGGGCCGCGTAGTAAGGACGTACCGGTGGCTTAGTCCCTCGGGTAGGAGGGAAACTCCACGCCCGAGATCTGCTGCAGCACGCGCACCACCTGGCAGCTGTAGCCGAACTCGTTGTCGTACCAGACATAGAGCACCACATGGCGGTCGTTGACAATCGTGCCCTCGGCGTCGATGACCGCGGCGTGACGCGACCCCACGAAATCCGTGGACACCGCATCGGGCGAGCTGATGTAGTCCACCTGGCGCTGCAACTCCGAGTGCAGCGACAGCCACTGCAGATAATCATTAATCTCGTCCAGGCTGGTCTCGCGGTTCAGGGTCAGATGGAGAATGGCCATGGACACATTGGGTGTGGGCACGCGGATCGAGTTGCCTGTGAGCTTGCCCTCCAACTCGGGCAGGCACTTGGCCGCCGCCGTGGCCGCCCCCGTTTCCGTGAGCACCATGTTCAGCGGCGCCGCCCGGCCCCGCCGGTCCGCCTTGTGGTAGTTGTCCAGCAGGTTCTGATCATTGGTATAGGCGTGAACCGTCTCCACATGACCGTGCTCAATGCCGAATTGGTCGTGGAGTGCTTTCAGCGGCGGCACAATGGCGTTGGTGGTGCAACTAGCCATGGAAATGATGCGGTCATCATCCGTAATCATGCCATGATTGACCCCATGAACAATGTCCTTGAGGTTGCCCTTGCCCGGGGCGGTAAGAATGACACGGGAGACACCGTCCGCTTCCAGATGCTGAGCGAGCCCGGCGTCGTCGCGCCATTTGCCCGTATTGTCGATCACCACGGCGTTATCAATGCCGTACTGGGTATAGTCAATGGAGGCCGGGTCGTCGGCATAGATGACGTGGAAGAAGTTGCCGTTAGCAATAATGGCATTGTCTTCGTAGTCCAGTCCGATGGTGCCCTGGAAGGGACCGTGAACCGAATCCCGGCGCAGCAGACTGGCCCGCTTGGCCAGATCATCCTTGCCGCCGGAACGGACCACAACGGCCTTGAGCCGCAGCCCGTTGCCACTGCCCGCCTTTTCAATCAGAAGCCGGGCGAGCAGGCGCCCGATGCGGCCGAAACCATAGAGGACGACGTCCTGCTGCTCCGGCTTGGGGCCTTTCTCCGCCACCGCTTCGGCGAGTTGTTCTTGCACGAAATCCGCTGCCGACAGGCCGCGGGTATCTTCCTTGAACGCCACCGCCAGCTTGCCGATATCGATCCGGCACTGGCCGATATCCAGCTTGAGCACTTCTTCCAGAATAGGATACGTATCCACCACGGACAGCTCGGAGTCGTCGATCTGCTTAACGAAGCGGTGAAACTTGAGGATCTGGATTACGGACCTGTTCACCAGCGACCGGCTGTACACCGTAATGGTGACGTTATGCTCGCGATGCAACCGGCCGATCATGGGGATCATGGCTTCGGCAATTTCCTCGCGGTTTTTCCAGCGCCCGAAATGGTCTTCCAGTTTGTTCACGGAGGCTTCCTCCAGGTTGGCGGCGGTTGTCAGAGTTGCGGATTCTAGCTTGTCACAGTCAGGTTATCCAGCGCGGCGCCGGCCGTCAGGCGGGCGGCTCGGTCGGCCGCAGCCGGATCAGGCCCTCCTGAGCCACAGAAGCCACTACAGTGCCGTCGCTGCGGTAGATACTGCCAAAGTTCAGCCCGCGGGCCCCGCCGGCGAACGGGCTGTGGGAATGGAAAAGCAGCCAATCATGGGGGTCGAAATCGGCGTGGAACCACATGGCGTGATCAATGCTCGCCGACTGCACATGGGGCTGGAAGAAGTTAACGCCATGGGGCAGCATGGCTGTACCCAGGAGCCCGAAATCCGAGGCGAAGCTCAGGATAGCCCGACGCATGGCCTCATCCACCTGAATCTGATCCGCCACCCGGAACCAGGCCTGACGCACCGGCTCCTGCGGCTCCGCCTCGAAGGGATTGGCCGGTTGGATGGCGCGCACTTCCACCGGCCGCTCACGCAGGAAAGCCTCCCGGAACTGCTCGGGAATGCGGTGAGCGAAGGCCTCGCGCTGCTCATGGTCCGTGGGCAGCCCCTCGGGCCCGGGCACGTCGGGCATGTCGGCCTGATGCTCTACACCTTCCTCGCGAATCTGGAAAGACGCGGCCAGACTGAAAATGGCGCGCCCATGCTGAACAGCGCGCACGCGCCGGGTGGTGAAACTCTTGCCGTCCCGGATGCGCTCCACGTCATAGACAATGGGCACGGAAAAATCCCCCGGGCGCAGGAAATAGGCATGCAGGGAATGCACGGGGCGTTCCGCCGGCACGGTACGGGCAGCCGCCATGAGCGCCTGAGCCGCCACCAGGCCGCCAAAAATGGCGCTCTGGCCGGACGCCCGACCATGGCCGCGAAAGATATTGTCCTCGATGGGCTCCAGTTCGAGGATGCCCAACAGATCCTCAACCGCTTCTTTCATCCTGATTCGCTCCCGCAGCGCCAATAGCGGCGTGAATGATAAACGTCTAATCCATTCCTGTGGTGCCACTTCAATTCCGTAATGCTAACAGGCTGTTGATACACCCCTTGCGCACTCCGCGTGGTCTGAAGCGCGTATCTGCTGGACTTTGTCGCGACGGACAGGAGTTTCTTTTCCGAACGACAAAGTCCAGCAGATGGGCGCTTCAGGTCGCGCCCTGCGGGGCTTTCAGGCTGGCCCGCTGGCTTCGTTGCCATTTCCGACGGGTAGACACCCGCTTTCAAAATGGCGCCTCGATGGCGAACCAGTCTAAAAGCCTGCGTACGCAACGGGTTTTTCAATAGCCTGCTAGCACGCCCGGGGGCATCCCCGCTAGAATGCGTGCCCGATCACAGCGATGTCTGCACAGCATGGATTTACTCCCCGGGGACAAGCTCTTCCCCACAGGTCCGGAAAGCTTCCGCGACTGGCACAACCTGGACCCGGGCAGCCTGGCGGTCGTGCTGGCCGAACAGGCCCGGCAACGCAGCGGCCTGCTAACCGTGATCACGCCGGATTCGCTGACAGCGCAGCAGCTGCTGGACAGTCTGGAGTTCTACCTCGGAGACACGGACCTGCCCCGGCTGCTGTTTCCCGACTGGGAAACCCTGCCCTATGATCTTTTCTCGCCGCACCAGGACATTATCAGCGACCGGGTACGCGCGCTGCACCGGCTGCCGCGCCTGGACGAGGGCATTCTCATTACCCCGGTGAACACACTGCTGCAGCGGCTCGCACCCCGGGCCCACATCCAGGGCAATACTTTCCTGCTGCACGTGGGCGAAGCTTTCGACATTGAGGCCACGCGTGAACAGCTAACCATAAGCGGTTACCGTCAGCGCGAGAATGTGCGCGAACACGGCGAGTTCGCCGTCCGTGGGGCCATCATGGACATTTTCCCCATGGGCGCGGAGCAGCCCTTTCGCGTAGAGCTTTTCGACGACGAGATCGAGTCCCTGCGCCTCTTCGATCCGGAAAGCCAGCTCTCCACGGACAAGGTGGAGGAAATCACGCTGCTGCCGGCGGCGGAGTACCCGCTGGGCCAGGAAGCCATCCGCCGTTTCCGATCCGCCTTTCGCGAGCGCTTTGATGTAGACCCGCGCCAGTGCCCGCTTTATCAGGATGTCTCTGAGGGTATTGCCGCGCCCGGACTGGAATACTATCTGCCGCTATTCTTTGATCAGCTGGCCACCCTCTTCGATTACCTGCCGGACGACACCAACCTGGTGCAGCTGCCCGGGCTCGGCCAGGCGGTGGAGCAGTTTGAAGCGGAGGTGCGGGAGCGCCATGAAAGCCGCGGGCATGATGTCCGTCGGCCCATCCTGACGCCGGACGAACTCTTCCTGGGCGAACAAGAATTCAACACCTGCCTCAAGGCGCGCCCACGAGCACGGCTGGTGGACGAGTCCCATCATCAGGCGGTGTCTTTCGGCTTTAAGGCCCCGCCCGATCTGGCGGCGGACCCGCGTCAGGATCAGACGTTCACGAAACTACAGGTTTTTCAGGAGCAACACCCGGATGAGCGCGTACTGATCTGCGCCGAGACGGCCGGCCGACGTGAGGCCCTGCTCGAGTCCATGCAAAAACACGGCATCCAGCCCGAGCTGCTGAACGGCTGGGCCGACTTCCGCGAGCTCCACCCCGGTCTTGCCCTGACCGTGGGCATCCTGGAGCAAGGCTTCTGGCACGCGGACAGCCAGACGCTGGTCTTGGCCGAGAACCAGCTCCATGGCGAGCGGATCCCCCAGCGCCGCCGGCGCCGCCAGGGCCGCGGCAGCGCCGCCGACCAGGCCTTCCAGTCGCTGGGCGAACTGAGCCCCGGCAGCCCGGTCGTCCACGTCGATCATGGCGTGGGCCGTTATCAGGGGCTGGTGCGCATGGACGTGGACAAACAGCCCCAGGAATTTTTACTGCTGGAATTCGCCGCCAACGATAAGCTCTATGTGCCGGTATCGTCGTTACATCTCATCAGCCGCTACGGCGGCACCGAGACGGACAACGCGCCCCTGAACCGGCTGGGCTCGGACAAGTGGCGCAATGCGCGCAAGAAGGCGGCCGAGAAGGTGCATGACGTAGCCGCCGAGCTGCTCAACACCTATGCCCGGCGCGAAGCCCGCGAAGGCCGAAGCTTCCCCGTACCAGACGAATACTCAGGTTTCGCCGCCGCCTTCCCTTTCGAGGAAACCGCTGACCAGCAAGACGCCATCGAGGCCGTGCTTTCGGACATGCAGGGCCAGCGCCCTATGGATCGGCTGGTTTGCGGCGACGT
>CAYPKI010000172.1:0-6124 GCA_964411265.1 uncultured Alcanivorax sp. | reverse complement strand
CCTCGTCAAGCCCGGGCAGCCCCTCGGGTGCCGGCAGACGCGCCAGGCTCAGCTCCGTATCCTCGGGCGTATCAATGCCGCGGGCCGCCAGAATGCGGCCCAGCAACGCCGGAACATCCGGGGCACGAATCGGCTCGGTCACCGGACGACGGCGAATTTCAGGGAGCTGCAAGGAGGAACCTCGGCACGGGTCACGGCAATCAATGTGGGCGAGAATTATAGGCCACGCGAGCCCGGTCGCATAACGGCGCAAACTGAATGAAAAACCACAGAGACCACAGGGAACGGTTCGCCAAGGGCTCTGGAAAGAACCACTCCTCAATCCTCCCCTTGAGAAGCACCGCCTTGCTCACATCAATGCCGATCGCCTTGGCCATGGCTGCCTCCCGCTTCATACTGGCGAATGTGGAGAGAGCGCGCTCTCGCCCGGCTTCTGCCTTGTGGATACGAGCTTCAAGCTCCGGCAACTGTTCGAGCTCAAGGCGAGAGCACGGCTCCGGCGGTCCTTGCTTCCACAACGGCCTCTACAGCCCAAGGGGATTCGGCCTGCCGGAGCCGGCTCTCTCCACCACCCTAACCGGAAGACCGAGATACAAGGGGGAGAACAAAAACAGGGCACCGGGGCTGATGCTGGTCTTCCTCCCCTTCTCAAGGGGGAGACACAGAGGGGGTTCTTCCAGAGCTCAACCCGCCTCCGTATCCTCTAAGCTTTATACCGGAATCCGGGAAGTCGGGTGGGCGGCGCGTCCCCGCGCCGATGGCTTCCAGAGACTCTGGAATGGAGTCGTGGCGGGGACGCCACTCCCACGAGGTCTTGCTTGATCGTGGGAGCCGCGTCCTCGCGGTGACCAATCCACAAGCTCTGGAATGCGATCGCGGCGGGGACGCCACTCCCACGGAGCCATCACGAAACGGCTGGGACACATCCATGCCCCTTGCTCCTTGCCTCATGCCTCTTGCCCCTCTTCCCGGAGGGGTGAAAACCACCCGAGCACTGCAGTATAGTCTGGCGTCCGGCAGGAGCACGGACGGACAAGACCCTGTGGTCACGCAGCGGCTATGCCCTGAAACACCCGGATGACTATACTGCCGGACCGGCATTCGCCCCGAAGCGGACCGGCGCCGGGCGGGCGGCGACTCCAAGCCCCGTCGCGCATCGCAAACCGCCGGATCGCCCACGGGCGACCCTAACCTTTACGGGCCAGGAACGGGACTGGAGAACCAGACTATGATCTACGAAGGCAAAGCCGTCCAGGTGACAATGCTGGACGGCGGTATCGCCGAATTGCAGTTCGACCTCGAAAACGAAGGCGTCAACAAATTCGACCGCACCACGGTGGAAGACCTGGGGCAGGCGGTTGAAGCGCTTCGGGGGGCCGACGGCCTCAAGGGCGTCGTGGTCACCTCCGCCAAAAGTGTCTTCATCGTGGGCGCCGACATTACCGAATTCGAGGACATGTTCACCGGCCAGCAGGAAGACATCGCGGGCTGGGCCCGCAACTCCAACAACATCTTCTCCGCGTTGGAGGATCTGGACGTGCCCAAGGTCGCCGCCATCAACGGCTTTGCCCTGGGCGGCGGCCTGGAGCTGGCGCTGACCTGCGAATACCGTGTCATGAGCACCGCCGCCCAGGTGGGCCTGCCGGAAGTGAGCCTGGGCCTGATCCCCGGCTTTGGCGGCACCGTGCGGCTGAGCCGGCTCATTGGTATCGACAACGCCCTGGAATGGGTGAGCGCCGGCGGCCAGCACAAGCCCGACAAGGCCATCGGCGACGGCGTTGTGGATGCCGTGGTGGACCCGGATCAGCTTCGCGACGCCGCCCTGTCGCTGGTGCAGGAATGCACCGACGGCAAGATCGACTGGCGCGCCAAGCGCCAGGAAAAGCTCGAGCCGCTGCAGATGCCGCAGATGGAACAGATGATGGCATTCCAGACGGGCAGCGCTCAGGTCCAGCAACAGGCGGGCAAGCATTACCCCGCCCCCATGACCGCGGTCAAGGCCATGCAGGCCCACGCGGGCAAGAAGCGCGACGCCGCCCTGGACGACGAAGCCAAGCACTTCGCCCAGGTAGCGGTCACGCCCCAGGCCACGGCCCTGGTGGGGCTTTTCCTGGCGGACCAAAAGCTCAAGAGCGTCAACGGCAAGGCCGCCAAGGGCGTGGACAAAGTCAAGCACGGCGCCGTGCTGGGCGCGGGCATCATGGGCGGCGGCATCGCCTACCAGTCCGCCTACAAGGGCACGCCCATGGTCATGAAGGACATCGCCGCCGATGCCCTGGACTCCGGCATGGCCGAAGCGTCCAAGCTGCTCAGCAAGCGCGTCGAGCGCGGCAAGATGAGCGCCGCCGACATGGCCAAGACCCTGTCGTCCATCCGCCCGACGCTCAGCTATGAAGACTTCGATGACGACATCGAAGTGGTCATCGAAGCCGTGGTGGAAAACGAGAAGATCAAGAAGTCGGTGCTGGGCGAGACCGAGAACACGCTCGCCGACGGCACCATCATGGCGTCCAACACCTCCACCATTTCCATCACCCGCCTGGCCGAGGCCCTCAACAAGCCCGAGACCTTCGCCGGCATGCACTTCTTCAACCCGGTGCCGCAAATGCCGCTGGTGGAAGTCATCCGCGGCGAGAAAACCTCGGATACGACCGTGGGCAAGCTGGTGAAATACGCCCAGCAGATGGGCAAGAACCCGGTGGTGGTCAACGACTGCCCGGGCTTTCTGGTCAACCGTTGTCTATTTCCCTACTTCGGCGGCTTCGAAATGCTGGTGCGCGACGGCGCGGACTTCCAGCAGATCGACAAGGTCATGGAGAAATTCGGCTGGCCCATGGGCCCGGCCTACCTCTCCGACGTGGTGGGCATCGATACCGGCCACCATGCCGCCGCGGTCATGGCCGAGGGCTTCCCCGAGCGCATGAAGCACGACTTCAAGGACGTCACCACCCTCATGTACGAAAACGAGCGCTACGGGCAGAAAAACGGCGTGGGCTTCTACAAGTACGAGGAAGACAAGAAAGGCAAGCCCAGGAAGGTCGTGGACGACAAGACCTACGAGCTGATCAAGCCGCACATGGCCGCAATTCAGGAGTTTGATCAGGACGACATTATCAACCGCCTGATGATCCCGCTGTGCACCGAGACCATGCGCTGTCTCGAGGACAACATCGTGGGCTCACCCGCCGAAGCGGACATGGCCATGATCTACGGCATCGGCTTCCCGCCCTTCCGCGGCGGCCCCCTGCGCTATGTCGATGCCATCGGCGTGCAGAAGTTCAAGGAACTCTGCGATCACTACGCCCATCTGAGCCCGCTCTATGAAGCGCCGCAGATGCTTAAAGACAAGGCCACCGAAGGCAAGGGTTTCTTCGGGTAACCGCGGACAGCGACAGGAGATTTAGGAATGAGTATGAATCCACAAGATGTAGTCATTGTCGATGCTGTCCGTAGCCCCATGGGCAAATCGAAAAACGGACAGTTCCGCAACGTGCGTGCGGAGAAACTCTCCGCGTTGCTGGTCGAAGCGCTGCGCGAGCGTAACCCCCAGTGGGATATCCAGGAAACCGAGGATATTATCTGGGGCTGCGTTAACCAGACGCTGGAACAGGGCATGAACATCGCCCGCAACATCGGCATGCTCGCGGGCCTGCCCCGCACCACGGCGGGCCAGACCGTGAACCGCCTCTGCGGCTCGTCCATGCAGGCACTGCACACCGCCGCCCAGTCCATCATGACCGGCCATGGTGACGTCTTCGTCATTGGCGGCGTCGAGCACATGGGCCACGTCCCCATGGAGCACGGCGCCGATATCAACCCGGAGATGAGCAAGTACACCGCCAAGGCCTCCTACATGATGGGCCTGACCGCGGAAATGCTGGGCCGCACCCACGGCATCTCCCGCGAGCAGCAGGATCAGTTCGGTGTGCGCTCGCACCAGAACGCCGCCGAGGCTACCAGGCAGGGCCGGTGGAACAACGAGATTGTGCCCATCGAAGGCCACGACGCCAACGGCGCCCTCACCCGGTGCGACACGGACGAAACCATCCGCGCCGACGCCAACGTCGAGGACATGGCCAAGCTCAACCCGGCTTTCGATCCGGCTAACGGCACCGTCACCCCGGGTACCTCCTCTGCCCTGTCGGATGGCGCTTCCGCCATGCTGGTCATGAGCGCCCAGCGCGCTCAGGAACTCGGCCTGACCCCGCGAGCCAGGGTCCGCTCCATGGCCGTGGCCGGCTGTGACGCTGCCATCATGGGCTATGGCCCGGTACCGGCGACCCAGAAGGCACTCAAGCGCGCCGGCATGTCCATGGACGACATCGACTATGTCGAGCTCAACGAAGCCTTCGCCGCGCAGTCCCTGCCGGTGCTCAAGGACCTGGGCCTGCTCGACAAGATGGACGAAAAGGTGAACCTCAACGGCGGCGCCATCGCCCTGGGGCATCCCCTGGGCTGCTCGGGCGCGCGTATCACCACCACCCTGCTCAATGTCCTGGACTGGAAACAGGGCGACATCGGGCTCGCTACTATGTGTATTGGGCTTGGGCAGGGGATTGCGACCGTCATCGAACGGGTCTGAAGACCCGTTCGATAGTCGCAAGTGGCAAGTCGAAAGTAGCAAGAAAGAAAAACCCCGGCTTGGTGCCGGGGTTTTACGTTATCCTGCCGCCGTTAGCGATAGCCATATGCGGGGATAGGGAATGTCGAAATCGCGCATGACCAGGAGGGCCGCGATCAAGCATTATTCGCTGATTAAGCGCTCAGCCTTCCATGAAACGAGGAAACAGTTCAGATCCATCCTGGGCGATTCATTTTCCATTACCGAGCTTAATGATAGCTGCTTTGACGAAATTGCTTCGTGGAATACGGGATTAAACTGGAGCCGGCTCCTTCGGCAATCGAACACCTTTAAACCCCGCCATCTGGGCGTGGCCATCTTTTCCGTTGAAAATGACGGCGTCGAAAATAATGGCCAAAATGCCCAATTGTGTGGTGCAGCGTTTGGCAGAGCTTCAAGAGGCCATAACAAGACGAGTCATGTCAGGATTGATTACCTCGCAAGGGCGCCTGACCCGAACCCCTTGGCAGGCTATATCACCAATATCGTACTGGCCTGCGCATTACGTTATGCGGAACTAACGGACAAATACCGGGTCTTATTCACCAGCCCAAGTAAGGACCCTGCCATATTCAATCACTTTAGCCGTCTGTTCCATGGAAAATACTGTCCTTCTGATCCCAACTTTCCCTATGACTACTTTTATATGGATCTGAACGGGTAACGAGCCCAGTCTGGCGGCCATCCGGGATTGCAATGGTTGTTTTTTGCTCAGTTGTTACGGATAATTGGGCGTAATGGGAGGAAAAGCCATGAGCACAGCGAAGAACCTAGAGGAAAATCAAGAGGTTACCACCGGCAAGGGCTGCCAGGTAACTGTTCCTCAGGCGCCCAGCGACGAAGAGCTGGCCGAAGCCCGTGCGGCTCTGGGCCTTTCGAAGAAGCCCAGGTACCGGGTTTCAGAGCGCCAAACCCGGGAGCTCGAAGAGAAGTGGGACGCAGAACCGGTCACCATCAACGGCTCCTAGATTAGCTCCGACCACATTTTATTCTATAAAAAAGCCCGCTTATGCGGGCTTTTTAATATGCGACCCGATCTTCCAGCTTGAAGCCCGCCTTCGACCCGGCCAACGGCCGCACCTCCGCCATGCTGGTCATTAGCGCCCAGCGCGCTCAGGAGCTCGGCCTGACCCCGCGAACCAGGGTTCGCTCCATGGCCGCGGCTGGCTGTGACGCTGCCATCATGGGCTATGGCCCGGTACCTGCGACCCCGAAGGCACTCAAGCTGCGACACGGGGTCCGGAATTGTCCTGGTTATGTCTGACGTGAGATTTCCACGGCCGATTCATCTCCACAATGAATGAAAAGTTTCCCCTTTGCTAAACCTGAAGAGCTAAGCTCAAACCAGCCACGGCCCGATTTTTCGTCGCCATCATCGTTGCCCGACCAGGAAAAATCGACTCGCCCCCCATCATCAGAAATGCGGTAATCAATTTGGCCCTCGACGGCTGCAAATGCAAAGAAGCCCAGGCCGTCTTCATCGAACCGGAAGTAGCCGGGCTG
>CAYPKI010000171.1:0-6132 GCA_964411265.1 uncultured Alcanivorax sp. | reverse complement strand
CGACTTTGTATTCCAAAAGCTCTCCGCCTGCTGTCCAAGGCAGCCCCAGGCCGCGGAAGCCGTCCGCTTTATTTCTTGCCACTTGCCACTTTCTACTTCCGACTTTTATATCGCATCCAGCGCCTCAGCAAGTGAACCCACCGCCTGAACGTCCATGCCCTGAATCGCTTCACGGGGTTTGTTTCCCGCTGGAATGATCGCCTGGCGGAAACCATGCTTGGCCGCCTCGCGCAGCCGTTCCTGGCCCTGGGGCACGGGGCGGATTTCGCCGGACAAACCCACCTCGCCGAAGACCACGAGTTCGCGCGGCAGGGGTTTGTCGCGGAAACTGGAGACAGACGCCAGCAGCAAGGCCAGATCAGCGCCGGTTTCCGTGACTTTGACGCCCCCCACCACATTGGCGAAGACATCATGGTCGCCCACCTGAATGCCGCCATGGCGATGCAGCACCGCGAGCAGCATGGCCAGCCGATTCTGATCCAGCCCTACGCAGACCCGGCGCGGGTTGCCGAAATGGCTGGGGTCCACAAGGGCCTGCAGTTCCACCAGTAGTGGTCTTGTACCTTCCCAGATCACGGTAACCAGGGAACCCGAGGCCACTTCCTCGGCACGGTTCAAGAAAATGGCCGAGGGATTGCGCACTTCCTTGAGGCCTTCGTCGGTCATGCCGAACACGCCCAGTTCATTGACCGCGCCAAAGCGGTTCTTGAGACCGCGCAGGGTGCGGAAGCGACTCTCGGATGAGCCCTCGAGCATCAATGAGCAATCGATCATGTGCTCCAGTACCTTGGGGCCGGCGAGGGCGCCGTCCTTGGTGACATGGCCCACCAGAAAGAGCACGGTATCGGTCTGCTTGGCGAAGCGCGTCAACGCGGCCGCCGCCTCGCGCACCTGGGCGACGCTGCCGGGCGCTGACTGCAAGGCGGCCAGATACATGACCTGCACCGAGTCCACCACTAGCACCTCGGGCTGCTCCGAACGCGCCGTCTGGAGCACACTGTCAACATCGGTCTCTGCGGCCAGCTGGAGCCGGTTCCGGGGCAGTTCCAGGCGCTCGGCGCGCAGCGCGATCTGGTTGAGCGACTCCTCCCCGGTTACATAGAGACAGGGCATGGACTCTGCCAGCTGGCACAGAGTCTGGAGCAGCAGCGTGGACTTGCCCGCGCCCGGATCACCACCGATCAGAATGGCCGAGCCGGGCACCAGCCCCCCACCCAACACCCGGTCCAGCTCGCCAATGCCCGTGGGCCGGCGGGGCGCCTCGCCCGCCTCGATTTCGTCCAGGCGCCGCACCCTGGCGGTCTCGCCAGCGAAACCAGATCCTCGGGCCGGCGCACCGGCGGACGCGGATTGATCGATGCGGAATTCCGATAATGTATTCCAGGCCCCGCAGCCGCCACACTGACCCTGCCATTTGGCAAAATCGGCGCCACATTCGGAACAGACATAAGCGGTTCTGGTCCTGGCCATAGCTCAACTCCCCCGCGGGCCGTATCAGCCGTGCGCGTTCCCTTCCTGTCGATCGATTACCCGGTCCACCCGTTCCGTGACCTGACAAAAGAGTTCATAGCTGATGGTCTCCGATGCCGCGGCCACCTCGTCCACAGCCACGGTATCGCCCCACAGTTCTACTTCATCGCCGACACCGGTATCGGGCAGGTCTGTAAGATCGACCGTAATCATATCCATGGAGACCCGACCCGCCAGTTCCGTGCGCCGGCCGTTGACCGCGACGGGCGTGCCCGAAGGCGCATGGCGCGGGTAGCCGTCACCATAGCCGGCAGCAACCACGCCGATACGGCTGTCGCGCGCGGCGCGCCAGGTTGCGCCATAACCCACATCACCTCCGGCGGGCACGTCATTGATAGCAATCACGGACGCAACAAAGCGCTGGGTCACGGCCAATCCCAGTTGGGTCGCCGAACGCTCGGGGAAGGGCGAGCTGCCATAGACCATGATGCCCGGGCGCACCAGGTCGCCGTGGCTGTCCGGATACCGGATCACGGCCGCCGAGTTGGCGGCGCTGAACCTGCGGTTGTGGTTAGCAGCCACGGCGGTCAGGATCCCGGCCTGACGGGCGGTCATGGTGTCGTCCGCCTGATCGGCACAGGCGAAGTGGGTCATGACACCTTCCACCTGCACATTTCCCAGGGCGTCCAGGCGTTGGAGCAGAGCCGGCGCCTGTTCAGCCGGCACTCCCAGACGATGCATGCCGGTATTAACCTTGAGCCAGACCCGCAGGGGCCGGGGCTGGCTTTCCAGCAGGGCAAGCTGCCATTCCGCGTGGATCACCACTTCCAGATCCAGACCGGCCGCCTCGGCCAGTTCCGTGTGATCAAAGATCCCTTCGAGGACCATGAGCGCGCCCTGGTAACCCCGGGCACGCAGTTCGGCCGCTTCGTGCAGCACCGCCACGCCCAGACCGTCCACCGCCGGCGTTAGCGCCTCGCCTGCCAGCGCCAGACCATGGCCATAGGCGTTTGACTTGACCATGGCGTAGACGCGGGCGTCGCCAGCAAAGGCGCGCACCCGCCGGGCATTGGCCGCCAGGGCGCCGGGCCGCAATTCCAGACGGGTGCCTCGAGCCATTACTCCAGATATTCCCGGTAGTACTCGGGCGCGAGATCGTCGAAGCGGGTAAATTCACCCTGGAACGCCAGCCGCACCGTCCCGATGGGACCATTGCGTTGTTTGCCCAGAATGACTTCGGCAATACCCGCATCCTGGGTTTCGGGGTTGTACACCTCGTCGCGGTACAGAAAGACGATCAGATCCGCGTCCTGTTCAATGGCACCGGATTCACGCAGATCCGACATCACCGGACGCTTGTTGGGACGCTGCTCCAGCGAGCGGTTGAGCTGGGACAGCGCCACGACCGGCACATTGAGTTCCTTGGCCAGGGCCTTGAGACTGCGCGAAATTTCCGAGATCTCGCCCACCCGGTTTTCACTGCCAGCCATCTGCATCAACTGCAGATAGTCCACCATGATGCAGCCCAGATCACCGCCACACTCGCGTGCCACACGGCGGGCCCGGGCGCGCATCTCCAGTGGCGACAGCGCCGGGGTATCGTCAATGTAGAAATACTGCTGCGAGAGCATGGACACCGCCGAACTGATGCGCGGCCAGTCCTCGGCATCCAGCCGGCCGGTGCGGATGGACTGCTGATTAATGCGCCCCAGCGACGACAGCATACGCATGACCAGGCTATCGCCGGGCATTTCCATGGAGAACACCAGCACCGGCAGATTGCTCTTCAGCGCCACGTTCTCGCACAGATTCATGGCGAAGGCCGTTTTGCCCATGGACGGGCGCGCGGCGACGATCACCAGATCCGCGGGCTGCATGCCCGTGGTCATGCGATCCAGCTCCTCGAAACCAGTGGATACACCCGTGACGGTCTTCTTGTTCTGGTAGAGCTCGTCCAGCCGGTCAATCGTCTCGCTGAGCACAGTCTTGATCGCCCGGGGACCACTTTCTTCCTTGTGTTGCCCGGCGATCTCGAAAATGGCGCCTTCGGCTTCGTCCAGCACTTCCTGGCTGGAAGACCCGCGTGTATGAAAAGCCCGCTCACTGATGCGGTTGGAGACTTCGATGAGGTGCCGCAGGATGGAGCGGTCACGAACGATATCCGCATAGGCGGTAATATTGGCCGCGCTGGGCGTGTTGCGCGAGAGCTCGCTGAGATAGGTTACACCGCCGGCTTCTTCCAGCTGGCCGAGCGCCTGGAGCGCCTGGGAAATTGTCACCAGATCCCCGGGCTTTTCCTCCTCGGCCAGCTGGCCGATGACCCGGAAAATGAGCTTGTGTTCCCTGCGGTAGAAGTCCGCCTCGCTGACGCGGTCCGCTACATCGTCCCAGCCACTGTTGCTGATCATGAGCCCGCCCAGCACAGCCTGTTCCGCCTCTACGGACTGCGGCGGCACACGCAGATTCTCCGGCAAATGCCGGTCCAGATCAGCCGTTTCGCTCATCGCGGGCAGGTCTCCATACGAGAGGATGCCTCAATCAAAAAGGGCACTGTCCGACCCGGACAGTGCCCTGATTTTGTCAGCCGGTGGTATCGCGGGCAAACCCGCGACCCGGAAGGGCCTCACGGGGTCTATTCCGGCACCACAGCCACCTTGATGGGCACGGTCACATCGGCGTGCAGGCCCAGATCCACGTCGTACTCCCCGGTATGGCGAAAGGAGCCGTACGGGAGTTTGACTTCGGCCTTGGACACTTCCACGCCGGTCTGGTCGGTCACCGCGGAAGCGATATCGCGCGTACCCACGGAGCCGAATAGCTTGCCCTCGTCTCCGGCCTTCTGGGCGATAGTGACCTGGGCCTCTTCCAGCTGATCACCGCGAGCGCGCGCTGCTTCGAGGTACTCCTGGGCCTGTCGCTGCAGTTCGGCACGCCGCTCTTCAACCTCGGCGAGGTTCGCCTTGGTGGCGCGCATGGCCTTGCCACGCGGCAACAGGAAGTTCCGGCCGTGACCAGGCCGCACATCCACAACATCACCGAGCTGGCCCAGGTTTCTGATGTTTTCCAGCAGAATTACTTGCATGGTTATTCCCCTTGGTTATCCAGACTCAGTTGTCGTGACGGTCACTATAAGGTAGCAGCGCCAGAAAGCGCGCGCGCTTGATCGCCCGGGACAACTGGCGTTGATAGCGCGCCCGGGTGCCAGTGATGCGGCTGGGCACGATCTTGCCGGTGTCGGTGATATAGGCTTTCAGCGTATCCAGATCCTTGTAGTCGATGTACTCCACCCCCTCGGCGGTAAAGCGACAGTACTTGCGACGACGGTTAAAACGGGCCATTTCTCTTTCTCCTCAAATAATCAATCAATCCAGGCTTTCCAGCGAACGCGCCTGAAGCTGAATCCGGTCACGGGCCTCGCCGCGCCAGCCGGCGCGCGCGAGAAACCCTTCAACGCGCACCCGGCCGCCTTCGCGCAGCTCGGGACCCTGATTCCGCCAGTACTCACCCACCAGAATCACGGCCATGTGCAGTCGGGCTTCGCGCGGGGCGCCATCCTCATCCTGACGAGAGCGATGCTCGAGCCAGAAACGCCGGCGCGGGACGCCGCCCGGTGTATAGCGGGTCGGTTCCAGGCGAGCGACGGTTCCGGTCAACTCACAGCCGTTAGCTTCGGCCATGACGCTCAGCTCGCGGGAACCTCCTCCTGGTCCTCGTCGGCGCCTTCCCCGGCGTCCTCCTCGGGATCCTTGCGGGAATCCTTGTCGGAGTCCTTGTCGCTGGACTTGGCCAGCGGGGACGGCTCGGTGATAGCGCGGTCGGAGCGGGTGATCAAATGCCGCAGCACAGCATCGTTGAACTTGAAGGTGTTCTCCAGTTCTTCCAGCGCGTCGTTGCCGCACTCCACGTTCAGCAGAACGTAATGAGCCTTGTGAATCTTGTTGATGGGATAGGCCAGTTGACGGCGGCCCCAGTCTTCATGGCGGTGAATGCTGCCGCCGGCCTCGGTAATGAGCGAGCTGTAACGCTCCACCATGGCCGGAACCTGATCGCTCTGATCCGGGTGGACCAGGAACACAATCTCGTAATGCCGCATTGTCGGCTCCTCGTGGGTTCGTGAGCCTCCCGCGCGCCGTTTGAGCCGCGGTGAGGCAAGGAGTCCCGTCGCAACGGGGAGCAAGATTGTAGCCCAGTAGCGGCTGGGGCTCAAGCAGGGGCGTTGCCATCCGGGGTCTGAGCGCTTACCCTTGGAGTGAGCGCGCTTTTATACAAGAACGATAGACGAAAAGAACAATAACGAGGAAGCTGATGCGCCGGGTATCTGTAGCACAGTGGGCCGTTCTGGGGGCTCTGACCGCGTTCGCGCCCTGGGTCTGGGCGGCGGATTGCAGTGCGCCCGTATCAGTGCCCGAAAAACCCGAGTTGAGCCAGTTCTCGGATTACAACGCTTTCCTGGTGCAGGCCATGGACTACAAGGCCTCCAAGCGCAAACAGGCTCGACACCGCCAGGCCTGCCCGCAGGCCTATCAGGACAAGAAACGTCCGAACCGCAATCCGACGGTGATCGAAAAGCCGGAGACCCTGTCCGAGGCCCTGCAACGCGCCGAGAAGATTCCGCGGCTGGACTATTCCGAGCACCAGAAATGGTACGGCCGAACCACGTCG
>CAYPKI010000170.1:0-6183 GCA_964411265.1 uncultured Alcanivorax sp. | reverse complement strand
CGGCCGGCGCGGCCAGCCCCTCTCGGTGCAGACGCCGGCGCCGCCCCGCCACGGCTTTCAGCGAAACGGGCAGGAGCTCCACCGCCTGTTCCAGGAGCACGCCCGAGTGCGCGGCTCGCTCCAGATGCGTAAAGAGGCGATGGCCTTGGCTGACGTTCAGGGCTGCGCTGTTCATGACCCCAGTAGGCCTGATGAGCCGTGGAGCACGACCGGGCCCGCCGCTTATATCCCGGGCAAAGCGTCGGCGGTGCGCAACACCTGGCCATGGAAGCTTTCGTCTTGTGCGTCCAGAAGAGCGCCGGCCATGGCCCGGGCGACGGTCTCCGGATTCCAGGCTTCGTTACGCGCCAGTACGCCCTCGAGATAATCCAGATGCGCCAGGCTGCAAGCGCGTGCCTGGCGGCAGTGCTCGCGTAGTCCCGCGGTGTCCACCACGCCCGGGCGGAACAGGGCCACACCGGGCAGGGTGCCATCGGCCTGCGCATCGAAATCCGTGAGCATTTGCTCGAACAAGCGATGCAGCGCCTTTTTGCTGATGCCGTAGATCCCGGTGCCCGGCTGGGCGCGGTCGGCAATGCCGGCGCCCACCAGCAGTACTCGCGCACCGGGCGATGCCGACTGCAGCCAGGGGAGCCACGCCCGGGTCAGCGCCTGCGGGGCGACGGCATTAACCGCCAGCGCCTGCTCCAGTTCGTCCGGATCCATGCCGGCAAAGTCCGGGCTGGGTGGCCCGATACCGGCG
This sequence comes from uncultured Alcanivorax sp., assembly GCA_964411265.1. GTDB lineage: Bacteria > Pseudomonadota > Gammaproteobacteria > Pseudomonadales > Alcanivoracaceae > SLJS01. The sequence goes on along the minus strand of CAYPKI010000170.1, from coordinate 5,441 downwards.
TTATGTACCAGCCAGCGCAGGGCGCCGCCGTCCGCTTCCAGGTGCTGCGCCACAGCCATCTGCAACGCTTCCCGTGCCCGGGCATCGGCCAGATCACAGGGCATCGACACAGCCGCATCGGGCTGCGCCAGGGCTGCGCGTGTGGCCTCCAGCGCCGCCGAGCGCCGGCCCACGAGCAAGACCCGGGCACCGCGCTCCACCAGTTCGCAGGCCAGTGCCGCACCTATACCCGAACCCGCGCCCGTGACCAGAGCCCAGTTCCCAGGTGTCGCCATGATTTTTTCTCCCGGTTACCGCGGATCGCGTTCATCGCCGCAATCCTGCGATCAAGAAGCTCTTGCGCTTGTGAAGGAAAGACCGCGGCAGAGCCCGGACCGTGATACCGTCACTCGAGTCCGACCGGAGACTAGCCGGGTGTTGATAAGCCCCTGAGCGCTCCGTTTTTGACGGCAGGTCATCCTGGTCGACTCCGGCTTTTCTGCACAGAGCGCAAAGCGACGGCGAACACACGCGGTGCCCCCGGGGCTGTCTCGGGCCCATTTCGGCCGGCAGGCCCAACCCGCGACGGCCACCCGGGCCCGGTCGCGTCCGCTCCGCCGGAACGCTAGAATTTCGTCTTCCTTTCACCGCCGACAAGATCGCAGGGGGTAGCATGGCAACTGTGGATGTGGATTCGGGCCGCCGGAAACTCGACTGGGCGCGCGCGCACATGCCCATCCACGCGCGTCTGCGCGAACGCTTGGGCGAGAGTCGGCCCTTTGCCGACGCCGTGGTGGCCGTCTGCTCGCACGTGGAGGCCAAGACCGGCGTCTGTATCGAGACCCTGGCCGCCGCCGGGGCCGAGGTGGTCTTCACCGGCAGCGAGCCCATGTCCAGCCAGGACGATGTCATGGCGGCGCTGAACGAACAGGACGGCATCACCGGCCATATGCGCCAGGGCGTCAGCGACGACGAGCTCGCCCGGCTGCACGAGACCGTGCTCGACCAGAACCCCAACTTCATCCTGGACGACGCCGCCGAGCTGACCGCCCGCTGGGTGGCGCGCCATCCGGACGCGGCCGCCGGCCTGCTGGGCACCTGCGAGCAGACCACTACGGGCGTGCAGCGCCTGCAGGCCATGGCGGGGCAGGGCGTGCTGCATTTTCCGTCCTACGCGGTGAACGACACCCCCATGAAGCACTACTTCGACAATGTCCACGGCACCGGTGAGTCCACGCTCACCAACGTCTGCCAGGCGACGAATCTGTTGCTCGCCGGCCAGCGCGTAGTCATCGCCGGCTTCGGCTACTGCGGCCGCGGCCTGGCCGAGAAAGCGCGGGGCTGGAATGCCCGCGTGATCGTCACCGAGATCGACCCCCGCCGGGCGCTGGAAGCGCACATGGCCGGCTTCGACGTCATGACCATGGAAGAGGCCGCCCGCCACGGCGATTTCTTCATCACCGCCACCGGCAACCGGGATGTGCTGCGCGATGTCCATTTCCGCAACATGAAGGATGGCGCCGTCCTGGCCAATGCCGGCCACTTCAATGTGGAGATCAATGCCGAGCACCTGGGGGCATTGGCCAAGGATCGCCGCGAAGTGCGCGCCGGCATCGAGGAATTCACCCTGGAAGACGGCCGCCGCATCAACCTCCTGTGCGAGGGCCGCCTGGCCAACCTGGCCGCCCCCACCGCCATGGGCCACCCGGCGGAAGTCATGGACCAGACCTTCGGCACCCAGTTCATGGCCGCGGTGGACCTCATGACTCGGCGGAACGAACTCATCCCCGGCGTCCACCCCGTCCCGGACGCCGTGGACCGTGAAGTCGCCGAGATCAAGCTGGAGACCCTGGGCGTGGGCTTCGACGAGCTCACCGAGGCCCAGCAGCGGTTCGCGCAGGCGTGGCGGATCGAGGACATCAAGTCCTGACGGGCCGACGGGCACGCCCGCCGGCTTTATAGAAGATGAGGTCTGACCGGACCTTCCTGTTGATTTTTTAACCATTATAACCATTATGGTTATAATGGAGAAAACTGGTGATTACCGAGATCAGCGCCGTGCAGTTTCGGCAGAACCTGGGTGAGATGCTCAACCAGGTGGAGTACAGGCACGACAGCGTTGTCATCAACAAGGGCGGCAAGCCCGTGGCAGCGCTGGTCGATGCCGCGCTACTCGAGCGCATCCGGCGCATGCAGGCGCGCTTTGATGCGCTTTCGGACTGTCTGGCGGAAGGCTTTGCCGAAGTGCCCGAAGAGCAAGGGCTGGCGGAGATAGACGCGGCCAGCCGCGAGGAGCGGAACGCCGAGTAAGAGGGCCCCAGGGATGGCCAACCTATTGAGCGTTGTGCTCGACACCAATGTCCTGCTCTCCGGACTCCCTATCCGACAAGCATTCCCGGGCGCATCATCGCCGCCTGGCAGCACGGCGTAGTCGATGTCGTGCTCTCGGATTTTATTCTTGATGAACTGACCCGAGTATTGCCTCGGCTCAGAGCCCGTCATGGCCTCAGCGACCAGGAGATTGATGATCTGGTGGACATGATTCGTTTTCAGGTGGAGCTGGTTGAGCCAGAGACAATCACCGACCCCGAGCTACGCGATAACGCGGACCAGCCGGTGCTGGGTACCCTGGTGGCGGCCGGCAAAGCGTTCGATATTGACTATCTCATCACCGGCGATCAGGACCTGCTGGTTCTGGCGGATCGTTATCCCGTCATCAGCTCCGCGGGCTTCTGGGAAAAACACGGTTAAGGCCGTAAAGGCCTTCGCGGGAGAGTTGTTCGCCCCGTCCCGAATGCGGTGGACCGCGAAGTCGTCGAAATCAAACTCCAGCCCCTCGGCGTGGGCATCGACGAGCTCACCGAGACCCAGCAGCAGTTCGCCCAGGCGTGGTGGATCGAGGACATCAAGTCCTGATGGGTGAGGTATGTACACTGGTGCTGGCTCTGCAGCTCAGAGAGTTATAGCCCGGTGTAGTTTTTCCGAGGCCATGACGAATCCGCGGCTATCGAGATTTCCCCGCGTGGACCTGGTTATGCCGTCGTGGGAGTGGCGTCCTCGCCACGACCCTGTTCCAGAGCCTGCGGAATCATCGGCGCGGGGACGCGCCTCCCACCTGTTTCTGCTCTTTGCGGCAGCCCTCGGGAGGGGGCCAAACCGATTACATGGGTAACACTCTGGACCGGGCACATGGGTAACAGTTACAAGGGCGGCACAGGAAAGCCGTGCGGCTGGTGAAGGAGCTGGAGATAGAACCATGGTAGAGCTCTACGATCATGATCCGGCCGAGGTACTGGATACGCCCGAGGGCATCGCGGCGTTTCTTACCGATGCCTTTGAGCCCGGCGACCGGGCTTTATTGCTCATGCGCTGGGCGTAGCCGCACGCGCTCGGGGCATGACCGAGCTAGCCAGGGAGACCGGGTTTTCCCGCTCTAATCTCTATGACGCGCTCAATGACAAAGGCAATCCGACCCTGGAAACGACGCTGAAGCTGCTCAAGGCTTTCGGCGTGGACCTTGCGGCCAAACCGCACCGCGAAGAAGATCGGGAACTCAAGAGGTTATAGCGGAGAATCCGTTTTCGACGGGCTCGGCTGACTTGGGGGTGTCACGAATTCCACGAGCTCGTGTGAAATCCGAGGTCTGATCCCGTGTCTCCTTACTTCCCGGATTTCCTCGCTCAGTACCCCTGACCAAGTTCAAAAGCGATATCAAACCGCACCGCCAGCTCTGCCAGACGCTTGTCCAGCGTCCAAAGGCGGCTACCCGGTGTCATCAGGGTGGACGCCAGCAAGGCGATATCCACCAGACCACAACCCAAACCGTAGAGCTTTTCCCGCTCGATCAATGCCAGCACCTCGTCCCAGTTCGCCGTTGTGGCTGATCGCAACAGGCCGATATCGCCAAGCGTGCGCTCTCGTGGCGCGGGGGGCGTGCCGCAGGCCAGCTCGCCCAGTACCATGGGGTGGGTAAGCGCTTCATCCCACAGCATCAAGACGACCAGCGACTCGTTACGTCGCCTGAAATGGTCCACCCATACCGACGTATCAACCAGCACACTCATGAAGTACCCGGATCGCGCTCCCTGCGCGGTATATCCTGCATGTCAGGGGCCGTCCCGCCCAGCGCGGCCAGGCGCTTGGCTGCCTGCACCCGCACGAAGGTACTGATGGCCTCCCGGAATAAATCCGCCTTGTTCATGTCCGGGTCGGCAACCTCGAGAGCTTTTTCATAAAGCGAATCTTCAATAGTCACAGTCGTGCGCATAAAACCACCCTGAATCCAAAATGATGCATTACCGCATCAAATTTTGCATCTTCGGGCTGCGCAAGCGCAACTCAGGCATTGGCATTCCACACCAGCATTTATAGCCCGTTGAGCCGCCGAAGCTCGCGCGACAGCGTGTTCGCGCGGGTCTCCACGAGCAGGTGGTAGTGATTCCCCATCAGGCACCAGGCATGGCAGTGCCAGTCAAACCACAGACCTCGGCGATGAGATCCCGAAACCGCCGCAGGTTCACGTCGTCCTCAAACATGTCGCCCCATTGCCCCGCCCCGTGATGGGGTAGAGCGCGCCGCGGAATTCTATGCGAAGCGGCCCAACCATCTGCGCAGCTTCCATGCCGTTGATTGGAACGGAATTCTGGCATCCGTAGCTGCGAGGCGGTGTCAGTCTGGGATGGCCGCATGGGTAAGCGATAGCTTACATTGGGGCGCGAATGTGAAATGTGAGGCCCGACCCCGTGCCTCGCGAAATGTGCTGGAAGCTCTGCTCCGCGAGCGACTGGCCGAGTCTCAACGGAAATCCGTATCCGAGGCGTCGGTCGACGAGATTATCGACGGGGTTCTGGCCGAAGAGCAGCAGAAAAGTAAGCGGTAACCGACCATGGCTGGATACGACCTCACGGACGAGGCTGCTGAAGACATCCGCGAAATCGGGGTCCGACCCCCTGCCTGTACGCCTTGCTTGTTCCTCTGGGTCGTTGTACTCTCTAATGTACAAGCAAACGTACGAAGGTGATTTCCATGTCAAGGGTTCGTCTGGATGAAGATATCCGTCCTCTATCCGAGTTCCGGGCAGGGGTAGCCACATTTATACAGCAGCTTCAGAAAAACCGGCGTCCCATGGTGCTCACGCAGAGAGGTCGTGGCGTTGCTGTATTGGTGGATGTCCACGAGTACGAAAAGATGCAAGAACGCCTGGAAGTGCTGGAAGATGTATATAAGGCCGAAGAACAGATAGCCTCCGGGGACGGGATTGCGCATGAAGACGCAAAAGCTCGGGTGCTCGGCAAACTGGCGCGATGAACATCGTCTGGTCCCCGCTTGCGCTGGAGCGCGTCGAGGATATAGCGCTGTATATAGCAGAAGATAATCCCGATGCCGCGGTACAGTGGGCAGATGAGTTATTTGCCACGGTCGAGCGGCTCGCCGATTTCCCTGAAAGTGGACGCATGGTTCCT
>CAYPKI010000169.1:0-6212 GCA_964411265.1 uncultured Alcanivorax sp. | reverse complement strand
AAAGCACACCAGCTGCACGCTTCAGGCCACGCTGAGTACGCAAGGGGTTTTTCAACAGCCTGTTAGGCCATCAGTTGTGGGTTCTGGTCGCCCGGGTGGGGCAGAGCGTGGTTCACAGGATTGGCGTCAATCACTGGCTGGTGCAGCTTCGCCTCAGCTTCTTCCTGATGCAGCTGGTTCCGATGGCGGTGCTGGCGTGGAAGCTGTTGGCCGGATGGCTGCCCTATTGAGAAAGGTTTTACCCGGCAGCCTCGAGACCAAGTTGACTGCATCGGAATCGGGAACGCTCAAGATTGCTGGCATGAATCCGTGCTCTACGCTTTTGTTCTGGCGTTGAGCCATAAAAAGGACAAAAGTTGAAGCGGGTGCGACTGTCGAGGTAACCAACCAGCGCACCGGCGAAACCGTAACCACCCAGGCCACGGAAGACGGCAGCTTTACCGCCTCGCTCAAGGCCCAACCGGGTGACACCTTTGCCATTACCGCCGAGGATGCCGCCGGCAACAGCAGTGATACCACCGAGGTGCAGGCCAGAGGTGGAGGTGACTTCCCCGACGAGCCGGAGGATTTGGCCCCGTCATTGCCAGCTAACGGCACTCCCCCCATGAAAGAACGCGTCTCCTTCCTGTACACCGGTTCCGATCCGATACAACAGGAGGTGGCCGCGGACGCCATTGACCCTGATCGAGTGGCAGTGCTCAGCGGAACCGTCAAGGATCGCGCCGGGGAACCGCTTTCAGGCGTCAAGATCAGCATTCTGAACCACCCCGAGTACGGTTCCACGAAAACCCGCCTGGATGGCGAGTTTGATATGGCTGTTAATGGCGGCGGACTGGTAACGGTTGAGTATCAAAAAGACGGATTCCTCCCCGTTCAACGCAAGCTTAATCCGGCATGGCAGGACTGGGCGCGTGCCGAAGATGTGGTCATGACGCAACGCACCGACAAAGTCACCAGCATTGATCTCACCAGTGACAAGGCCATGCAGGTCGCCCGGGGGCCGGGTCAGTCCGACAGCGCTGGTGAGCGTCAGGCCACATTGATGTTTCCCCAGGGCACCACAGCGGAGATCACCACTCCGGAAGGCGACACCAAGAAACTCAGCCAGCTTGATGTGCGCGCTACGGAATATACTGTGGGTGACTCCGGCCCCGAAGCTATGCCTGGCAAACTGCCGCCCGCTTCTGCCTATACCTACGCGATTAACCTTTCCGTGGATCAGGCACTGGAGCAGGGCGTAAAAATCCAGGGCAAGGATGTCCGGTTCAATCAGGCTGTGCCCTTCTATGTGGAGAATTTCCTGGATTTCCCCACGGGTGAAGCAGTGCCCGTTGGGTATTACAATAACGATACCGCAAACTGGGTGCCCAGTGACAATGGCCGGATCGTGGAGATTTTGGACGAGCAGAATGGCCGGGCCGTGCTGGATGTCACCGGGGACGGCGCATCCGCCACGGACGCCGAGCTCGCTGAACTGGGGCTGACCGATACCGAGCGCATGCGCCTGGCCGAACTCTATGAGCCCGGCAAAAGTCTGTGGCGCTTCACGACAACTCATTTGTCGAACTGGGACTGTAATTGGCCGTACGGCCCTCCGGATGACGCTGAAGGCCCGGACAACGAGATTCCTGAGGCGCCCTTGCCGGAAGGTTCCGACGAGGAAACACCCTGTCCGGGATGCACCATCAGCCCGCAGAAACAGTCATTAGGTGAATCGATTGATGTGGCGGGTACCCCATTTTCGTTGCATTATAAAAGCAGCCGGGCTGAGGGTGCAGCCGAGAATACTGTATCCATTCCATTGAGCGACGGTGACGTACCCGACAGCCTTCAATCCATCCAGGTTACTATCGAAATCGCTGGACGTGAGGTACAGAAGAGCTTCTCCCCAAATCGTTCGGAATACACCTTTACCTGGGATGGCCGTAATGGTTTTGGGCAAACCCTTCATGGATGGAACAGCGCCGAGATTGATCTGGCGTACCACTACGGCTGTGTTTACAAGCCTGGCGACAATGGCTTTGGGGAGTTCGGCGATGCTGCGGAAGTGCTGGGTACGCGTGAGCGATGCCAAGGATTTGATTTATCCAGGAATTCGACTGTTGAACTGAAATCCCCTGCTCGAGTGCCGGATGCGGTATCGAACTGGAGCTTATCGATCGACCATAGGCTGCAGGGCGATATTCTAATTCGGGGTGATGCAAAGCAACGAGACATTTCACCAAGCGGGATCATCGATACTGTTGCGGGAGGTGGCACCTCATGTTGTGACTCTTTGGGGGATGATGTAATTGCCACAAATGTGGATCTTAAGCAGCCACAAGCAGTAGCGGTTGCTGATGATGGACATTGGTATTTCTCGGATACGGTCCATCACCGCGTTTTCAGGGTAGCTCCTGATGGTACGATCCGGGTTGTAGCTGGAAACGGAGAACGCGGGTTTAGTGGTGACGGCGGCCCGGCAACTCAGGCAAGTCTTGACTCTCCGAACGATCTTGCCCTGGGCCCGGGTGGTGATATTTATGTTTCTGATGGGGGTAATTACCGTGTACGTCGCATAGGAATCGGCGGCATAATTGAAACGGTTGCCGGAAATGGGGAACGGTACTTTGATGGTGATGGTGGTCCGGCAAAAGAGGCCGCAATTAATCCACAAGGGATAGACATTGGCCCGGATGGTAGTCTTTATATAGCAGATGGCATTAACGATCGAGTCCGAAAAGTCCGAAGGAACGGGATTATTGATACCGTTGCGGGAAAGGGCCAACGTTACGGCGTCCGCTTAAAACCAGATGGCGCGCCTGCAACTGAGGTGGGGATCGGAAGAACCACGGACGTCGCCTTGGGGCCTCGGGGGCGGCTGTACATAAGCAATTCTCGAAGTGGAGTCCGTGAATATAGTGTTATCCGCCGCGTAGGGCAAGATGGTCTGATGACCATTATCGCCGGAGCATTTCCTGCGGATTTTGATTATTTGACTAGTATTGCGGTGAGCGAGGATAGCAGCGTTTATTTCACCAGTACATCTTTTGAACGCGCTAGGGTGAGGCGTGTAACCCCTGACAATGCTGTAACGACAATCGCCGGGGATTCGCGAGGGCCCGGGTCGGGGGATGGTGGTCCAGCAGCCGATGCGAGGCTATTTATTCCCTCTGGTATAGCGCTTGGCCCGCGGGGGGATGTCTATATTGCAGATTCACGTGATGACCGAATTCGTCGAATTAATTCTGGCGTTTTCTCTGTCACCGCTGACGACAGGGTCGGGGTAGCTGCTAAAAGTGATGATCGGCGTTATATTTTTGACGATGCAGGGCGCATCATCTACACGGAAAATACGCTGACGGGTGAGCGAGTCTACGCGTTCGAACGTGACTCCGAAGGCCGTCTAATCAAGGTTACAGATGGCGATGGTAACGCCACTTTGATTGAACGTAATCCCGAAGGGCGGGCCACGGCGATTGTTGCTCCAGACGGACAACGAACGGACCTCGTTGTGAATAATCAGGGTCAACTTGCGAATGTTTCTGGTACCTCCGGCGGGGCGTGGTCCATGGGGTATACCTCCGACGGTCTTATGACAGAGTTCACGGATCGAACGGGTGCCACCAACCATTTCACTTATAACGATAAGGGACGCCTGATCAAGGATGAAGGACCGGAAAACAGCGGCTGGGACATCGAGCGAGCCGGTAAGCCGGATGACTATAGCGTAACCATGACCAGCGGCGCCGGGCGCGAGTCCGTTTTCTCCGTGAAACGGCCCACGGACGGCAAACGGATTTATACCGAAACAGCCCCCGATGGCTCGAGCCGGAAGCGGACCTATACGGATGCGGGCGATACCACCATTGAAAGGGCAAACGGCACCTTGATAACCCGTACCGAGGGGCCTGATCCGCGCTTTGGTATGGCCGCGCCGGTGGTTGAAAGCGAAACGACAGAGACGCCGGGCGGGCTGACCCGGACCGTGGAGCGAGACCGCACGGCCACCGTGGGCGAGGGCGAGCCGCTCACCGAGCCGGAGCAACTGACGGAATCCGTCACCGTGAACGGCCGAACCACGGAATCCGTATTCGATGGCGGCAGCAAGACCTGGACGACTACGACGGCGGAGGGACGCCAGTCCGTCCGCGAGATCGACGGCCAGGGGCGACCTGTGCGTACACAACTCGGTTCATTCGCTGCTACGCAGAATGCCTATGACACCCGGGGTCGCCTGAGTACCGTAACCCGTGCGGCGAACGGCACCCAGCGCGAGACCAGCTTCAGCTATGCCACCGACGGTCCGGACCAGGGCTATCTCGCCTCCATCACCGGCCCGACTGACCTGACCACGGAATATGAGCGCGATGCCAACGGCCGGGTCCTTGAACAGACCCGGCCGGACGGCGAGACCATTGGCTTTGAATACGACGCCGAGGGCCGGCTCACCCGGGTGGAGCCGCCCGGCCAGCCCGCGCACGTGATGACCTATGACGGCAACGGCAGCCGCACCACCTATGACCCGCCGGACGCGGACGGGGAGCCGGGCGTGACCCGCTATCACTTCAATGCCGACGAGCAGGTGACGAAGGTAGAGCGCCCGGATGGCACGGTCGTGGACACCACCTATGCCCAGGGCAAACGCGCCACCGTCACCGCCCCCGTGGGCACCTGGAACTACAGCTATAACAACCAGACCGGCCAGCTGTCGGGCATCGACGCGCCGGGCGGCCAGAGCCTGAGCTTCCAGCGCGATGGGCAACTGCTCACACAGACGCAATGGAGCGGTCCGGTTACGGGCGCCGTGAGCCGGACCCATGACGACAGCTTCCGGGTCACGCAGCGCACCGCGGGCGGCCAGGCCATCAGCTTCGGCTATGACCAGGACAGCCTGCTCACCAGTGCCGGTGCGCTGTCGATCACCCGTGCCTCGGATCATCCGGGCGTCACCGGCACCACTCTGGATACCGTCACCACCAGCCGTGGCTACAACGCCTTCGGTGAACTCAGTGAGCGTAGCGCTGAAACCAGCGGCACCAGCCTGTATTCCGCGGACTACGAACGCGACCGGGCAGGGCGGATCACCGGGGAGACCAGCGCCATTGAGGGCACGACCACGGACTACGGCTATACTTATGACGACGCCGGCCGGCTGACCGAGGTGACCAGCAGTGGTGGCAGTGTGCTCCATGACTACCAGTACGGCCCCAACGGCAACCGCACCAGCCACACGGGCCCCAACGGCAGCGTTACAGCCGAGTATGACGCCCAGGACCGGCTCGAGCGCTATGGCGATACCAGCTACAGCTACAACGCCGCCGGGGACCTGGAGAGCAAGACGGGCCCGGCAGGCACTACCACCTATGACTATGACGCCCGGGGCAACCTGCGGACAGTGGTCAAGCCGGACGGCACCACCATCGAGTACGTTATCGACGGCCGGAACCGCCGGGTGGGCAAGAAGGTGAATGGCACCCTGGCGAAGGGCTGGCTCTACAAGGACGGGCTCAACCCCGTGGCCCAGACGGACGGGCAGGGCACTGTTACGCATCGATTTGTCTATGGCTCCAAGCCCAACGTGCCTGCCTATATGATCAAGGACGGCACCACCTACCGGATCATCTCCGATCACCTGGGCTCGGTGCGCCTGGTGGTCAATGCCGGCACGGGTGAAGTGGTTCAGAGAATGGACTACAGTCCCTTTGGTAAGGTGACCAAGGACACCAATGCGGGCTTTCAGCCGTTTGGCTTTGCAGGCGGGCTGTACGACCCCGATACGGACTTGGTGCGGTTTGGCGCCAGGGACTATGACGCCCGGACTGGCCAATGGACGGCGCGGGATCCGATTCGGTTTGAGGGTGGGCAGATTAATTTGTACGGCTACGTTCTAAGCGATCCGGTTAACTCTATAGATCCCAATGGCTTAGAAGGATGGAACGTAAGACTGGGCATTGGCGGGGGTTACCATCTAGGTACCCATGGTGCATCAGGAAACACGAGCGTTGCCGTTGACTCCGATGGTAGTGTATGTATGGTCTATACAACATGCTCCACAGACGGAGTTGGAGCCCATGCTGGAGGCGGCCTAACAGTCGGTGGGGGTTCTGGCGTTCTGTGTGAAGGGAAATCAGAGTCCCATGGGATTTTTGGGGCTGGAGGGAAAGGGGTTGGTTTGAAAGGAAGCATATCTAAAAGCGAATCGGGCAATGTAAGTGGCGGTGATGTAGTCG
>CAYPKI010000168.1:3078-6235 GCA_964411265.1 uncultured Alcanivorax sp. | reverse complement strand
TCCGAGGGGGTAGCGGGCAAAAAGGGGCGCCCTCATTCCGGGTACTCATGCTCCTGAATCACCTCCAGGAACTCCGCCCCGTACTTCTCCAGCTTGGACTCGCCCACGCCGCTGACCGAGAGCAGGTCGTTTTCCCGCAGGGGTCTGCGGGCCAGCATATCCATGAGCGTGGCGTCATGGAAGATGACATAGGGCGGTACGCCGTGTTCATCGGCGATGCGCTTGCGGCGGGCGCGCAGGGCCTGCCAGAGGGGCTGGTCTTCCTCGGGGATGGCGGTGTCCTTGCCCGGGCGGCTGGTTTTTGGGCCGGTGGCGGGCTTTTCCTTGGCGTCTTCGCGCAGGTGGACGTCTTCCTCGCCGCGCAGGATGGGGCGGCAGCTTTCGGTGAGATGCAGGGCGCCGTAGCCGTCTACGTCCACCTTGAGGTAGCCGCGGGCGACGAGCTGGCGGAAGACGGAGCGCCACTGGTTGGCGTCGAGATCGGTGCCGATGCCCCAGGTGGACAGGTTGTTGTGGTGGAACTGGCGGATCTTCTGGTTATCGGCGCCGCGCAGGACGTCGATGATGTGATTGACGCCGAAGCGCTGGCCCGTGCGGTAGACGCAGGACAGGGCCATGCGCGCCGCCTCGGTGGCGTCCCAGCTGGCCACCGGGTATAGGCAGGTGTCGCAGTTGCCGCAGGGCTGCTCCAGGCGTTCGCCGAAATACTCCAGCAGTACCTGGCGGCGGCAGGTGGTGATCTCGCACAGGCCCAGCATGCAGTCGAGCTTGTAGCGTTCGGCACGCTTATGCTCGTCGCTCCCCTCCGAGTTTTCCAGCATCTGCTGAAGCTTGATCACATCCTGCAGGCCATAGGCGAGCCAGGCGGTGGCGGGTTCGCCGTCGCGACCGGCCCGGCCGGTTTCCTGGTACCAGGATTCGATACTCTTGGGCAGATCCAGGTGGGCGACGAAGCGCACGTCCGGTTTGTCGATGCCCATGCCGAAGGCGATGGTGGCGACAATGATCACGCCTTCCTCGCGCAGGAAGCGCTCCTGATTGAGATTGCGGTCCTCGCCGGGCAGGCCGGCATGATAAGGGTAGGCCTTGAAGCCGTTTTCCCGGAGCCAGTTCGCCGTGGCTTCCACTTTCTTGCGTGACAGGCAATAGACAATCCCGGCATCGTCCGGGTGTTCGTTCTTGAGAAACTTGAGCAGCTGCTTGCGCGCATCGGTTTTCTGGGTAATGCGGTACTGAATATTGGGCCGATCGAAGCTGGCGATGAAATGCCGGGCGTTTTCCAGATCCAGTCGCCGGGCGATTTCGCCGCGTGTGCGCATGTCGGCTGTGGCGGTCAGGGCAATGCGTGGCACGGACGGAAACTGTTCGTGCAACTTGCCCAGTTCCAGATAATCCGAGCGGAAGTCATGGCCCCACTGCGAGACACAGTGCGCTTCGTCAATGGCGAAGAGCGCCACCGGGCTCTGATGCAAAAGATCGAGCATGCGCGGCTGGTTGAGCCGTTCCGGGGCGATATAGAGCAGGTCCAGTTCGCCGTCGCGCAGGGCCTGTTCCGTTTTCGCGGCCTGGTCGGCTTCGAGCGTGGAATTGAGATAACCGGCGCGCACGCCCAGCTCGCGCAGGGCGTTAACCTGGTCGCGCATGAGCGCGATCAGTGGCGAGATCACCACGCCGCAGCCGGACCGGCAGAGCGCGGGAATCTGATAACACAGGGACTTGCCGCCGCCGGTGGGCATGAGCACCAGCGCGTCTTCGCCGGCGACCAGGGTAGTGATGATGGTCTCCTGCTCGCCCACGAAGCTGGGATAGCCGAAGACGCGTTCGAGCACCTGAGCGGGGGAATCCTGCATGGCTGCGGAGTATACATTTTCGCGGCGGCGCTGGCTGTGCGAAATCCGCTCAAGCGCTGGATTTGCACCACAGCCAGCACAGCAGGTTACAGAGACGGCCACGCGTCGCCTCTGTGCTCTCTGCTATCTCTGTGGTTCGTTCGCGTGCCTTGTTTGCGGACGTCGGCTCAGGCCTTCTCGGCACACCGCAACGCCGCCGCACCCACCCGCAGTATGCGCATGTCGCCCCAGGGGGTACCGGTGCCCGCATTGACGGTAATGGCCACGGACAACTGCCGGGCCGGGTCCGCCCAGGCGCCGGAGCCGCCGAAGCCGAAATGGCCGAACGCCTGGCGCGGTCGGCGGTGGCGCAGGACAAAGGGCTGGTGAAAGCCCATACGCCAGCGCATGGGCGCGTACAGGGAACGATCCAGGGCGAAGACCTGTTGTTCGCTGATGGCATCCACGGTTTCGGGTTTGAGCAGGCGCGTGCCGTCCAGTTCGCCGCCGCACGCCAGCGCGCCATAGAGCCGGGCCAGCGAGCGCGCGGTAAAGACGCCGTTGACCGCCGGGATGGCCGCGCGCAGATACTCGGGCTTGTTCAGCAGCCGGGGCTGAAAATCGGCAATGGTTACCGATTCCAGGAAGGCGGAGAAGTCCGGCACCATGCCCCACTCGCCCAGTTGGTTCCAGCTCGTGTTGAGCGCGCGGCGCACCTTGCGCTTGCGCCGTCTTTGCGGGGTATCCGGCGGTTTGGGCGCGTCCGGGTCCCGGCCGATAAGCAGCTCAGCCACGCGGTGGTGCTCGGCGTCAGGCACGCCGATAAAGCAGCCGTCCAGGCCCAGCGGCCGCGCGAGGGCTGTTTGCACCCGGTCGCTAATGAATTCGCCGCTCGCCCGATAAATCAGTTCACCGATCAGCCAGCCGAAGGGGAGCGCATGATAGACGCTGTGGGGCTGGTAATCCCGATTGGGGGGCGCGGCGGCCAGTGCGGCAGTGACCTTGTTCCAGTCGGGTAGATCCGCCGCGTCCAGACCCAGATCCCGGATACCGAACAGGCCGGCCCGATGGGTGAGGATGTCGCGGATAGTGATGGTTTCCTTGCCGTTGGCGGCGAATTCGGGCCAGTGCTTGCTGACGGGATCGTCATAGTGAAGCTTACCCTCTTCCACCAGTTGATGAAGCAGGGTGGAGGTGACCCCTTTGGTAGTGGAAAAGGACACGGACAGGGTGTCCTCGGCCCAGGGGTCACCGGCCTCGTTTTGCTCGCCACCCCAGATGTCCACCACGGGTTCGCCCCGGTAATAGACACAGGCCGCGCCGCCACC
>CAYPKI010000168.1:0-3068 GCA_964411265.1 uncultured Alcanivorax sp. | reverse complement strand
CCTTGTCCAGCTGGCGGCGAAAGACGTCCTCCACCCTGCGGAAGGCGGGCGTACTATAGCCGCCGGTATCGCTCATGGTACTACTCCCTGTTGAGACTTGCCCTGCTTATACGCAAGCGCGGCCTGAGGGACAAGGGCCTTGTCGGAAATTGGCGCGAGCGGCGTCCCGCTATGACGACAACGGTGGCCGGGCATGAGGCGCTTGTGCCGGACAACGCTGTTGAAAACCGTTTGCGCGGAGGAATGGACGGTCCTCTTCGGTACGCAAGCCTCCCTGGCGGACGCGTTACGTTCTACCGATCGTGCTCGCTGGTGAACAGATCCTGTCCCACCCTTGGCGTGCTCTGCCGGGCGCTGCTTTCGTGCTGCTCATGCCGCCCGCGCTGGCGACTGACTTCTGATGCAAGGGTGAGCTTATGAGCTTGCGTAGCAGTCCGGTGACATTGAGCATCATCAGCGGCCGCCGGGATCGCCAGCTGCACCGGATGCCTGCAAACGGGCGAATCGGCATCAGGGTCAGCCGAGCGGCGTCGAGTAGCACCAAGCTCGCTGCACGGCTGGGGTCGCGGTAAAAACGGTTGCCGTGGCGTCTCTGAGTGGCAAAAGGAGGCTGAGAACCCGGAAGACCCAAGGCCCCCAAACCCGGAAACGGTTTATACCCGGACCCGGGGGTCGATTTCACGCCCGATGCGTCGTTTTTCGTGCCTGCGGGTTAGCACCACCGGCGCGTTCCTGCCTTGGGAGACGGGTCCAGTGCCCCCATAATACGCACTGTGTGAAAACCAGCTTCCGGTTTCCGCGCGAAACCGACATTAATCGATCAGCAAGGAGTGAGCCGGTGGAGCAAGCACCCCCGCAGTACATCGTCGAGGTTACCGAACAGAATGTGCAGCATCTGCTGGAGCAGTCCACGCAGATGCCCATTGTTTTTGCGTTCCTCAACCCCGCTGACGAAACCAGCCAGCAAGTGGGCGGCATCCTCGAGCGCATCGCCAACGAGCAGCAGGGCAAGCTGGTGCTGGCCACCGTGAATATGGGCCAGCAACAGATGATCGCTCAGCAGTTCGGCGTTCAGAGTGTGCCGGATCTCAAGCTGGTCTATCAGGGTCGACTGGCGAACGAGCTCAACGGCTCCCAGACGGAAGCCAGTATCCGCGAGTGGCTGGCTCCGGTTCTGGGCGGCGAGCAGGATGACGCGGCCAAGGAAGACGAATTCATCGAGCGGGTGCGTCAGGCCATTGAGGCGGGTCAGGGCGAGCAGGCGGAACAGGCGCTGCGCCAGGCGCTGCAGCAGGAACCGGATCGTCACCGCCTCCGCGCGACGCTGGTGGAATACCTGCTGGGCGAGTCGCGCACCGAGGAGGCTCAGTCCGCACTGGCGGAAGTGACCGAGGATGTGGAGGCACTGCGGCCCTTCCGGGCGCGCTTTGCGCTGCTGGAAGAGCTGGAGGGCGAGGACATTCCGCCGCTGAGCACACTGGGCGAGCGTATCGCGGCTGCCAACCCGGAGCCGGGCGATCTTTATTCGTTCGGCCTGCAGGCGGCCGCTTCGGGTCGTTTCCGCGAGGGCCTGGATGCGCTATTACAGCTCATGCGCGATCACCGCGAGTGGAATGACGGTGCGGCGCAAAAAGGACTGCTGAAAGTGCTGGATTGCTTGCCCCAGGGTGACCCCATGGCAAGTGAATACCGGCGCAAGATGTTCAACTACCTGTACTGAGACCCGGTGACGAAGGTGACTGGAGACGTGCCCGGCTGGCGGATTGAGTGCTTGTCAGCTCGGGTCGGCTCCGCTAGGGTACGGAGAGTTTCGAACGCTCGTTTGAATACTAGCCGTGTGCGGCACGGGAGCGTCGAAGCCTGTTCTGACTTCAAGGAGAATATTTATGAGTGAATTCAAGTTCATGTCGAAAGAGTGGTTCGACAAGGTCCGCGAACTGCGTGACGCAGCCGGGGACATCGAAACGCCGGCGGCGCTGCATGACCTCATCATCAATATTAACGTGACCGACACTGATGAGGGTGAGAAGCAGATGGCGCTGGTCGCCGGCATGATCGAGGAAGGCCATCACAGTGACGCGCCCACCACCATGACGCTGCCGGTGGATCTGGCGCACCGGATTTTCGTCGACAATGATCAGTCGGCGGGCATGCAGGGCTTTATGAGCGGTCAAATCAAGGTCGAGGGTGACATGAGCAAGCTCATGGCGCTGCAGACGGCCCAGCCCAGTGATGATCAGAAAAAGCTTCAGGAGCATATTCAGAGCATCACAGCTGCTGCCTGAATGCGATGATTCCTCGCTCGGGATGTGCAAAAAGGGCCTGACTGGCCCTTTTTTTGTGCCCCCAGGGCTGTCGGCTGCGCCCGGGTAGGGCAGAAAAGCGGCTGAAGCTGTGGTACCGTTCAAATAGCCAGACGTACTGTGGCCGGACGAGTCCAATGATAAGACTGGTAACAGTTGGCGCGCGGGGAGAGCTCGGGGACCCCATGATGACGGTCCGGGATCCGACGCTGAGCGACTTTTGCGCCGACTGCAAAGAGCACTATGCGCGCGCAGGCTTTTATCCACCCTGGATTGGTTACCTGGCCGTTCTGGACGACGAGCCCGTAGCGTTGTGCGGTTTTCGCGGCCCGCCGGATACGCATGAACGCGTGGAAATCGCCTATCGCATTGCACCTGGTTGTGAGCGTCAGGGCGTGGGCGGGCCCCTCCTGGAAGCCCTGATTGGTATCGCCCGTGATCATAATCCCCGGATGACCGTGCTGACCATAACGGAGCCCGGTGATGAGGGCTCCACGCATCTGCTGAACCGTCTGGGCTTTACCCGCGCGGGTGAGTGCGACGATCCTTATCTGGGCCCGGCATGGCGTTGGTCGTTGGAACCCGGAAGCGAGCAGGACGGTAACTAGCAGGCTGTTGAAAACCCCTTGCGTGCTCAGCGTGGCCTGCAGCGTGCAGGTAGTGTGCTTGGTTTTGACGGACAGGGTGGTCCCATTTCCGAGCGGCCAGGCGCAGCAGATGGGCGCTTCAGGCCGCGCCCTGCGGGGCTTTCAGGCTGGCCCGCAC
>CAYPKI010000167.1:0-6286 GCA_964411265.1 uncultured Alcanivorax sp. | reverse complement strand
TGGCCGTCCTGAACCGTGCACTGCAGGTTCATGCTTTTGCCGGCCATGGCGGCCAGGGCCTGCGTGGCCTCCGGGGGCAGCTCCCGGACTTCCAGATTGCCGAAACGACCAAACTTGCCTTCCATCTTGTGCCGCCACACGGCGGCCGGCCGTCCGCCATAGGCATAGATCCGTACCAGCTCGGCGCGATTGCAGGCCTTGCGGATACGGCTTTCCTCCGGCAGGCCCAGCTCGATCCAGAGCCGGATCGCGTCCGCCGGGCCGTACCGCCAGAGCTCGGGCTCGTCGTCGGTGCTCAGACCTTTGGTAAAGGCAAGTTCCGCGTGGGCGTTCAAAGCAAAAGCCAGCAGCCGCACCATCAAACGCTCGTCCGTTTCGGACGGGTGCTGGGCCAGCGTCAGCCTATGCTCGTCGTAATAGCCACGATCCATGTCGGCGACCTTCAAACGAGCCTTGCATACGGTTGCCTTGAGAGCCATAGCAATATTCTCCGGGACAATGGCAAAGGACAACAGGGCAAGCGGGCAGCCTTAGTCGGCGACCAGGCCTCATCAGGGCCGGATCGAGCACAGCGCTGGGCATTCCGCGCGCGATACAGCGCCAGTGCCTGTTGCCGCCCGGCCGGCTCACCCAGCCTGGGCGCAGGTTCCTGCAACGGGCCCAGACGAGCAGCAACCGGAACAGATTATGCAGCGCACCCAGGGGCCAAAGCCCCATGATCAGACCCGCCCAATCGGCCGCCGCGATCCGGGTGGTTTCAAAGTTGCGCATTTTCAGGGTACGAGCCAGTACGCTGAGCTGTACGCTTCCCCCGGGTAGTGACGAATGGCCCCCAAAATGCCTCACCGCGAGTCGGAATAAAGCTCCTCGCGCTATTCACGCCGCCGCAGGCGGGGTGCCGGCACCCCCAAAATCCGGTTTGGCGTTTACAAAGCCCAACCCCGCGAATACCGGCAAAGAGCTGGCAGGCTCTTGAAAACCCCTTGCGCACTCAGCGTGGCCTGAAGCGTGCAGCTGTTGTACTGTATTGCGACGGACACTGTGGTCCCCTTTTCGAGCGACAAAGTGCCGCAGATACGCGCTTCAGGGCGTAGAGAGAACGGGCCTGATGATGATCAGGGATACCAGTGCAGCCCCGAAACCAGGAGAAGCAACGTATGAGCCGGCAAACGATCAGGATTGAAAAGACCTTCAAGGCCCCGGCGAGCGAGGTCTTTGAACAGTTGTGCGACCACGAGCGTTTTGGCGAAATCATCAGCGCGCCCACGCGGCGCATTGTCGACGCCGCTGGGAATAACCCCAACGGCCAGGGTTCGGTGCGCCGCGTTTGGCCGCTTCGGGTGGTCGGCTCCGGATTCGAGGAAACCGTCACCCGCTTCGAGCCCAACGAAACAATGGAATACCAGGTGACCCGTGGCAGTCCGCTGAAAAACCACCTCGGCCGAATGGCGTTTTCCGAAAACAACGGCCATACCCGACTGGACTACACCATCACCTTTGAACCCCGGGTACCCATTCCATTTCTGGGCCCTGTCCTGCGGACAGCCATAGGAGCCGTGATCGACCGCGGTCTGCAAAAATACGCGGACGAATTGCAAAAAAACTGACCGCCGGCGCCGCGCAACCTCAGCCCGTGAGCTTTTTGATCAGTTCCCGGTTGAATGCCGGAATATCACCGGGTACCCGACTGGTGATGAGGTTACCGTCGACCACAACGGCCTCGTCCACATAGCCCGCCCCCGCCTCGGTCAGCTCCGCGCCTACTTTCGGGTAGGCTGTGGTGCGGCGCCCCTGAAGCACATCCGCGGACACCAGAATCTGCGGCCCGTGACAGATGGCGGCCACGGGCTTGTTCGCGTCCATGAAAGCGCGTGCCAGCGCCTGTACGGACTCGTCGTCGCGCAGTGCTGCCGGGGCCTTGCCGCCCGGCAGCACCAGTGCATCGTAGTCCTGCGCCTTCGCATGGACCACCGCGAGATCAGCTTCCACCTTGTAGTCGTGCTTGCCGACGATTTCACCGCCATTAAGCGAAGCCAGATCCACCTCGCCGCCGGCTTCCTGAATGCGATACATCGGCGCCAGCAGTTCGGTGTCTTCAAACTGATCGGCACTGAGGAACAATACCTTCATGAGTCACCCTTTCCTGATGGCTGTTTACTCTTGATGGTACCGCGCATAGACGCGGCTGCCCTGGTCGTCAAAGAGCAGGACATTGTAGGGGTCGCGCCGTTCGCCCATTTCCATGCCCGGCGACCCCACGGGCATACCGGCCACGGCCAGTCCCGTGGCGTCGGGCTTTTCCGCCAGCAGACGGCGGATCTCTTGCGCGGGCACATGGCCCTCGATGACATAGCCGTTCACAAAGGCCGTATGACAGGCCGCCAGCTCCTCCGGCAATCCGGCGTCGATCTTGATGCTGTAGAGTTTCGATTGATCCACTTCCCGGGCGGATACCTTGAATCCTTCCTGCTGCATGTAGCCTGCCCAGTCCGAGCAGCAGCCGCATTGCGGGGTCTTGTAAACCTGCACGACCCCGGATGGTCCATCCCCCGGCGCGGGCGTGGCCTCCTGTTGCATCCAGAGCCAGCCCATACCGCCGGCGCCAACCACCAGCAGTGCGATACCGGTCAGCAGCGGGATTCGGCTGTTCTTTGCAGCCATAAGGTTTCTCCACGTTCCGGCACGGTCGACAGCCGCCAGGCCATGGTGATCAGGGTAATCACCGAATCATAGCAGGCCGGTGGGTCAGGACGAACCAGAATCGTGGTCGCCCGGCGGCAGTACCACCCATTCCGGATCCTCGAATTCGCCCAACGGCCGGATGTCGCAAAGATGAGCGGCACCGCGGATAATCGCGTCCACCTCGGGATTGTGCTGGCCCTCCATGGCGTCGCGGTCTTCCTGGCTGTCCCATTCGGCAATGGCGATCAGCACATTGGCGTCATCCATCTTGCGGTGCAGCGCCGTGCCCCGGGCGCCATGGGCACGCTGGATGATCTCGCTGGCGCGCACCCAGGCCTCGGCGTATTCCTCCGCCGTATGCCCGTCCTTGATGTGCACTTCAAAAAGGTACTTCATCGGGTGCATTGTTCCGCTTTAAGCTGAGACAGATCAAGCGGAAAAGCCCCGGATACGGGCCACGAACCACCCCACCATGCAAGCCGTGATCTTTCTCGACATCGACGGCGTGCTCAACTCCTTCCGGTGGATGGAAAGCACCGAGAGCGCGGCTGTACCAAACGCCCGCGAGGCTGCCGGGCGGGTCGCCCGGGCCGCGCACTATCTCGAGCTACCGCGGGGGGAACTCGCCCGGGACCTGCAACGCCTGGACCCGGGCGCGGTGGCCCGCGTTGCCCGGCTCGCCCGGGACACCAACAGTCGCATCATCATGTCCAGCAGCTGGCGCGCGGTCATCGATTACCAGGGTCTGGAAGAGCTTTTCAGCCAGATCGCGGACTGGCCCCGGGGAGTCATTCAGGATCAGACCCCCATGCTGGACATGCTTTTTGAACGGGGCCGGGAAATCGATGCCTGGCTGGAGAACCATCCCTGCGAGCGCTACGTAATCCTGGACGACCTGCCGCCGGAAGCCTTTCCGGGGCACGAGCACCGGCTGGTGCAAACGGATATGGAAACGGGCTTAGAGTACGAGCAGTGCCTTCAGGCGTGGAAGCTATTGACCTCCGGCTAACCGTTTTCCTCCCATTCCTTCAGGATCTTTCGGGCGCGCTCCATGCCCTCGACAGCCGGCGATTCCCAGTCAGTCGCCATGGCCCCCGATGTCATGAAGAAGCCCTTGATCGCACGGTATTCAAAAGAATCTTCCGCGGGCGAAAACCAGTACTGCATGGCATGCACGATAATCATCCAGAAGGTTGCCGGATCACCGAGATCATGAATGGCGTCGGTGGACAATCCAACCATGATCACGGCCGGATGATCGGATTTCTCGGGTGGCCTATAGTCGGGATGCCACCGACGGTAATTAGCGATGAATTCGTCGATCCAGGCGGCGCAATCCGCCGGCTTTAACTCTTTTAACGCCAGTTCCATCAGGGGAATCCATGCAATGGATACGTATATCCAGTGGGCTGTTGGAAAACCTGCTAGACATATTCGTCCGAAGATTCGCCCGCCGCATCCAGCTTGTCCTTTGTCCGCAACTCGAAGTCACTGGCATCGTGGCGCTCGGGCAGCTGCTCCGAGGGTTCGCCCCAGAAGCGGTTGACCATGCGGCCGCGCCGGACCGCCGGACGTTCATCGATTTCCTTCGCCCAGCGCTGCACATTTTCATAGGTATGCACCTGGAGGAACTCGCCGGCGTCGTAGACGCGGTCCAGCGCCAGGGCGCCGTACCAGGGCCAGGTGGCCATGTCGGCAATGGTGTATTCGTCGCCGGCCAGATAGCGGGTTTCCGCCAGGCGGCGGTCCAGCACATCCAGTTGACGTTTCACTTCCATGGCGAAACGGTCGATGGGATATTTCATGGGCTCGGGTGCGTAGGCGTAGAAATGCCCGAAGCCGCCGCCCAGCAGGGGCGCATGGCCCATCTGCCAGAACAGCCAGTTCAGTGTCTCGGTCCGGCCCGCCATGTCCGTGGGCAGGAAGGCCCCGAACTTCTCCGCCAGATGCAGCAGGATGGAGCCGGACTCGAAGACCCGAAGCGGCTCGCCCCCGCTGTAATCCCACAGGGCCGGAATCTTGGAATTCGGGTTGGCTTTGACGAAACCGGAGGAGAATTGCTGGCCCTCGAGAATATTGATGGGCCAGGCATCGTACTCTGCCCCGGAATGGCCCAGCGCCAGCAGCTCTTCAAGCAGCACCGTCACTTTGACGCCATTGGGCGTGGCCAGGGAATAGAGCTGGAAGGGGTGCTGGCCCACAGGCAGTTCCTGCTCGTAGCGGGCGCCGGCCTCGGGGCGGTTGATACCGGCGAAGCGGCCACCGCTTTCCTCATCGGGGGTCCAAACCCTGGGCAGGGTATAGCCTTGCTCGTTGCTCATCACTGATGCTCCGGCAGAATGGCCTGCCCGGCAGGCCGCGAACTTCACGAAATCGGGTTTTCTACACTAGGTTGAAACGGCGCTCGGGCACAAGGGCGGCGTCCTCGCGCCGTCGTAGCCGGACCGCGCTGCAGGAACGAGCGCATGATCTCCTGACTCAAAACAGAAGGTCACCATAACTCCATATCAGAGTTCCGATGAAAACCGACGCGTAACAGACATAGGGGATCGATTTCCAGAAGCGACTCACCCAACCCGCCGTAAAGGCTCGGTCCGTTTTTGCCTGGTCGCGTCCGCCCGCCGACCGTTGCGGCATTCGTCGGCGATGATATTCCACCGCCGCAGAGAAAAGCACCATGAGTGCGCCCGAACGCTGAAACCATTGTCCGTCACCGGTGATATAACTCGCATAGGCGGAGAGAATGACCGGGCCCATGGCAAGAAAGAGGAACATCACCTCAATGACAGAGTCCTTTCGCGAAGCGTCCGACGTCCCCTGCTGCCGTATTGGCGTTGCCGACATGGTTTTGCTCTCGTGGATTTGTCGTCTTGGCCATCAAAATGAAGGACGGCCACCAGCGTTCTCCGCCTGAAACTTCATCCTCGCGGCCCTTGCTTCCAGGCATTTCTAGGCCTTGGATGCCGTTGCCGGAACAAGGTTACAGCATCACCGACATCCAAATCCTCTCCAGGCATCCGTGCTCTGCGAGCACAAGCACGAATCGCACTTGCTTCCGACGGGAGAGGCCACGCCGACGGCGCCGTTGATTACCCCCGACTCGGGCGCGTGAGCGGGCGGAGATCGGCTTCATGATTCAGATCAACACGGATGCGCGTCGGGCGTACTAGTCCCCTGGACTGCATCGGGACTTTCGTAACAGCGAGTGTTCGGCCCGGGCGGGTGAGTTATCGGGACGCTCGAACGCGGAGACCCCGAAGATTCGCGATCAGGTTCGCTATCCGTTGTTCCGTTTCAGGCACGCAGCGTCAGCACAATGCCGGCAATGATCAGCCCGATTCCGAGCCACTGGGTCGGCGTCAGGCTTTCGCGGAGCAACACCACAGCCAGAATGGTGGTGCCCGCAATGGCCAGCGCCCGGAGCGCGGCCATGGCAGCGGACACCGGCGCGCCCAGCGAGAAGGTGTAATAGACCCCGATCACATAGAAACTCCAGAGCCCGCCGGCCAGCAGAGCCCAGCCCATGTTACCGGGCGCGGGCAGCGCCAGTTGCGCCCGCGACAGGACCGCCGCGATCAGCACAACGGCGAGCAGCATCATGGCC